>NZ_JBHXVE010000001.1:598395-630172 GCF_042672505.1 Streptomyces sp. NPDC127190
CGCCCCGCGCGGCCGTGACCGCGCCGCGGGCGGGGGCCCGCCCCCACCCCCCGGGGGGGCCGGGGGCCGGCCGCCCGCCGCCCCCCCCGCCGGGGAGGCTGCACCCCCCGGTGCCGGGGGTCACTGCTTCAGGTGTGCGAATTACTGCATGACGGCCATGGCCAGCGCCCGGCGGGCGCGCAGCGAGGCGCGCTCGGCCCGGCGCTGCATCCGCTGGGCGACGACCAGGCTCATGGCCCGGCCCTCCCTGCGGGCGTCATGGAGTCGCTCGTGCATATGCGCACGGGCCAGGGCTTCTTGCATGAGTTGCATCTCTCGGGTCCTGTTCTGGCGCGCCTCGGTGGCGCCGGTGGTGGTGAAGTCTGGGGTCGCGGAGCCTGCGGGCTCGCTGGTGGACGGCTTCATCGGGGCCTGCTTCTTGGGGTCGTGCGTGAGGGGGCGATCGATCGTTCCTGCGGTGTTCATGCCGTGACCGGGTTCTTCCGCGGGCGACCACGCGGCCGCTTCCGGGCGACGACGACACCCTGGACGAACAGCTCGCCGCCCCAGACACCCCAGGGCTCACGCCGCTCCTTGGCGCCGGCGAGGCAGGCCTCCATCAGCGGGCAGGTGCGGCACAGGGACTTGGCGTACTCGACGTCCGCGGGCGACTCGGCGAAGAAGACCTCCGGGTCGTAGGAGCGGCACGGGACGGGTACGCCGAGGTTCTCGATGGCGTCGTCGAGCGCGGTGAGCGCGGTGAGGGGGGTCAAGGTGGAGTCCTCCGTGAGGCCGGGCGGGGGGATCGTTTGCGAAGGCGGTACGGACGGGGCGTGCGCTTCGAGTTGCACGGTTCGTCTTCCTCGTCTGTCGGTCCGGCCGGTTGACCGGGTGGCTTGGTACCGGGTTCTTTCGTTGTCCCGAGGCCCCTTCGTCCCGTCGTCCCCGTTCGGGGAAAACAGAAGGGCCGCGGATCCCGGATGGGGTTCCGCGGCCCTGAAGGCGCCGGCCTGATCGGCGATCAGGCTGGATCACTCCAGGGTTCTGGCCCACGGAAGGCCCACATCAGGTGGTGCTGCGTCGTCTGCTTGCGGAATCCGGCACCGGCCGCCGCAAAGGCATAGGCATGTGCCTGTGCCTCTACCGTTTCCAGTGCCTTGGTCGGTCGCTCGTTCCGCTCATTCCGCTCGCGGACGGGAAGGCCCGCGAGGGACAGGGAGGACGCCGGACGGACGGCACGAATGCCGGACAGACCGGTGCCCTGGTACGAGACGCCGAGCATGGACAGGGAGACGGCCGAGCGATCGGTCATTTTGGCCGTGCTGTTGGTGCTGGTGTTGATGCTGATCACTGGACTCGCCTCCTCTCGGCGTCTCATGGGACTGGGGTGAACCAGTCCGTGCGGATATGCAAGTACAACACGGAGTCCGGCCCTTGGAGAAGGCCGTTGCTTCCGTGCCTAGAACCTATGGGGATTGCCGGGGCATGCGCAAACTATTTTTTCGACGAGTTCGTATCACTCGCTCACGTCGGCGTCCCCGAGTGTCTGGCCTGCGCAGATGGCCAGAACGTCGGCGCCGTAGCTGCGCAGCTTGCGGCTGAGGACGCCGGGGATGCGGGAGAGTTCGGCGGTGTTCTCGGGCCGCGCCTCGGCGATGGCGATCAGGGTGCGGTCGGTGAACACGCAGAAGTCGGGCTGGCCGCTGCGCTCCGCCTGGACCGCCCGCCACTCCCGCAGCCGCTCGTAGAGCCCCTCGTCCATGTCGGAGGGGCAGTCCTCGCAGCGCATCAGTTTCATCTCACCGGCGTCGGTGAGGGTGCGGCCGCAGACCCGGCAGCGGGCCGGGGTGCGCTGGGTGCGGCGGGGTGCGGCGCCGGCGACCGGGGTGGTCCCGCGCTCGACGCTGCCGGCGGCACCGGCGCCGGAGCGGCCGACGGTGGGGGTGGTGCCGGGGCGCAGGCCGTCCAGGAAGCGGCTGGGTCTGCGGTTCGGCCGGCCGCCGGGGGACCGGGACAGCGCCCAGGAGACATGGAGCCGCTCACGGGCGCGGGTGACGCCGACATAGAGGAGGCGGCGTTCCTCCTCGATCTGCTCGTCGGTCTTGGCGTAGGTGATGGGGAGCATGCCCTCGGCGACGCCGACCAGGAAGACGACGTCCCATTCCAGTCCCTTGGCGGCGTGCAGGGAAGCGAGGGTGACGCCCTGCACGGTCGGGGCGTGCTGGGCGTTGCTCCGTTCGTCCAACTCGGCCACGAAATCGGCGAGAGTGGCGCCCGGCCTGGCGGCGGCGAGGTCCTGGGCCAGGCTGAACAGGGCGGCGAGGGACTCCCAGCGCTCCCTGACGGCTCCGGAGCCGGCCGGCGGCTGGTCGGTCCAGCCTTCGCCGGACAGCACGGCCCGCACCTGTGAGGGCAGGTCGACGACGTCGTCCAGCAGGGAGTCGTTGCCTCCGAAGCGGGCGGCGGCGCGCAGGGCCGCGCCCGCCTTGCGCACCTCCGGCCGGTCGAAGAAGCGCTCGGCGCCGCGCAGCTGGTAGGGGACGCCGGCGTCGGCGAGTGCCTGTTCGTAGGTCTCGGACTGGGCGTTCGTACGGAACAGGACGGCGATCTCGGCGGCGGGGACGCCGGCGTCGATCAGTTCGCGGATGCGGCGGGCGGCGCCTTCGGCCTCGGCGGGCTCGTCGGCGTACTCGGTGTAGCCGGGTTCGGGGCCCGCGGCGCGCTGGGAGACCAGTTCCAGCCGGTGGTCGGCGGCGCGGCCGCGGGCCTGGGCGAGCAGGCCGTTGGCGAGGCGCACCACCTGGGGGGTGGAGCGGTAGTCGCGGACCAGTTTGACGACGGTGGCGTGCGGGTGGCGGACGCGGAAGTCGAGGAGGTGGTCGGGGGTTGCGCCCGTGAACGAGTAGATCGTCTGGCTGGCGTCACCGACGACGCACAGGTTGTCGCGGTCGCCGAGCCACAGCTCGAGCAGCCGCTGCTGGAGCGGGCTGACGTCCTGGTACTCGTCGACCACGAAGTGCTGGTACTGGGCGCGGACCTGTTCGGCGATGTCCTGCCGGTCCTGGAGGATGGCGACGGTCAGCAGCAGGACGTCCTCGAAGTCGATCACCGCGCGGTCGCGTTTGGCGTCCTCGTAGGCCGCGTAGAGATGGGCGATCTCGGCCGGGTCACGCGGGGCCTCGCGGCCGGCCTTCGCAGCCGCGTACGGGTAGTCCGCGGGGACGGTCTGGGTGACCTTGGACCATTCGATCTCCGCGGTGACATCGCGCAGCTCGCCCCGGTCGAGCCGGGTGCCGCAGGCGGCGGCCGCGTCCGCGACGAGCTGGAGCTTGCGTTCGGCGATCCGGGGCATGCTGCCACCGATCGCTTTCGGCCAGAAGTACTGGAGCTGACGGAGGGCGGCGGAGTGGAAGGTGCGGGCCTGGACGCCCTGGGCGCCGAGCTGGCGGAGCCGGCCGCGCATCTCTCCGGCGGCGCGGTTGGTGAAGGTGACGGCGAGCACGCTGGACGGCTGGAGGATCCCGGCGCGCACGCCGTAGGCGATGCGGTGGGTGATCGCCCGGGTCTTGCCGGTGCCGGCTCCGGCCAGCACGCACACCGGTCCGTGCAGGGCGGTGGCCACCTCGCGCTGCTCGGGGTCGAGCCCTTCGAGCACCGCGTCGGCCGAGGCCGGTACCTGCGGGAAGAGAGGGGAGTGCGTTGCTGCTGTCACACCGCCATGCTGCCAGGTCGCCCGGGGCTGCCGCGTCGGTTGTCCACAGGCGGGAGGGTTTCGTCGTATTAATGCGGCAGGTGTCACACGGGTCGGTCATACCCCGGGTGGGAATGGCGGGCCGGTGGCTTACGTTCTCCCCCTGGACGACTTTTCCCCAGTCCCGAGGAGCGCGAGACACATGCAGGGCACTGTGACGATGTACAGCACGACGTGGTGCGGCTACTGCCGGCGGCTGAAGAGCCAGCTGGACCGGGAGGGCATCGCCTACACCGAGATCAACATCGAGCAGGACCCCGCGTCCGCCGCCTTCGTGGAGAAGGCGAACGGCGGGAACCAGACGGTTCCGACCGTGCTCTTCGCGGACGGCTCGACGCTGACGAACCCGTCGCTGGCCCAGGTGAAGCAGAAGCTGGCCGCGTGACGCGCTGAGCGGCTGCGCGGCAGCGGGGCGGTCCCTGATCCGTCAGGGGCCGCCCCGCTCTGTTCTGTCCCATACCAGGACGCCGCAGCCTACGTGCGGGTGTCTCAGAAGGAGCCGCGGGTCGGCAGCGGCTTGCCGTACCACATCTCGATCAGCCGGGCGGCGATGGAGATGCCGTAGGGCGGCAGCACCTCGCCGGACTCGAAGGCGTCGTGCAGCTCCTCGCGGGAGAACCAGCGGGCCTCGTGGATCTCGTCGCCGTCGACGTCGATCTCCGTGGTGGTCGCGCGGGCCATGAAGCCGAGCATCAGGCTGGACGGGAAGGGCCAGGGCTGGCTGGCGACGTACTCGACCGGGCCGACGGTGACGCCGACCTCCTCCGACACCTCGCGGCGCACCGCCTGCTCGATGGACTCGCCCGGCTCCACGAACCCCGCGAGCGTGGAGAAGCGGCCCTCGGGCCAGTGCATCTGCCGGCCGAGCAGGATGCGGTCGTCCGCGTCGGTCACGGCCATGATCACGGCCGGGTCGGTGCGCGGGTAGTGCTCGGCTCCGCAGGCCGAGCAGCGGCGGATGTGGCCGGCGGCGGCGATGACCGTGCGCTCCCCGCAGCGGGAGCAGAAGCGGTGGGTGCGCTGCCAGTTCTCCAGGCCGACCGCGTGCACCATGAGCCCGGCGTCGCGCGGCGACAGCAGCAGGCCCGCCTCGCGCAGGCCCGCCGGTCTCGCCGACTGGTCGATCCGGCCGGGCAGCGAGTCCTTCTGGAGCGCGAAGTAGCTCACGCCCTCCTCGTCGATGCCGAGGAAGTAGCGGTGCGCCTCGGTGAGCGGGGCCTCGAACGACGGCGTCATGACCAGCTCGGTCCGGCCGTCCGGTGTCTCGTCGATGAGCACCTGGCCGCCGGAGACCACGAAGCAGCGGGTCGTGGGGTGGCTCCACGCCGCCGCGAGCCAGGCCTCGTCCAGCCGGTGGTGCGCGGCGCGGTCGATGCCGCTCGGAGCGGTCAGCGAGATGGGTCGGTCGGCGGTGTCGTCGGTCCAGGTGGTCACGGGTGCTTCCAACTCCCCCAGTGGCGGCGGTTCGGTTCGGCGGGCGGTTCGGCGGGACACGGAGTGGGCGGCACCGGGCCGGGCGCGGGCGGGGCGGGCGGGGCGTCCCTCCAGTGTGCCCCGCGCGCGATGCCGTCCGTACGGCGCCGTCCGGTCAGGATGCGGGACGCCAGTTCTCGGCCAGGTCGCCCCACAGGTACGCGCTGGTCTCGACGCCCTTGAGGAGCAGGTCCAGTTCGACCTTCTCGTTCGGGGCGTGCCAGCCGTCGGAGGGGACGGAGATGCCCAGGAAGAGCACGGGGGCTCCGAGGACTTCCTGGAGGTCGGCGGCGGGGCCGGAGCCGCCCTCGCGGGTGTAGCGGACGGGGCTCTGGAAGGCGCGGCCCATCGCGCGGGCCACGGACTCCAGCGCGGGGTGGCCGAGCGGGGTCAGACAGGGGCGCGTGGCGGAGCCGAAGTCGATCTCGCAGCGGATGCCGGCGGGTATCTGGTCGGCGACCCAGGCGCGGACGGCCTTCTCGATGTGGTCCGGCTCCTGGCCCGCGACCAGCCGGAACGACAGCTTGACCAGCGCCGTGGACGGGATGATCGTCTTGCTGCCGGCGCCCTGGTAGCCGCCGCCGATGCCGTTGACCTCGGCGGTCGGGCGGGCCCAGATGCGCTCCAGGGTGGTGTGTCCGGCCTCGCCCTGGGCGGCGTAGGACTTGGCGGTGCGCAGCCAGCGCTCCTCGTCGAAGGGCAGCTCGGCGAAGAGTTCGCGCTCGCGGTCGGTCAGCTCGACGATGCCGTCGTAGAAGCCGGGGACCGCCACGCGCGCGTGCTCGTCGTGCAGGGCGGCGACCAGGCGGGCGACGGCGGTGGCCGGGTTGGGCACGGCGCCGCCGAAGGATCCGGAGTGGATGTCCTGGTCGGGGCCGTACAGCCGGATCTCGCACTCGGCGAGGCCGCGCATGCCGGTGCACACGGTGGGGGTGTCCTCCGCCCACATGCCGGTGTCGGAGACGATCACGGCGTCGGCGGCGAGCCGCTCGGCCCGCTGCTCCACCAGGGCCCGGAAGTGCGGGGAGCCGGACTCCTCCTCGCCCTCGACGAGCAGCTTCAGGTTGACGGCGGGGGCGGTGCGGCCGGTGGCGGCGAGGTGGGCGCGGACGCCCAGTGTGTGGAAGAACACCTGGCCCTTGTCGTCGGCCGCACCGCGCGCGTAGAGGCGGTTGTCGCGGACGACCGGCTCGAAGGGCTCGCTGTCCCAGCCGTCCTCGCGGGCGGCGGGCTGCACGTCGTGGTGGCCGTAGACCAGGACGGTCGGCGCGTCCGGGTCGCCCGAGGGCCACTCGGCGAACACGGCCGGGGCGCCGTCGGTCGGCCAGATCTCGGCGGTCGGGAAGCCGGTCTCGCGCAGCTTGGCGGCGAGCCATTCGGCGCTGCGCCGTACGTCGGGCGCGTGCTCGGGCTGGGCCGACACGGAAGGGATGCGCAGCCATGCGGCGAGGTCGTCGAGGAAGGCGGCGCGATGCTGCTCGATGTACGTGCGGACGGCGCTGTCCGGGGTCTGGCTCATGCTCACGAGCCTATCGGCCCGCACCGACATCCTCGGCGGGCGGTTCGTCACACCTAGGTTCCGCCCCGTGTCACTTCGGTGACACCGGGGCCCGGTTCCGGTTCGCCGTCGAGCAGCCGCTCCAGCGCGGCCCGGTCCGGGAGGTGCGCGGGGCGTACGACCTCACCGCTGCGCACGTACAGGAAGGCGGCCGTGACCGAGGCGAGCGGCACGCCCTGCTGCTCGGCCCAGGCCAGGCGGTACACCGCGAGCTGGAGCGGGTCGGCGGTGCGGTGGTGACCGGTCTTCCAGTCCACGATCTCGTACGTCGCCGACGACCCGTGTCCGTTCCGGTAGACGGCGTCGATGCGGCCGCGGACGACACGGCCGGCGAGCGTGAGCTGGAAGGGCGCCTCCACCCGGTACGGGGTGCGCCGGGCGTACTCGGTGCGTTCGAAGGCCTCTTTCAGGGCTTCCAGGTCGCGCTCGTCGCTGATCTCGGCGTCGCTGCCCGGCAGCTCGTCCGGTTCCAGCAGGGGCAGCGTCAGCTCCTCGAAGCGGGCCTCGACCCAGGCGTGGAAGCGGATGCCCCGGCGCGCGGCCGGTTGTGGGGGGCGCGGCATGGGGCGTGCGAGTTCCTGTGCGAGCCCGTCCGGGTCGGCGGCGAGAAGCAGCAGCTGGGACGCGGTCAGGCTGGCGGGCAGCGGAACGTCCGTGACGGTCCTGCGGGCGCGCAGCAGCTCGCCGGTGAGGGCGTCCAGGTCGCGGTCCCAGGAGGCGACGGTGCGGGCCTCCTCGGGGGTCAGCTCCTCCTCGGGGGTGCGCTCGTCCCGGGTGGGGCGGGGTTCCGGCTCGGCGGGGGCGGTCGCCTGGTGCGGGACCGTCGGCCGGTCCGCTCCCCAGGAGTCCCAGTCGTCGGGATCGTCGTACGGGGGTTCGTCGCCGTAGGCGTCCGGGCCGTACGGATCCTCGTCGTCCGGGGGCGGGGGCCAGTCGGGATCCTCGAAGGCGGCGGGGTCGTGGGCCGCGGGCGGGGGGCCGTCCGGCTGGGCGGCCAGGGTGTCCAGGTGGGCGAGGACGGTCTCGGCGGCCGCGCGGCGGCGAGCCAGCGCCGCGGCGTCCAGCGGCAGCGGCCACACCTGGTCGGCCGTGGGCGTGCCGAGGGCCGGGTTCTCCTCGTCCTCGGCGGGTTCCTCGGCCCAGGCCTCGATCTCGCCGTGTCCGGCCGCGCAGTGGTCGTACAGGGCCTTGAGGAAGTCGGAGGGGCCGCGCGGCTTCTTCTGGCTGGGGCCCCACCAGTGGCCGGAGCCGAGCAGCAGGGACCGCGGGCGGGTGAAGGTGACGTAGCCGAGGCGCAGCTCCTCGGTGTGCTGGTGCTCCTTCATGGCCTCGTGGAACGCCTTCATGCCGCGCGCGTCCCAGGATCCGGCGTCGGGCAGGGTGTCGGCGTCGCCGCGCAGGGCGTGCGGGACCACCTTGGCCTGCGCGGTCCACTTCTCGCGGCCCTGGGCGCTGGGGAAGGTGCCGCTGACCAGGCCGGGCACGGCGACGACGTCCCACTCCAGGCCCTTGGACTTGTGCGCGGTGAGCACCTTGACGGTGTTCTCGCCGCCGGGCAGCGCGTTGTCGAGGCCCTTCTCGTACTGGGCGGCGGTGCGCAGGAAGCCGAGGAAGGCCAGCAGGGTGGCCTCGCCGTCGCTCGCCGCGAAGGAGGCGGCGACGTCGAGGAAGTTGGACAGGGTCTCGCGGCGGCGGGCGGCCAGGGCGTGCGGGGACGCCGACAGCTCCACCTCCAGGCCGGTGACGGCCAGGACCCGGTGCAGTACGTCCATCAGCGGGTCGGCCAGCGAGCGGCGCAGTTCGCGCAGCTCGGTGGCCAGGCGGGCGAAGCGCACGCGCGCGTCCGGCGAGAACGGCAGCCCGTCGTCGTCCGCGGCGGTCTCCACGGGTGCGTCGACGAAGGTGTCGAGGGCGTCGGCGAGCGATATCACCTCGGACGGGTCGACCCCCTCCACGGCCGCGGCGAGCCGGCGGTCCGGGTCGTCGGTGTCCGCCACGCGCGCGTGGGCGACCAGCAGCCGGGCCCGCCGGCCCAGCAGGGCGAGATCGCGCGGGCCGATGCGCCAGCGCGGGCCGGTCAGCAGCCGCACCAGGGAGGCGTTGGCGCCCGGGTCCTGGAGCACCTCGCAGACGGCGACGAGGTCGGCGACCTCGGGCAGATGCAGCAGCCCGGACAGGCCGACCACCTCGACGGGGATGTCCCGGGTGACGAGGGCGCCCTGGATCTCGGCGAAGTCGGTGGCCGTACGGCACAGCACGGCGATCTCGCCGGGGGGCGTGCCGGTGTGCACGAGGTGGGCGACGGAGTCGGCGATCCAGTCGATCTCCTCGGCGTGGGTGCGCAGCAGCGCGCAGCGGACCGTGCCGTCGTACTCGGCGCCGGGGGCCGGGCGCAGGGCCTGCACGCCCGCGTGCATGGCGCGCAGCGGCTCGGCGAGGCCGTTGGCGAGGTCGAGGAGGCGGCCGCCGCTGCGGCGGTTCTCGCTGAGCGCCTGCCGGGTGGCGGGGCGGCCGTCGGCGTGGGCGAAGTGCGTGGGGAAGTCGTCGAGGTTGGCGACGGAGGCGCCGCGCCAGCCGTAGATGGCCTGGCAGGGGTCGCCGACGGCGGTCACCGGGTGGCCGGTGCCCGCACCGAACAGCCCGGCCAGCAGGACGCGCTGGGCGACGGAGGTGTCCTGGTACTCGTCCAGGAGGACGACGCGGAACTCCTCGCGCAGCAGCCGGCCCACCTCGGGGATGCGGGCGAGACGGGCGGACAGGGCGATCTGGTCGCCGAAGTCGAGCAGGTCGCGCTCGCGCTTGGCGGCCCGGTAGCGCTGGACGAGATCGGCGAGTTCCCGGCGCGCGGCGGCGGTCTCGGGGACCTTGCGCAGGTCGGCGTTGGTGAGCTTGGCGCCGTGCAGGGTGTCCAGCAGGTCGGCGTCCCAGGCGCGCAGTTCCTCGGGGGTGACGAGGTGTTCGGACAGTTCGGCGTCGAGTGCGAGCAGGTCGCTGACCAGGTCGGCGAAGGAGCGGGTCAGCGCCGGGTAGGGGCCGGGCGCCTCGCGCAGCACACGGGCGGCGAGCTGATAGCGGGTGGCGTCGGCGAGCAGCCGGGAGGTGGGCTCCAGGCCGAGGCGCAGACCGTGGTCGGTGAGCAGCCGTCCGGCGAAGGCGTGGTAGGTGGAGATCACCGGCTCGCCCGGCGGATTGTCCGGGTCGATGACGTCGGGGTCGGTGACGCCGGCCTTGATGAGTGCCTTGCGGACGCGTTCGGCCAGCTCGCCCGCGGCCTTGTTGGTGAAGGTCAGGCCGAGGACCTGTTCCGGCGCGACCTGTCCGGTGCCGACCAGCCAGACCACGCGGGCCGCCATCACGGTCGTCTTGCCCGATCCGGCTCCGGCCACGATGACCTGCGGGGCGGGCGGCGCGGTGATGCAGGCCGTCTGCTCCGGGGTGAACGGGATGCCGAGAAGCTCCTTGAGCTGCTCGGGGTCGGTGATACGGGCGGGCATGTCGGAAAAGGCTAGCGGCGGGCACTGACAGCCGAGCGCACATCCACCGGTCCGGGCGGAGAAGACGCAGGTCAGCGGCGGTCGTGCCGTGCGTCACTCCCCCGGCGGCCGTGCGTCACCCCCCCCGGTGGCCGTGCGTCACTCCCGCCGGTGTCGGCTCACTCGACCACGTGCCGGCCCTCGGGCCGGGCGCTGCACGAGGCGCGGAAGGCGCAGTGGGTGCAGTGCTGGCCGGTGCTCGGGGTGAACCGCTCGTCCAGGACCTTCCCGGCTGCGGTGGCCAGCAGGTCGCCGACCCACTCCCCCGACAGCGGCTCCTGCGCCTGCGTCCTGGGCAGGGTCTCGCCGCCGTCGCGTTTGGCGGCGCCCTGTCTGAGGTGGACCAGTTCGGCGCCGCCCGGATCGGGGCGGGCGTCGGCGAAGGCGGTGTCGACGGCGCCCTCGCGGACGGCGAGCTGGTAGACGGCCAGCTGGGGGTGGCGGGCCACCTCGGCGGCGCTGGGCGCCTGCTTGCCGGTCTTGAAGTCGACCACATAGGCCCGGCCGTCGCCGTCGGTCTCCACGCGGTCCATCTGGCCCCGGATGCGGACCTGGTAGCCGCCCGCTTCGAGGGTGACGTCGAAGTCCTGCTCGCTGGCCACCGGGGTGCGCCCGGCGCGGTCCAGGACGTGCCAGTTCAGGAAGCGCTCGAGCGCCACGCGCGCGTTGTCCTTCTCCTGCCGGGACTTCCAGGGCGCGTCGAAGGCGAGCGCGTTCCACACCGAGTCGAGGCGCTCCATGAGCACATCGAGGTCGGCCGGGGTACGGCCGGAGGCGACCTCGTCGGCGAGGACGTGGACGACGTTGCCGAAGCCCTGCGCGGTCGTCGCGGGCGCGTCCGCCTTGACCTCGCGGCCGAGGAACCATTGCAGCGCGCAGGTGTTGGCGAGCTGGTCGAGCGCGCTGCCGGAGAGGACGACGGGCTCGTCGGGGCGGCGCAGCGGCACCCTGCTCTCGGTGGGCTCGAACATCCCCCACCAGCGGTAGGGGTGCGCGGACGGCACCAGCGGGCGGCCGTCCTCGTCGGCGAGCGCGGCCAGCCGGGCCAGCCGGCGGGCGGCCGCCTCGCGCAGCGCGGCGGACACGCGCGGATCGACCGTGGTCGCGCGCAGCTCGGCGACGAGTGCGGCGACCGACAGCGGACGGCGCGGACGGCCGGTGACGTCCTTCGGCTCGACGCCGAGTTCGGTCAGGAACCGGGAGGGCTGGTCGCCGTCGTCGGCCGGGGCCTTCACGGCGGTGACGACGAGCCGTTCACGCGCGCGCGTGGCGGCGACGTAGAACAGGCGGCGTTCCTCGGCGAGCAGCGCGCCCGGGGTCAGCGGTTCGGCGAGTCCGTCCCGGCCGATCCGGTCGGCCTCCAGCAGCGAGCCGCGCCGGCGCAGGTCGGGCCAGAGCCCCTCCTGGACGCCGGCGACGACGACCAGCCGCCACTCCAGGCCCTTGGCGCGGTGCGCGGTCATCAGGCGGACGGCTTCGGGCCGCACCACGCGGCGGGTGAGGGTGTCGGCCGCGATGTCCTCGGCCTCGATCTCCTCCAGGAAGTTCAGGGCGCCACGGCCTCCGGTGCGCTCCTCCGCGCGCGCGGCGGTGGCGAACAGCGCGCAGACGGCGTCCAGGTCGCGGTCGGCGTTGCGGCCCGCCGCGCCGCCGCGCCGGGCGGCCCGCTCCAGCCGCCCGGGCCAGGGTGTGCCGTCCCAGAGGTCCCACAGTGCCTCCTCGGCCGTGCCGCCGGCCGCGAGGCGTTCCCGTGCGGTGCGCAGCAGCGCGCCGAGGCGCTGCGCACCGCGCGCGTAGGCCGGGTCGTGCACCGCCAGGCGCTCGGGCTCCGCGAGCGCCCGCGTGAGCAGCTCGTCGGACGGCGGCGGCAGCGGATTCCCGGCGGCCCGCTCCTCGTCGCGCAGGGCACGCCCGAGACGACGTAGATCGGCGGCGTCCATACCGGCGAGGGGGGAGGCGAGCAGGGTGAGCGCGGTCTCGGTGTCCAGCCAGCAGTCGCCCAGGGCAGAGGCGCCGGCACCGTCGGCGGAGGGTGCTCCGTCGGCCGGGCCGGAGGCTTCGCCGGGCGAGGGTGCTCCGTCAGCCTGGTCAGAGGCTTCGCCGAGCGAGGGTGCTCCGTCAGCCTGGTCAGAGGCTTCGCCGGACGAGGTCCCCATGCCGGGAGCCACCTCGCGGGAGCCCGGCTCGCCGGGTGCCGCCTCGGCGTCGGCCACCCCGGAGGCCGCCTCAGAGGAGGTCCCGGCCGGAGCCGCCTCACCGGAGCCCGCCCCGCCGGAGGCCGTCCCGCCGGAGGCCGTCTCCGTGTCGGTCGCCGGGATCGTCGGCCGCGTGCCTTCCTGGCGCCGCGCTTCCGCGGTGGCGACCGCGCGGAGGGCTGTCAGCAGGGGGGCCACGGCCGGTTCGTGGCGCAGCGGGAGATCGTCGCCGTCGATGTCCAGGGGGACACCGGCCGCGGTGAGGGCGCGGCGGAGGGTGGGCAGGCTGCGGGAGCCGGCCCGTACCAGGACGGCCATCTCGCGCCAGGGGACGCCGTCCTCCAGGTGCGCCCGGCGCAGGATGTCCGCGATGTTGTCCATCTCCGTACCGAGCGTCGGGTACGTGTAGACCTCGACGCGGCCGCCGTCCCGTACGGCCGTCGGCTCGCGGTGGGTGCGGACCGTGTCGGCGGGCAGCCGGGGCAGGGGCATGCGCTGGGTGATCAGCCGGGTCGCGGCCAGCAGGGCGGCTCCGGAGCGCCGGGAGGTGCGCAGCACCTGCACGGGCGCGGGGCGTCCGTCCGGGCGCGGGAAGGCCGCGGGGAAGTCGAGGATGCCGTTCACGTCGGCGCCCCGGAAGGTGTAGATCGACTGGTCGGGATCGCCGAAGGCCACCAGGGTGCGGCCGCCGCCGGCCAGCGCGTGCAGGAGCCGCACCTGGGCGGGGTCCGTGTCCTGATACTCGTCCACGTACACGGCGTCGTACTGGCCGGCGAGCCGGGCGGCGACCTCGGGGCGGCGGGCGAGCAGCACCGCGCGGTGGACGAGTTCCGCGTAGTCGATCACGCCCTGGAGGTCGAGCACGTCGAGGTACTCGGCGAGGAACGCCGCGGCCGCCCGCCAGTCGGGGCGGCCGGTACGGCGGGCGAAGGCGTCCAGCGCGGCGGGCGCGAGCCCCAGCTCACGGGTGCGGGCGAGCACCGCGCGGACCTCGTCGGCGAAACCGCGTGTGGTGAGGCAGGCGCGCAGCTCGTCCGGCCAGCGCACATGGTTCAGGCCGAGCCGCTCCAGCTCGGGCTGACCGGCGAGCAGCTCACGGACGGTGACGTCCTGCTCGGGGCCGGAGAGCAGACGCAGCGGCTCGGCGAACAGGCCGCTGTCCTGGTGGGCGCGGAGCAGGGCGTAGGCGTACGAGTGGAAGGTGGTCGCCCGGGGCGCGCGGGCGGCACCGATGCGCAGGGCCATGCGGTCGCGCAGGTCGACGGCCGCCTTGCGGCTGAAGGTGAGGACCAGGATCCGCTCGGGGTCGGCGCCCCGCGCGATGCGCCCGGCGACGGACTCGACCAGGGTGGTGGTCTTTCCGGTGCCGGGGCCAGCGAGGACGAGCAGCGGGCCCGAGCCGTGGTCGACCACGGTCTGCTGGGCCGCGTCCAGGCGAGGGGAGTCCACGCGGTCCGGCGGGGTACGAACCAGTCGGTAAGCGCCACGGCTCCCCGGCCGCACCTGGGGGTGCGGCTGGTGCCTGGTGGAGGAAGAGGAGCTCACGTGGTCGGCCGGTCCTGGTGGTTGTGCTGGTGGGCAGGCGGTCACGCGCGCGAGGCGGTGGCCGCGGGGTGAAGGGGACACGCGCAGCCGACGCTACGCCGCGGCTCAGGGCGGAAGGAGGACTTCCGTTTCTTCCCTCGCGGCGCCCGCGTCACGCGAGTCCCGTACCCATCGAACGTACGTCATGCCCCGGGTGTCCCCGCCGTCACCCGTTCGGACCACGGCTCGTCCCCGGCGGCCGCCGATGGCGGAAGCTGTCAGGTGTGAGCCTCAGCACCTGCGCCGCCGTCCCAGCGGGCGCGCCGCATGTCGAGCCGCGGCAGATGGCCCTCCGCGGCCCGGCCCGCCTGCTTCAGCGGCGTGCCCTCCGCGCGGTAGTGGGCGAGCGCCCGCAGCTCGTGCCCGGGCAGCAGCACGCCGTCGGCCCGTACGACCCGCCACCACGGCACCGCGCCGCCGTAGAGGGACATCACCCGGCCGACCTGGCGGGGACCTCCCTCCTCGAGCCACTCGGCGACGTCCCCGTAGGTCATCACCCGGCCGGGCGGGATCAGCTCGGCGACCTGGAGGACCCGCTCCGCGTACTCCGGCAGCGCGTCGCCGTGCGCCTCTGGGGTGTCCCCGGCGGGGCTCTGCTCGCTCATTCGGCCCATCCTGCCGCACCCCTCCGACAGCGCGGCCCACTCGCTCCGCGGCTGCGCTTCCGGCAGACTGTGCGCCCGCGCATCCGCACCCTGATGCCCGCGCGTGTCGGCGGGGCATGCCACCATCGTGCGGGCGGTGACCGGTGATACGAGACCAAGAAGAGACCATGAATCAGCAGGGTGTGCACCCCGAAGGCGCGGCGGGCACCCCTGGCGCCGCCGCGCGCCCCGGCCCCGCCCCCGCGGGCGATGACGCCCAGAAGGCGCACGGGGACGACACCAGCAGACCCACGGACGACGCCACGCGCGCGCGGGGCGACGACACCGCGGCCGAGGGGGAGCACATCCCCCAGAATCCGCCGCCCGACCGCGGCGCCGGCGACGACGCGCACGCCGAGGCGGTGGAGGGCGACGAACCCCTGCTCCCCGCGCGCGTGCACCGCCCCTCCGACCTGATGCGGCTCCTGGTCGGCGTGCTCGCCATCGTCGTGGTGCTGGCGATCGCCGGATTCGCGCACGGCACCACCTCGGGCCTCGAACAGGACATCAACAAGGGCACCGGCCAGGCCCCCGACCTGCTGATCAGATTCGCCGGGCTGGCGTCCAGCATCGCGATCCTGCTGGTCCCGGTCGCCTTCGCGATCGAGCGGCTGATCAAACGCGACGGGCTGCGCATCGCCGACGGCGTCCTGGCGGCCGTCCTCGCCCACGGTGTGACCCTGGCCACCGACCTGTGGGTCGCCCGGGCCGCCCCGGACTCGATCCAGGAGGCGCTGACCCAGCCCGCGCCGGGCGACCTGCACGCGCTCACCGACCCGGTGCACGGCTATCTGGCGCCCGTCATCGCCTATATGACGGCCGTCGGCATGTCCCGCAGACCCCGCTGGCGCGCGGTGCTGTGGATCGTGCTGCTGCTCGACGCGTTCTCGATGCTGGTCACCGGCTACACGACACCGTTCTCGATCATCCTGACGGTGCTGATCGGCTGGACCATCGCCTACGGCACCCTGTACGCCGTCGGCTCGCCCAATGTGCGGCCCACCGGGCAGACCCTGATGGCGGGCCTCAGGCACGTCGGTTTCCGCCCGCTCAGCGCGGCCCGCGAGGAGACCTCCGAGACGGAGAACGGCGACCGCGGCCGGCGCTACTTCGTCACCCTGGAGGACGGTCCGCCGCTGGACGTCACGGTCGTCGACCGGGAGCAGCAGGCGCAGGGCTTCTTCTACCGGGCCTGGCGCAACCTGACCCTGCGCGGCTTCGCCACCCGCTCCAGCCTGCAATCCCTGCGTCAGGCCCTGGAGCAGGAGGCGCTGCTGGCGTACGCGGCGATCGCGGCGGGCGCCAACGCGCCCAAGCTGATCGCCACCTCCGAGCTGGGCCCCGACGCGGTGATGCTCGTCTACGAGCACACCGGCGGGCGCACCCTGGACTCGCTGGCCGACGAGGAGATCACCGACGAGCTGCTGCGGAACACCTGGCAGCAGGTGCGGGCGTTGCAGTCCCGGCGCATCGCACACCGCAGGCTGGCCGGTGACGCGGTTCTGGTGGATCGTTCCGGCACGGTGATCCTCACGGAGCTGCGCGGCGGCGAGATCGCGGCCGGCGATCTGCTGCTGCGCATGGACGTGGCCCAGCTGCTCACCACCCTCGGACTGCGCGTGGGTGCCGAGCGGGCCGTGGCCTCGGCGGTCCGGGTGCTCGGGCCGGACGCGGTCGCCGACTGTCTGCCGCTGCTCCAGCCGATCGCCCTGACCCGCTCCACGCGCGCGACGCTGCGCAGACTGGCCCGGGAGCGGGCCCAGCGCGAGCGTGAGGCGGTCCTGGAGGCCTCCCGGCAGGCCAAGCAGGCCCGGCTGGAGGAAGCCGCGCAGGACGACGGCGCGGGCGTCTCCGCCAAGGCCGGCAGAAAGGCCGACAAGAAGGCCGTACGCGCCGAGGCCCGGGCCGAGAAGCGGGCCATCGACGAAGCCATCGAGGAAGCGCGCGAGGAGGATCTGCTCACCCAGATCCGCCACGAGGTGCTGCGGATCAGGCCGCAGGCACCGGTGGAGCCGGCCCGGCTGGAGCGGGTGCGGCCGCGCACCCTGATCAGTTTCATCGCCGGTGCCATCGGCGCGTACTTCCTGCTGACGCAGCTCACGCACATCGAGTTCGGTCCGCTGGTCGCCCACGCGCAGTGGGGCTGGGTCGTGGCGGCCGTGCTGTTCTCGGCGGTCAGCTATGTCGCGGCGGCGATGCAGCTGCTGGGGTTCGTGCCCGAGCGGGTGCCGTTCCTGCGGGCGGCGGCGGCCCAGGTCGCCGGCTCGTTCGTGAAGATCGTGGCACCGGCCGCGGTGGGCGGTGTGGCCCTCAACACGCGGTACCTCCAGCGTGCGGGGGTCCGGCCGGGGCTCGCGGTGGCGAGCGTGGGCGCGTCGCAGCTGGCGGGGCTCGGCTGCCACATCCTGATGCTGCTGTCCTTCGGCTATCTCACCGGCACCGAGAAGACGCCGTCCCTGTCGCCGTCCCGGACGGTCATCGCGGGTCTGCTGACGGTCGCGGTGCTGGTGCTCGTGGTGACCTCGGTGCCGTTCCTGCGGAAATTCGTCGTCACGCGCGTGAGGTCGCTGTTCGCGGGTGTGGTGCCTCGCATGCTCGACGTGCTCCAGCGGCCGCAGAAGCTCATCACCGGCATCGGCGGCATCCTGCTGCTGACCTTCTGCTTCGTGATGTGCCTGGACGCCTCCATCCGGGCGTTCGGCGACGGTTCGACCTCGCTGAGCATCGCCAGCGTCGCCGTGGTCTTCCTCGCCGGCAACGCGCTCGGATCCGCGGCGCCCACCCCGGGCGGCGTGGGCGCGGTGGAGGCGACCCTCACGGTCGGTCTGATCGCCGTCGGCCTGCCCAAGGAGGTCGCCGCGCCGGCCGTGCTTTTGTACCGGCTGCTGACCCTGTGGCTCCCGGTACTGCCGGGCTGGCTGGCCTTCAACCACCTGAGCCGCAAGGGAGCCCTGTAGCGGCCCCGGCGCGGGCCGCCGGCGTACCTCGGACGGCCCGCGCCCCGAGCGCCCCGGCGTGCGCGCCCCCAGGATGGGAGCATGGCGAACCCCTCCCGCTGCCGCGCCACCGTCCTGACCACCGCAGCCGTGCTGCTCTGCGCCCTGCTGGCCGGATGCGGTGACGGCAAGAAGGACGGGGATCTCACGGCGCAGAAGCTGGACTGGAAGGACTGCCCCGCACCCTCCGAGGCGGAGGGCGGCGGCAGCGCCCCGTCACCGCTGCCGAACGGCGGAACCTGGCAGTGCGCCACCATGCAGGCGCCCCTGGACTGGAGCAAGCCCAAGGGCGACACCATCGGCATCGCCCTCATCCGTGCCAGGGCCAGCGGTCCGGCGAGCAGAAGGATCGGCTCGCTCGTGTTCAACTTCGGCGGCCCGGGCGGCAGCGGGGTCAGCACACTGCCCGCGTTCGGCACCGACTACGCCGCCCTGCGCACCCGTTACGACCTGGTCAGCTTCGACCCGCGCGGGGTCGGCCGCAGCGCACCGGTGAAGTGCGAGAGCGACTCCCAGCTGGACGTGTACTTCCAGCAGGACGCGACCCCCGACGACAGCGCCGAGCGCACCCAACTCCTGGACCGCACCAAGCAGTTCAACGCGGCCTGCCAGAAGAAATCCCAGCGCATCCTGCCGTACGTGCGCACCACGGACGCGGCCCGCGACATGGACCTGATGCGCCAGGTCCTCGGCGACGCCAAACTCCACTACTTCGGCATCTCCTACGGCACCGAACTCGGCGGGGTCTACGCCCACCTGTTCCCGAAGAACGTCGGCCGCGCCGTCCTCGACGCCGTCGTCGACCCCACCCAGAACCCGGAACAGAGCGCGCTCGGGCAGGCCGAGGGGTTCCAGCTCGCGCTCGACAACTTCGCCGCGGACTGCACCTCGAAGAGCACGGAATGCCCGATCGGGAACACCGCCCAGGACGTCAAGGACCGCATCGCGAAACTGCTGAACGACCTGGAGAAGAAGCCGATCCCGGGGATCTTCCCGCGCCAGCTCACCCAGACCGGCGCCACCAACGGCATCGCGCAGTCCCTGTACTCCAAGGACTTCTGGGAGTACCTCACCGAAGGCCTGGCGCAGGCGTACGAGGGCGACGGCAAGGTGCTCATGCTGCTGTCGGACTCGATGAACGGCCGCAGCGAGAACGGCGAGTACAGCAACATCACCGCGGCGAACATCGCCATCAACTGCGCCGACGAGAAGCCGCGGTACACCGCCGACGACGTCCAGCGGAAGCTGCCCGAGTTCCGCGCCGCCTCCCCGCTGTTCGGCGACTACCTGGCCTGGTCCATGATCAGCTGCACCGACTGGCCGGTGCCGGGCGCGGCCGACCATCCCGATGTCAGCGCGTCCGGGTCGGCGCCCATCCTCGTCGTCGGCAACACCGGCGACCCGGCCACGCCGTACGAGGGCGCGAAGAAGATGGTGGACGCGCTCGGCAAGGGCGTCGCCGTCGAGCTGACGTACAAGGGCCAGGGGCACGGCGCGTACGACAGCAAGAACAGGTGCGTGCAGAGCGCGGTGAACGGCTACCTGCTCGACGGCACGGAACCCAAGCCCGGCACGGTCTGCTCCTGACGCCCTGCGCACCGCGCCCGAGTGCGGACGCGTCCGACCCAAGAAATCTCGGTAAACTCGCAGGTCAGAGAGTTATCCACAGGCCCGCACGGGCTTGGCCCGGGGCGCCTACCATGGCCTGAACGCCCGGCGCGGCACGACGCGCAGGGCCTGTCAGGGGGGTGCGCATGGTGCGAGTCTCGCGGTGGGCGGCCGCCGTGGCCGCCGCATTGCTGGTGGCCGGCTGCGGCGGTGGCGCGTCGGACGAGGGGAAGAACACGGGCGAGGGCAAGGGCACGGCGCCTCTCCCCTCTGCGAGGCACACCTCGGCGGCCCTGCCGGCCTCCCTGACCTCCCAGCACCTCGACTGGCACGGCTGCAAGGCCACCGATGGCTCGCCCGCGCCGAGCGCCGACTGGCAGTGCGCGACCCTCACGGCGCCGCTCGACTGGTCCCGGCCGGGCGGTACGACGATCGGGCTCGCCCTGATCCGCGCGCGGGCGACCGGCGGCGACCGCATCGGCTCGCTGCTGTTCAACTTCGGCGGCCCCGGCGGCTCGGGCGTGTCGACGCTGCCGTACTACGCGGCCACCGCCGCCGCCCTGCGCGAGCACTACGACCTGGTGAGCTGGGATCCGCGCGGGGTCGGCGGGAGCGAGGGCGTGCGCTGCCGGAGCGACCGGCAGCTCGAGGCCGCCGAGGACGTGGACGCCACACCGGACACCCCGGCCGAGGAGAAGGCGTATCTGGCGGACGCCGCCGACTTCGGCAAGGGCTGCCAGAAGGCCGCCGGCCGGCTGCTGTCCCATGTGTCCACCACGGACACCGCCCGCGACATGGACCTGATGCGCCAGGTCCTCGGCGACACCCGGATGCACTACGTCGGCATCTCCTACGGCACCGAACTCGGCGGCGTCTACGCCCACCTGTTCCCGGCCCACGTGGGGCGGCTGGTCCTGGACGCGGTGGTGGACCCCACGGCGGACACGGTGGGGCAGGCCGAGAACCAGGCCCGCGGCTTCCAGCGGGCGCTGGACGACTATCTGAAGTCCACCGGCCAGGACCCCGCTCAGGGCTCGCAGAAGATCGCCGGTCTGCTGAAGCGGCTCGACGCCGAGCCGCTGCCCGCGTCCTCCGGGCGGAGGCTCACCCAGACGCTCGCGGTCACCGGGATCGTGCTGCCGCTGTACAGCCAGTCCAGCTGGCCGACACTGACCCGCGCCCTGGACGCGGCGGAGCGGGGCGACGGTGCGCCGCTGCTCGCCCTCGCGGATGACTACAACGAGCGGGACGCGACGGGCCACTACGGCACGGTGTCCCATTCCCAGCGGGTCATATCGTGCCTGGACGAACGGCAGCGGCCGACGCCCGCCGAGACGAGGAAGCGGCTCGCCCGGTTCGAGCGGATCTCCCCGGTGTTCGGGGACTTCCTGGGCTGGGACACGGCCGGCTGGTGCCACGACTGGCCGGTACCGGGCCAGTTCGAGCACCCCGAGGTGAGCGCACCGGGCGCGGCACCCGTCCTGGTCGTCGGCAACACGGGCGACCCGGCGACCCCGTACGAGGGCGCGCGCCGGATGGTCGACGGGCTGGGCATGGGGGTCGGCGTCGAGCTGACCTGGAAGGGCGAGGGACACGGCGCGTACGGCAACGGCAACGAATGTGTCGACTCGACGGTGAACGCCTATCTGCTGCACGGAACCGTCCCGAAGGACGGCACGGTCTGCTCATGACGTCCGGCAGTCCGGCTCGACGTGCGCGGCCATCTGAGCGTGCCTACGCTTGAGTTGCATCCGGCTGCTGCGCAGGGGGGTCCCGCTTGAGCGGGTGGCAACTCAACTCCCTTACATCGCAAGAAGGCGGGCCAATCATGGCTGCTGCACCTGAGACTCCGGTACTCGACACGATCGCCGCCATGACGATCGACTCCATCGAGCACTGCCACATGGACGAGCGCACGCTGATCCTGTCCCGCATCGCCGCACTCGTGGCCATGGACGCACCAGCGATCTCCTACCTGGCCCACATCAACCCCGCGATCAAGGCCGAGTTCACGGTCGAACAGCTCCAGGACCTGCTCGTCGCCATCGCTCCCGTCGTCGGGACAGCACGCGTCATGTCGGCCGCAGGCCACATAGCCCAGGCGTTCGGTGTCGCACTCGCCCTGGCCGACAGCGAAGCCGAAGCCATCGCCCAGGCCGAAGCCGCCAGCCGTCCCGCCTCCTAGACACCCACACTGCCGGAAGCCCACGGCATCTGAGCAGCTCAGAGCCGTGGGCTTCGTCAGTCCCGCTGGTCGGCGGAACCGGTGATCAGTAGACCGGCTTGTGCGGTTCGATCTGGTTGACCCAGCCGATGACGCCGCCGCCGACGTGGACCGCGTCGGCGAAGCCCGCGGACTTCAGGACCGCCAGGACTTCCGCACTGCGGACACCCGTCTTGCAGTGCAAGACGATCTTCCGGTCCTGCGGGAGGCTCTCCAGAGCCGTGCCCATCAGGAACTCGTTCTTCGGGATCAGCTTGGCGCCCGGGATGGAGACGATCTCGTACTCGTTCGGCTCGCGGACGTCGATGATCTCGATGCTCTCGCCGTCGTCGATCCACTCCTTGAGCTGCTTGGGAGTGATCGTCGAACCGGCGGCCGCCTCCTGGGCCTCCTCGGAGACGACGCCGCAGAAGGCCTCGTAGTCGATGAGCTCGGTGACGGTCGGGTTCTCGCCGCAGACCGCGCAGTTGGGGTCCTTGCGGACCTTGACCTGGCGGTAGGTCATCTCCAGGGCGTCGTAGATCATCAGGCGGCCGACCAGCGGCTCGCCGATGCCCGCGAGGAGCTTGATGGCCTCGTTGACCTGGATGGAGCCGATGGACGCGCAGAGCACGCCCAGGACGCCGCCCTCGGCGCAGGAGGGGACCATGCCCGGCGGCGGGGGCTCCGGGTAGAGGCAGCGGTAGCAGGGGCCGTGCTCCGACCAGAAGACCGAGGCCTGGCCGTCGAAGCGGTAGATCGAACCCCAGACGTACGGCTTGTTCAGCAGCACGCACGCGTCGTTGACCAGGTAGCGGGTCGCGAAGTTGTCCGTGCCGTCGATGATCAGGTCGTACTGGCTGAACAGGTCCATCACGTTGTCGGCCTCGAGCCGCTCCTCGTGCAGGACCACGTTGACGTACGGGTTGATGCCCTGGACGGTGTCACGCGCGGACGCGGCCTTGGAGCGGCCGATGTCGGACTGACTGTGGATGATCTGGCGCTGCAGGTTCGACTCGTCGACCTCGTCGAACTCCACGATGCCCAGCGTGCCCACGCCCGCGGCGGCCAGGTACATCAGCGCCGGCGAGCCCAGGCCGCCGGCGCCCACACAGAGCACCTTGGCGTTCTTCAGCCGCTTCTGCCCGTCCATGCCCACATCGGGGATGATCAGGTGGCGGGAGTACCTGCGGACCTCGTCTACGGTGAGCTCATCAGCTGGCTCGACCAGGGGTGGCAGCGACACGGGAACTCCGTTGGTCGGTCAATCACTACAGATGTTCTCCTCGTAACACTGCCATGGCCATCTTCATTCCGAGACACCTGTTCCGATACGCGAGACAATGTCGTCCCAGTAGCCGGGCATGGTCTCCCAGGGGCCGGTGCGGCCGTCCCGGTCGGTGTGGTCCGTGAAGTAGATCGTCGCCGCGCCCTGCCAGCGCGCGATGCGCAGCGCCTCCTCCAGATGACCCCGGGGCACCCCGTGCACGAAGTGGCAGAAGCGGTCGGGCGGGTAGTCGGCGGTCCACTCGGCCGCCTGCGACCAGCGGTACTCGCTCCACGGGCCGGCGAAGGTCACCAGCTGGTCGGCCTGCTCGGCGTAGCCCGGGTACGGGTGGCTGCCGTGCCCGAGGACGATGTGAGCGCTGTCACTGATCGCCCGGAGAGTGGTGACCGCGCGCCGGACCTCGGACAGGGCGGCGCGCCCGCCGGGGCAGCGGTCCAGCAGGAAGCCGTCGACCCGGTACCAGTCCAGATAGCGGTGCGCGTCGGCGAGCAGGTCGCCGAAGACCCGGGCGCCGTAGGTGAGGTCCAGGTGGCCCAGGACCCGGACGCCGGCGCCGCGCAGCCGTCCGGTGGCCTCCAGGCAGTGCGGGTCGGGGCGGCTGCCGGGGCCCGCGGCCACATCGAGGACGACCCAGTCCACCGGCACTCCGGGGCGGGCGAGTTCGGCCCACTGGGCGGGGGCGACGAGCGGGTGGGCGTAGCCGGGGATGCCGAGGGCGGTGCGCAGGCCGGTGCCGGTGGCGGCCGGCGCACCGCCGGTCAGATGCGGCATGCCGCCTCCATCCAGATGTCGGCCAGGGACTCCTCGAGGTTGATCCGGGGCCGCCAGCCGAGCCGGTCGCGGGCGGTGCGCACATCGGCCTGCTGCCAGCTGCCGCAGCCGTCCGGGTACGGGTACGCGACCGGGACCCCGTCGTGATCGGCGCGGGGGTGACCGATGGCCGCGCGCAGCGGTCCGGGCGGGGTGTCGAGTTCGTGCAGGGCGCCGCCGTATCCGGCCACGCGCGCGAGGACGGCGGCGGCGTCTCTGAGGCGGACGGCGCGGCCGGAGCCGATGTTGATGACGCCCTGCGCGGCGGAGAGCGAGGCGGCGTGCACGGCGCGCGCGACGTCGCGGACGTCGACGAAGTCGCGCTGGACGCCGAGGCCGCCAAGCTTGAGTTCGCCGTCGCCGGACTGCATCGCGCGCCGCATGGCCTCGGCGAGCCGGCCGAGCGGGGAGCCGGCCGGGGTGCCGGGGCCGGCGGGCGAGAAGACGCGCAGGACGACCGCGTCGAGGCCGGAGCCGAGGACCAGTTCGGTCGCGGCGAGCTTGCTCACGCCGTACGGGCCGCCGGGGCGCGGTACGGCGTCCTCGGCCGTGGAGGAGCCGGGCTGGCTGGGGCCGTACTCGGAGCTGCACCCGATCTGCACCAGGCGGGCGCCGCAGCCGCTGCGGCGCAGCGCCTCGCAGACGGTGGCGACGGCGACCGTGTTGTGCCGGGTCAGTTCGCGGGCGCCGCCCCGGGTGGCGCCGGCGCAGTTGATCACGACTCCGGGGTGGACCGCGTCGAGGAAGCGGGTGAGCGCGCCGGGGCTGCCGGTGGCGAGGTCGAAGCGGACGTCGGCGTCGTCGCCGCGGCCGAGCGCGGTGAGCTGGACGGCGGGGTCGGCGAGCAGGCGGTCGGCGACGAAGCGGCCGAGGTAGCCGTTGGCTCCGATCAGCAGAACCCTCATCGCGCGCCTCCCGGGGTGTGCGCGCCGGTGGTACGGACCGGCGTGAGAGCCCCGGCGAGGGCCGGCGCGAGGGGCCCGGCGGGGGTCCCGGTGGATCCGGGGGCTCCGGCCGGTCCGGGTGTGCGGAGGGCTCCGGTGGCTGCGGACGCTCGGGGGCGGGCGGTGGTCATCTGGTGTTCTCCTTCAGGGGGGTGGTGCGAGGTGCCTCCGGTGGCGTGCCGGTCCGGCGGCGCACGATTCACTCGGGGCGCTCCGGGGCGGCTCGGGCGCTCCGGTGGTCGTTCAGGTGCGCAGGTCGTCGCTCGGGCGCGCCCGTGCTCACTCAGGTGCTCCCGTGGTCGCTCGGTACTCCCTGGTTCACTCGGATGCTCCTGTGGGCGCGTGGGCCGAAGCCTGGGTGAGGGTGCGGCCGGCGTGCAGCAGCAGGGCCAGGGCGGCGGTGCCGCAGGCGAGTACCGGTACGACGGTGGCGCCCCAGGCGGTGATCAGGGTGCGGGCGGGCGTCGCGAGGACCGCGCAGCCGGGCAGCCGGCCGGCCAGGAGCAGGGCGAGGGTCATGGCCTCGGTGGCCGCGGCGGCGCCCAGGGCGAGGGCGGGGGCGTGCCGGTGGTGGTGCACGGCGAGCAGCCGGGCGAGCAGCAGGAGCGCGCCCAGCGCGAGGGGCTGTCCGTAGGCCACCGGCTCGTGCAGGGCGGTGCCGCACAGCGGGAGCAGCGCGGCGAGCGCGCCCAGGAACAGGGCGAAGGTGCCGAAGAGCAGCGGTTTCGCCGCGTCCCGGAACTCCTCCAGGCCCCGGCTGCCGGCGAGCCGGCGGCGGGCGCCGGCGGTGAGCAGGTGCGCGCACCAGGCGGCCGGGGCGCAGGCCAGCAGGAGTGCCAGGACCGGCGCGGTGGCGGTGGGCCAGGGGCCGTCCGGGGCGCCGGTGGGCAGGGCGTCGGGCCCGCCGCTGTCGACCGCCCGTAGCAGTCCGTCGCCGAAGAGGGCGTAAGCCAGCAGCCACAGCGTCCACACGCGCGTGCCGCTCGCCGTCCGCCAGGTGTGCGTGCCGGGCGGTGCGGCGAGGGGGCCCTGGCGCAGTGCGGCGCGCAGGGCGAGCGCCACGGCGAGGATGCCGCCGAGGCCGACCAGCAGGCGCGGTTGGCCGGCGGTGAGGCGGAGTCCCGCCACGGTGGCCGTGCCGAGCGCCCCGGGCAGCAGGGTGAGCAGGACCCAGCCGGGACGGACCCGGGGCACGGGCGGCGGCTCGGGTCCGGGGCGCGGTTCGCCGGTGCGCGGCACGCGCGCGTACAGCTCTTCGGCGAGCGAGAAGACGTCCCGGTGCCGGAAGCGCACGGCGGTCCGGTCGGTGACCCCGTGCGCCTCCAGGCCGGCCGCGATCTCCAGCGGGTCCACGGCCCGCTCGCACAGCTCGCGGTGCCGGTGCAGCAGGGCCTTCACGGGGTCGGCACCGGCCCGCCGGGGTGCGGGGCCGCGCCCTGCGACCGGTTGCGGACCGGCGACGACACCCACCCGGCCGGGGCCGGTCGGCGGGGCGGGCTCGGCCTGGGCCCGGGGCCCGGCCGACGCGGGCGCGCTCGCGCCGGCCGAGGGCACCACGGCCCGCGACCGCGCGTCCCACGGATCCGCACCGCTCGGCATCCCGGGGCCGTCCGAGCCCCTCCCCGGGCGGGGCACCGCCGTTTCCTCCGCCTCGTTCACCGCGCCCCCTCCACTGCCGCCAGCGAGGTCGCCCGTACCGGCGCGCCCGTGGCCCAGGCCGGGACGGACCGGGGAAGGACGCGCGCCGTGGGGCCGGTCCAGTCGCCGGGGACGCGGGACTCGGCGGGGGCGGCGAACGGCAGGGGCTCCCCGGTCTCGCCCAGGACCACCCGGCGCACCGGGCAGTGCGAAACGATCTCCAGGTAAATGCCGTGAAATGCCGCGATGTTCTGCTCGACGGTGAACAGTTCGAGCGCCCGGGCGCGCGCGGCGGCACCGAGGCGCGCACGCCGCTCGGGGTCGCGCAGCAGCGCCACGCACGCCTCGGCGAGCGCCCGGGGGTTGCGCGGGGGCACGACGAGACCGGTGCCGCCGATGACCTCCACCACGGCTCCGGCGTCCGTGGACACCGTGGCCCGGCCGCAGAACATGGCCTCGACCAGGCTGATCGGAAAGCCCTCCACCACGCTGGAGAGCACCACGACGGCGCCCGCGGCGTACGCGTCCGGCAGGGTGGGTGCCTCGGGGCCGCCGATCTCCTCGAAGGAGACGGGGTTGTCGCCGACGGCGTGCGCGCCCTCCGCCTCGTCCGGGAAGAGCTGGGCGGCGAGCCCCCGGCAGTGGCCCAGGTAGGCCTCGCCCTCGGGGCCGGCCGGCGCGCCGACGATCCGCAGCCGGGCCGTGGGTTCCTCCTTGCGGACCTCGGCGAAGGCGTGCAGCAGGGAGATCAGGTCCTTGGCGGGCTCGACCCGGCCGACCCAGACCAGGGTGTCCGGGTCGGCGCGGTCCGGGGACTCGCCGGCCTCCGTGAAGCGGGCGGCGTCCATGCCCGGGTGGACCGTGCGGATCCGGGCCCGGTCGGCACCGCAGCGTTCCTGCCAGCGGCGGGCGTGTGCGTTGCCGGGGGTGAGGATCTCGGCCCGGCGGTAGACCTCCGCGGCGAGCCGGCCGTGGAAGGCGGCCAGGAGCGCGCGTACGGCGGGGGCGGCGGCGTCGGGGCCGAGGGCCAGGTAGTGCGAGCGGAGCTGCACGCCGTACTCGGTGACCAGCAGCGGCACACCGCAGAAGTGCCGGGCGAGCAGCCCGGGGAGGGCGGCCGGGCCGCCGGCGGTGGCGTGGCACAGATCGGCCGCGCCGAGGTCGGCGTCGCCGTACCAGTCGAGGGAGAGGGGGCGCAGGGCGCGTTCGAGGTGCGCGGCGACGGCGAGCAGTTCGGGGACCCGCGCCTCGCGCGCCGTGCGCAGCGCGCCGGGGGCGCGGCAGGCGCGTTCCAGGGTGCGTACGGCGGTGTCGGAGCGCAGGGCGCCGACCAGTCCACCGTGCTCGCGGGCGAGTTCGGCGAGTCCGTACAGCGCGGTGCCGAAACGGTCCGCCACCCCATCGGCCGAGCCGTCCGCACCACCGCCCGCGACGGTTTCGGTCCCGGCGCAGACCGCGCCGACCAGCTCGCCGTAGCACTCGGTGAAGCGCCGGCGCACGCGCCGCCCGTACCCGGCCCCGTCGTCCTCGGCCGTCCACAGCGGTGCCGTTCGCACGCGGCCGACCTGCGGTGGGAGCGGGACCCAGCCCTCGTCCTCCTGGCGCCTACTGCGGCTGAGCGCGTAGATGTCGAACTCGTGCTGATCGAGCCCGCGCACGAGCCGGTCGCACCAGAGTCCGGCGTCACCGCTCACATACGGGTAGCCACCCTCCGTCAGCAGTCCGATGCGCACGTGTGCACCCCCGATCTCCCGTTCGGTGAGCCGCCGTCGTCCGGCGGCTCGCAGCGGGACGAACGTAAGCGGACAAGGCGGTGGCGCGACGGACGGTTGTCCATCGCGCCACCAAAAGGGGTGAACGGACGTAACTTTCGCGTGCGGGTCGCGTTTCCCGGCGCTAAGGCGGCACAGTGCTATCGCGCGTGCACGAAACGTTACGCCACGGCGGGTGCGCGGCGGGCCGCGCGGCGCCGCGCGGCCAGTTCCGGGTCGAGCGCGGGTACGGCGGCCAGAAGTTGGCGGGTGTACGCCTCGCGCGGGCTGTCGTACACCTCGTCGGCCGGGCCGTACTCGACCAGTCGGCCCTTGCGCATGACCGCCACCCGGTCGCTGACCTGGCGGACGACGGCGAGGTCGTGCGCGATGAAGACCAGCGCGAGGCCCAGTTCCCGCTGGAGTTCGCCGAGCAGGGCGACCACCTGGGCCTGGGTGGTGACGTCCAGCGCCGAGACCGGCTCGTCGCAGACGATGACGCGCGGCTCGGCGGCGAGCGCGCGGGCGATGCCGATGCGCTGGCGCTGGCCGCCGCTGAACTCGTGCGGGTAGCGGTCGTAGTGCGCCCCTTCGAGCCCCACGCGCTCCAGCAGTTCTGTCACGCGCTGCCTGATGCGCCGTTCGTCGCGCTCGCCCCGCGCGCGCAGCGGGTCGGCGACGGACTCGCCCACGCTGCGGCGCGGGTTGAGGGAGGAGACGGGGTCCTGGAAGACCATCTGCACGGCGGGATGCACGCCGGTGTGCGGACGGCCCGCGTAGCGGATGGCACCGGCCGTCGGCTCCAGCAGTCCGACCAGCATGCGGCCGAGCGTGGTCTTGCCGCTGCCGCTCTCGCCGACGACGCCGAGGGTCTCGCCCCGCCGCAGGGTCAGCGAGACGTCGTCCACGGCGGCGAACGCCCGTCTGCCGCGCCCGAACTCGCGCCGCACCCCGGTGGCCTCCAGCACGACCTCGTCAGCGGCCCGGGAGCCGGTGCGGCGCGCGTCCACGCGCGGGACGGCGTCGAGGAGTTCGCGGGTGTACGACTGCGCGGGCGCGGCGAGGACCTCGCCGACGGGGCCGTGCTCGACGGCCCTGCCGTGCCGCATGACGAGCACCTCGTCGACGCTCTCGGCGGCCACGCCCACGTCGTGGGTGACGAGCAGCAGGCCCATGCCGGTCTCCTCGCGCAGCGTGTGCAGCAGATCGAGGATCTGGGCCTGGACGGTGACGTCGAGCGCGGTGGTCGGCTCGTCGGCGATCAGCAGCTCGGGCTCGCAGGCGAGCGCCATGGCGATGAGCGCGCGCTGGCGCATGCCGCCGCTGAACTCGTGCGGGCGCGACCGGGAGCGCCGTACCGCGTCCGGGATGCCGACCCGGTCGAGCACCTCCACGGCACGCGCGCGTGCGGCGCGGCGCGACACGCGCGTGTGCACGCGGTACACCTCGGCGATCTGGTCGCCGACCGCGTAGTAGGGGTCGAGGGAGGACAGCGGGTCCTGGAAGACCATGGCGGCGCGGGCGCCGCGCAGCCGTCGCAGCTCCTCGTCGGTGGCCGTCTGCACGTCGGTGCCGGCCACCCGGACCGTGCCCCCGACCCGGGCGCCGGTGCCCCGGTGCAGGCCCAGCAGGGCACCCGCGACCGTGGACTTGCCGGAGCCGGACTCGCCGACGAGGGCCAGCGCGCCGCCCTTCGCCAGGCTGAAGGAGAGCCCGTCCACGGCCCGCAGCGCGCCGAACTCGACGGTCAGGTCCGTCACTTCCACCAGGCTCATACGAGCACCACCCGTCGGTCGGCCACCGCGTACAGCACGTCCGCGACGGCGTTGGCGATGACCACGAAGAAGCCGATGACCAGGACCATCCCGACGACCACCGGCAGATCGACGACCTTCACGGCGCGCACCAGCTCCTGGCCGATGCCGGGCAGGCCGAACAGGGTCTCGGTGAGCACGGCACCGCCGACGGCCGAGCCGAAGGTGACGGCGTTGAGCGCGATGACGGACGCCGTCGCCCCGCGCAGCGCGTGCCGCACGATCAGCGCGCGCTCGCCGACGCCGTAGGCGCGGAACGTGCGGATGTGGTCCTCGGCCAGCGTCTCCAGCATCGACGCCCGGGTCAGGCGGGCGAAGTTGGCCGCCTCGATGAGGGCGAGCGAGAGCCAGGGCAGCAGCAGGTTCCACGCCCACTGTTCGGGGTCGTCGGTGAAGGCCACGTACTCCGGGAAGGGCAGCAGCTCCAGTTCGCCGCAGACGACGATCATCAGGACGAGACCGATGACGAAGACGGGTGTGGCGACGCCCGCCAGGGTGACCGTGGTCAGGATCCGCTCGGTGAGACGGCCGCGCCGCCACGCGGACAGCACGCCGGTGCCGATGCCGAGCAGCAGCCAGATCACCATCGCGCCGAGCACCAGCGAGAAGCTCACCGGCAGCTTGGTGAGGATGATGTCGGTGACCTGCCGGCCGCTCTGGTACGACTCGCCGAGGCAGGGTGCCGCGCAGTGCTCGACACCGGTGCCGGTCGAGAAGTCCTGGCCCGCGAAGATGCCCTGCACGAAGTGGCCGAAGCGGACGTACAGCGGGTCGTCCAGGTGCAGTTGCTGCGCGACCTGGTGGACCTGTTCCGGGGAGCAGCGGGGGCCGCAGGTGATCTGGGCGACGTTGCCGGGGGTGACGTAGAAGACGACGTAGATGATCACCGAGAGCGCGAACAGGGTGACCACGGCGCCGATCAGGCGGCGCAGTACGAAACCGGTGAGGCCGCTCATGCCCGGTCCTCCTTCCGCACGGTCGCCCGGGCCTCGCGCTTGCGGCCGGTGCCGATGCGCAGCCGGGAGGCCGCGCGCGGGTCCAGGGCGACGCGGACGCCGTCGCCGAGGACGGTCAGCGCGAACACGGTCACGAACAGGGCGGCGGCGGGCAGCAGCAGATACTGCGGGGCCGCCTGGTACCAGACGTCGGCGGAGGTGAGCATCTGTCCCCACGAGGGCGTGGGCGGCTTGACGCCGACGCCGAGGAAGGACAGGGCCGCCTCGGCGCTGATGTTCGCGGGGATCAGCAGGGCCGCGTAGGTGATGACCGGCGCGGCGAGTCCCGGGAGCAGCTCCCGGACGGCGATCCGGCCGGTGCTCCAGCCGCTGAGCCGGGCCGCGGCGACATGGTCGAGGTTCTTCAGGGTGAGGGTCTGCGCCCGCACCATCTTCGCGGTGGTGCTCCAGCCGCTGACCAGGGCGATGACGAGGGCGACGAGCACCGGCCGGGGGAAGCCGTCCGGTACGACGGCCAGCAGCGCCAGCGCCATGATCATCAGCGGCATGGCGACGAAGATGTCGGTGACGCGGCTCAGGACCAGGTCGACCCAGCGGTTGCCGAGGCCGGCGGCGACGCCCATGGCGAGGCCGAGGACCACCTGCACCACCGTGGCGCCCAGCGCGACGCCCAGGGACACCCGCGCCCCGTACACCAGCCGGGCGAACAGGTCACGGCCGGTCTGCGGTTCGACGCCGAGCCAGTGGTCGGCGCCGATGCCGCCGAGGGAGCCGACGGGCACGCCGCCGCGCGCGGAGTCGATCAGCGCCGGGTGGTAGCTGGTGGGGTCCTGGCCCTCCAGAGCGGTGAGCAGCGGCGCGGCGAGCGCGACCAGGACGAGCAGCGCGACGACGGCCGCGGCGACCAGGGCGGCGCGCTGCGCCCGCAGCCGCCGCCAGAACTGACGGGCCCCCGAGACCGCGGAGGGGGGGGGGGGCGCCCCCCCCGGGGCGCGCGGGGCCAAATGCGCGCGCACGGGCCGACATATACCCCACCCAGGGGGTGTTGGCTA
>NZ_JBHXVE010000001.1:630182-768468 GCF_042672505.1 Streptomyces sp. NPDC127190
GGGGCGCGGGGGGGGGGCGTGAGCGGGGCGCCAGTGGCCCCGCGCGGGGGGGCCCCCCCCCCCCCACCCCCCCCCCCCCGCCCCCGGGGGGGGGGGGGGCCCCCCCCCCGCGGCCCCCCACGGCGACAAGTGCCTCGCTCACGGCGCTACTTCACCGCGACCTGGGAGATGTCCAGTACACCGGTCCAGTCGCTGATGACGATGTTCTTGACGTCCTTGCCGTACAGACGCTTGTAGACCGGGTGGAACAGCGGGACGACGAGGGCCTTCTCGCCGATCTTCTTGTCCAGTGCACCCCATCGCTTGGCAGCCGCGTCAAGGTCGGTCAACTTGTTGATCGCGTCAATCTCGTCATTGACCGACTTGTCGTTGAGCAGGCCCGTGTTGAAGTTCGCTCCATCCTTGACGATCTGCCGGCCGTCGAAGATGGGCGCGAGGAACGGGCCGCCGGAGGGCCAGTCGGCACCCCAGTGGGCGAGGAAGAAGCCCGGCTCGGTCTTCACCGCGTGGATGGTGTCCCGGTAGGCGTTGTCCTCCAGGCCCTGGAGCCTGACCGTGATGCCGGCCTTCTTGAGCGCGTCCTGGACGGCGGTCGCGATCTCGGGGCTGGTCTCGAAGTCCTTGGCGTTGGAATGGGTCAGCGTCACCGTGAGCCCGTTCTTGTAGCCGGCCTGGGCGAGCAGCTCCCTGGCCTTGGCCGGGTTGCCGGAGGCACCCGCCGGGAACGGGTCGTACGGCGTGTAGCCGAAGGACTTCTGGTCGGGCAGGAAGGTGGTCGCGGACTCGGCGAGCGCGGAGCCGCCGGCCGCGTTGACCACGGAGGAGCGGTCGACCGCGTAGGCGATCGCCTCCCGGACCTTGGGGTTGTCGAACGGCTTCACGGTCGGGTTGAACGCGAGGTAGTTCGTGTAGCCGAAGTGGCCGGTGCCCACGCGTGCGGCCAGCTCCTTGTCGCCGCTCACCTTGGCCAGCTCGGCGGGGCCGAGGTTGGTGTCCGTGGTGACGGCCGCGGCGTCCGCTCCCTGAGACGCGGACAGCCGCTGGTTGATCACCGAGGAGTCGATGCCGGAGCGGACGTCGACGGTGTCCGGGTAGGCCTTGCGCTGGTCGTCGACGGCCGGGGACCAGTACGGGTTGCGCTGGAGCAGCAGGTGCTCGCCGTCGTTCTCGTTCTTGACGACCTTGTAGGGGCCGGAGGAGACCGGGTGCTCCTCGTACTTGGTGCCCGTGTCCTTGCTCTTCGGGACCGGGGTGAACTGCGTCTGGGTGGCCAGGTAGGGGAACTCGCCCTCGGGCTTGACCAGATGGAAGACGATGGTCCGGCTGTCCGGCGTCTCGATCGCCGACAGCCCCTTCTTGTCCTTGTACGGCCCCTGGTAGTCGGCGGCGCCGACCAGCCAGTCCCGCAGATAGGGCGCTCCGCCGGAGAGTTCGGGGGCGAAGGAGCGCTCGATGCCGTACTTGACGTCGGCCGAGGTGATCGGCGTGCCGTCCTCGTACTTCAGCCCCTTCTTCAGGGTGTACGTCCACACGGTCGCGTCCTTGCTGGGACGCCCGGTGTCGGTGGCGAGGTCCGGGACCACCTTCGCGCCGGCCGCGCCGTTGGCCCGGTGGCGGGTGGTGAGGGTGCGGAACACCAGCGACGGAACGTTTCCGCCGCCGGAGGTGTAGAGGCGCGCGGGGTCGAAGTCGGTCTGCGGCTCGGAGTTCAGGACCGTGAGCGTGCCGCCCTTGTGGGGCGTGGAGTCGCCACCGGAGCCCTTGGCATCGCTGTCCTTCGGGCCACAGGCGGCGGCGCCCGCTGCCACGACCAGGGCAAGCGAAACAGTCGCCGCGCGGGCTCTCTTCACGGACGGTTGACGCATGGGGATGACGACCTCTCGGGGACATGTCGAGGATTTCTCGACCATGGGGTGTCTCGGAATGCGAGACGGTGAGACGAGGGATGAGACGACTGCGGACAGTCGTCGGCCCCGGCGCCGGGTCGTCGAAAAGGGGTCCGTGAAGTGACGGACGGAAAGGTGGAGAGAAGTCGCGACGCGAACGCCAGGGAGGCGGCGTCAGCGACAGTGGATGTCGGACACGCAGAGCGGGGTCACGCCGATGAGCGCCAGCTCGATGGCGGCGCTGTCGAGAACAGCATGACTAGACCACATGCGCAAGAATATGCAACGACCATCCGGCTCATGTCAATGTGACATCAGTGGATCCTGTCAACTCCCTGGATACGGCCATGGATTGGGTAGACAGTGGATTCCGTCGTGGTTGAGGAACTTGGTCTGCTGCTGCATGACCGGCGCCAGCTCGCCGTCCTTCTGACACGACACATGGCCGTGGCCGAGCCGGTGGCCGACCTCGTGGTTGATGAGCATCTGCCGGTACGCGTGGATCTTGTTCCCGTACGTCTTGCTGCCCTGCGCCCACCGGTAGGCGTTGATCATCACGCGTTCGGTGGCGGCCGAGTCGCAGGAGACGTTGTCCTCCGTGGTGTCCAGCCCCGACTTGGCGCACCACTGGGCGGTGGTGCCCGGGCTCGCCAGGGTGATGACGAAGTCGGGCTTGCCGGAGGAGATCCGCTCGAAGGTCTTCGCGCCGCCGTGGGCCCAGCTGCGGTCGTCGTTCAGCGTCTTCTGCACGGCCTCCGCGAACAGCGCGCCGTCCAGCCCGAGCCCCTGCTCGACGTCGATCCGGTAGCGGTACTTCTGCCCGGTGCCGGGCGCCTTGTCGAAACCGGGCACGGCGTCGAACTTCCCGGAGCCCTTCAGCTTCGCGCTCAGCGGGTACGTACGGTCCATCTTCTGCTCGTACGTCAGCGTCACCCCGCCCGGTGCGGCGGAGGGCGTCGCGCCGCCGGTGGCCCGGGTGTCCCGCGCCCGGTCCGCGGCCGACGGCGCGGCGCCGCCGCCCCGCGCCCCGGCCACCTGCCCGGCGACCACCACCGCGAGCACGGTGGTGACGGCGGCCGCGGCGATCCCGGTGTAGGTCCGGCCCCGGCCGCTGCCCCGCTGCGCCGGCACGTCGGCCTGCGGCGCCTCGGCCGGCCGGGTCCCGGCGGGGGGTACGGCGCCGGGAGCGGCCGCCTGCTCGTCGGTTCCCTCGGGGCTCCGGGCGCCGGTGCGTCCGGCTTCGAAGGCGTCGAGGTAGTCCTGCCGGGGACCGGGCGTCCGTCCCGGCGCCCGGCGCTGCCGGGGCAGCGTCACACCGGGCCCGCCGGCCCCGGCCGCCTTCGTGAACTCGCCCCAGCCTCCGCCTGCTTCCCGCTGCTCCGGATGCCCACCACGGGCATCCGCCTCATCGGGCAGACGGGGGACACCGCGCGCGGGGGTGCCGTCGGGCAACCGCGGGATCCCCTGCGCGGGCGTGCCCGGAGGGAAGCCGGGCGTGCCCTGTGGCACCCCCCGCGCGGGCGTGCCCGGAGGGAAGCCGGCCGCACCCTGCCCGGGCGCACTCGTAGAAAAGGACTGCCCACCCGGCGGAAACGGCTGCGCACCCTGCCCGGGCGCACCGCCGCCGAATCCGGGAACGCCACGCGCACGCGTGCCCCCGCCGAAGCCGGGCGTGTCGTCCGGGCGGGGCAGGTCTCCCCGCGGTCCGGGTTCGCCGCCACGGGCGCCCGGAGGGGTCCCTTGGGATCCCGGCGCCGCGGCCGGACGCTCCTTGCGCCGAGCGGCGGGTATGTCCCCGGAGTCGCTCTTGGGTGCCGGTCCGCGGCGGCTGTGACGTCCCACGCCGGCCTCAGCTCCCCGTACCCGCTGCGGTGACGCCGTCGCCGCGCCCGGCGTCCACGCGCCCCTCACCCGGATCCTCCTCGCCCGCCGCCGCCAGCAGCTCGCGGAACGCCCCGGCCACCAGCTCCGGGTACTCCATCATCGCCACGTGTCCGGCGTCCGGCAGGGACAGCAGGCGGGAGTGGCGGAAGGCGCGGGCGGCCTTGTGGGCCATGCGGAAGCCGACCAGCTGGTCGCGGCCGCCGTAGACCAGCAGGGTCGGGGCGAGCACACGCTCGGCCTGGCGCCACAGCCCGTGCTGCCCGCCGAGCGTGTAGGCGTCGACGATCCCGCGCGCGGAGCGGGCCATCGCGTCCCAGAAGTAGGGCAGCCGCTGCCGCCGCTCCAGCTCCTCCACGGCGTACCGGAACGCCTCCGGCGACACCCGCGACGGATCGCCGTAGCAGAGCGCCATGACCCCGCGCACCCGCTGCTCGGCCGTCCACTCCCTGGTGAGCCGGGTGAACAGCGCGGCGATGCCCGGCACGCCGAGCAGCCCGGTCGGCACCGCACTGCGCTGGATCCGCAGCTCCGGCAGGGCCGGCGAGACGAGCGTGAGCGTCCGCACGAGATCCGGGCGTACGGCGGCCACGCGCGTGGCGACGGCGCCCCCGAGGGAGTTGCCGAACAGGTGCACCGGGCCGCGGTCGGCGGCGTCGAGATAGCGGATCACCGCGCGTGCGTGCCCGGTGACGGAGTAGTTGCCGTCGTCCGGCGGCGGGGAGTCGCCGAAGCCCGGCAGGTCGACCGCCTCGCTGTCGACGACCCCGTCCAGCTCGGCCATCAGCTGCGACCAGTTCTGCGAGGAGCCGCCGAGGCCGTGGACGAACAGCGCGGGCGGCAGCCCCTCGCGCGCGGGGCGCCGGGAACGGACCGACAGGGTCACGCCGGGCAGGCTCACCGAGCGCAGCCGCTCGCCCTCGCCGACCCGGACGGGCGCCACTCTCGGAAGCGCGCTGGCGGCCGGAACGGACGGCGACTCGGTCGAAGACATGCGGCAATGTTACGAGGTGATCACGCCCGGGTCCGTGTGTTGGCCGTCACAGGCGGACGGCGTACGCATGACACGCGCGCGGCGGGGGAACCGGAGGGCGGACGGGCGCGATGGCATGGCGTCCGGATCAGCAGTCTCCTAGGCTCGTACAGAGGGCACCCGCGTGTGGCCCCTGCTGCATCCAGGGACGTTCGTAGGAAGGGAGCCCACCATGGCCTATGACCCCACCGAGCCGGACACGATCGAGGAGCTGGCGGACGAGGCAGCCCCGGAGTTCGGCGTCGAGGCGCCCGAGGTGGACGCCGCAGAGCAGCACACCGACATCACACCGGAACGCGACGACCCCCTGACCGGAGTCGAACCGGACCGCGCGAACGAGGCCGATCTCGTCGAACAGGCGCGTGTCGTCTCGCTCGACGAGGACGACTACCGCTGACCTCGCCGGACTCCCGTGGCCGGCAGGGCGCCCTCCCACGGCCGGCAAGCGCCGTCGCACGGCCGAGAAGGGCCGTCTCGCGCTTTCGCCGCCGTCCGGTACGTGAAATTCTGCGCTCGCACCGCGCACACCACGGTTACCGAAAAGTACGATGGCCGCGCGGTGACACCGCATGTGGACGACTTTGGGAGGCGGCGTGACAGCCATCGAGCAAACAGAGGCGGCACGCCCGCGTGGCACCCGTCTGCCGCGCCGCGCCCGACGGAACCAGTTGCTGGGCGCCGCCCAGGAGGTTTTCGTCGCACAGGGCTACCACGCGGCGGCGATGGACGACATCGCCGAGCGGGCAGGCGTGAGCAAGCCGGTGCTCTACCAGCACTTCCCGGGCAAGCTCGACCTCTATCTCGCACTGCTGGACCAGCACTGCGAGTCGCTGATCCAGGCTGTGCGCCACGCGCTCGCGTCGACGACCGACAACAAGCAGCGCGTCCGGGCGACGATGGACGCCTACTTCGCCTATGTCGAGGACGACGGCGGCGCCTTCCGGCTGGTCTTCGAGTCGGACCTGACGAACGAGCCCGCGGTGCGCGAACGCGTCGACAAGGTCACCAACGAATGCGCCGAGGCGATCTGCGACGTCATCGCCGAGGACACCGGCCTGTCGCGCGCGGAGTCGATGCTGCTCGCCTCCGGCCTCGGCGGACTCGCCCAGGTGGTCGCCCGCTCCTGGCTGCACAGCGACCGCAGCGTCCCGCGCGACCAGGCGGTGCAGCTGCTCACCTCGCTGGCCTGGCGCGGCATCGCCGGTTTCCCGATGCACGGCACCGAGGGCCACTGACACCGGTCCGCCGCGGCGCTGTTCGCTGACGGCGTTCCGGCCCGCAGCGTGCTGGTCCCCTCACCGGGCTAATGTGTGCTGGGTACGGCGCGGAAGATCGCGCACATCACTGACCGTCGGAGGGACATAGCCGTGGAGGTCAAGATCGGCGTGCAGCACGCGCCCCGCGAGATCGTTCTGGAGAGCGGTCAGAGCGTCGAGGAGGTCGAGCGCGCGGTGAGCGAGGCGCTGGCCGGGAAGACGCAGTTCCTGAGCCTCCAGGACGAGAAGGGCCGCAAGGTCCTGGTGCCGGCCGACCGCCTGGCGTACGTGGAGATCGGCCAGCCGACCGTGCGCAAGGTGGGGTTCGGCGCGCTGTAGCCGACATCGCCCGGAAGGGCCCGGTGGCCGTGTGCCGCCGGGCCCTTCGGCGTTGATCCCTCCGCACGAGCCAGTCGATCCCTCCCGATGAGCCAGTTGATCCCTCCGCATGAGACACGCCCACGGATGGAGCACAACCTCTCCACAGGGGAGGATTGTCCTTCGCAGGTCACGGGTATGACGGGCTACGACCGTCAACGCAGACCGGCCGTGGGAGGGACCCAGAGATGATCCTGGAAGCACTCGGATCCGTGGTGCTCGGTCTCGTCCTCGCCTGGGCGGCCGCCCACCGCCTGGCCCACCGGCTGCCGGCCCGCCCGCTGGTGTACTCGACGGGGGCCGCCGGAGCCCTCTTCGGCGACTTCGTCACCCGCAGCGCGCTGGGCCTCGGCAGTGCCTACCTCAGCCTGCTCGGCGCCGCCGCCGTCTCGGCGGCGTCCCTGTCGCTGCTGCTGCGCCCGTCAGGGAGCCTGCGCCGCCGATCAGCGGCGGCGTAGCGAAGGGGCGCGCGACCGCGCGCCCCCGCGCAGGCTTACGCGGCCAGGCCCAGTGCGGCCATCCGCTTGGTGTGCGCCTCGGTGATCCGCGAGAACATCTTTCCGACCTCCGCGAGGTCGAACCCGTCGGCGACGCCACCCACGAGCATGGTGGACAGCGCGTCCCGGTCGGCGACCACGCGCTGCGACTGCGACAGGGCCTCGCCCATCAGCCGCCGCGCCCACAGCGCCAGCCGGCCGCCCAGCCGGGGGTCGGCGTCGATGGCGGCGCGCACCTTCTCCACCGCGAACTCGGCGTGTCCGGTGTCGTCGAGCACGGCGAGGACCAGTTCGCGCGTGTCCGAGTCGAGACGGGCCGCGACCTCCCGGTAGAAGTCGCTCGCGATGGAGTCACCGACATATGCCTTGACCAGGCCCTCCAGCCAGTCCGACGGAGCGGTCTGCCGGTGGAAGCCGTCCAGGGCCGCGACGAACGGGTCCATGGCGGCCGTGGGCTCCTCGCCGATCTCGGTCAGCCGGTCCCGCAGCCGCTCGAAGTGGTGGAACTCCGCCGAGGCCATCTTCGCCAGCTCCGCCTTGTCCGCGAGGGTCGGCGCCAGCTTGGCGTCCTCCGCGAGCCGCTCGAACGCCGCCATCTCCCCGTAGGCGAGCGCGCCGAGCAGGTCCACCACGGCGGCGCGGTACTGCGGGTCGGCGGCGGCCTGGGCCCAGTCCTGGGCCGCGACGCCCGTGGGTGCGGTGGAGTTCTCAGGCTTGTCAGAGCTAGTCATGAGGCGCACAATAGCCCGCTCGGCAGCCTCCGGCAGCGGTCCCTCGGTCACTGTGACCACGACTACGTGACCAAATCGGCCATCGCATGTGCGCGATTCCGGGGTATGGTGGTAATGCGCCTGCTGAGTGCGTCGACGATGTTCGACGCGTCCCGACAGGCTGCACGCATGAGGATGCCCGGTCGGTGGCCCGATCGGCTCCGACCCGACAGCCCTCCCTGGCCGTACGGCGCAGTAATCCGTACGACGACCGGAGGGACACCCTCAGCGGTTCGAGCGCTAGAGCGTCGGCAGAGGTCCCGTGTCATACGGCTTGCCCGAGTGGTTCGTCCGTACGGCAGCCGACGTCCCCCGGCACGGTCGCACATGACCCCCGCGCTCGCCTCGCGCCGCACACACAGAAGAGGCATGACCCTGACTACGACGTTTCGAGAAATCGGAATCCTCCCCGAGACCGCCGAGGCCCTGGAGGCCGTCGGCATCATCACCCCCTTCCCCATCCAGGAGATGACGCTTCCCGTCGCCCTGTCCGGCACGGACGTCATCGGCCAGGCCAAGACCGGTACCGGCAAGACGCTGGGCTTCGGTCTTCCGCTCCTGGAGCGGGTCACCGTCCCCGCCGACGTCGAGGCCGGCCGCGCCGCCCCGGAGGCGCTCACCGACGCCCCGCAGGCCCTGGTCGTCGTCCCCACGCGCGAGCTGTGCACGCAGGTCACCAACGACCTGCTGACCGCCGGCAAGGTGCGTAACGTGCGGGTGACGGCCATCTACGGCGGTCGCGCCTACGAGCCGCAGGTCGAGGCCCTGAAGAAGGGCGTCGACGTGGTCGTCGGCACCCCGGGCCGGCTGCTGGACCTGGCCGGCCAGAAGAAGCTGGACCTGAAGCACGTCAAGTGCCTGGTCCTCGACGAGGCCGACGAGATGCTCGACCTGGGCTTCCTGCCCGACGTCGAGAAGATCATCAACATGCTGCCGGCCAAGCGGCAGACCATGCTGTTCTCGGCGACCATGCCGGGCGCGGTCATCGGTCTCGCCCGCCGCTACATGTCCCGGCCCACGCACATCCGCGCCACCGCGCCGGACGACGAGGGCGTGACGGTCGCGAACATCAAGCAATTCGTCTACCGCGCGCACAACATGGACAAGCCGGAGATGGTCGCGCGCATCCTTCAGGCCGAGGGCCGCGGGCTGGCGATGATCTTCTGCCGTACCAAGCGCACGGCGGCCGACATCGCCGAGCAGCTGGAGCGCCGCGGTTTCGCCTCCGGCGCGGTCCACGGCGACCTCGGCCAGGGCGCCCGCGAGCAGGCGCTGCGCGCCTTCCGCAACGGCAAGGTCGACGTCCTGGTCTGCACCGACGTCGCCGCGCGCGGTATCGACGTCGAGGGTGTCACCCACGTCATCAACTACCAGTCGCCCGAGGACGAGAAGACGTACCTGCACCGTGTCGGCCGTACCGGCCGCGCGGGCGCCAAGGGTACGGCGATCACGTTCGTCGACTGGGACGACATCCCGCGCTGGCAGCTGATCAACAAGGCGCTGGAGCTGGACTTCAACGACCCGGTGGAGACGTACTCGTCGTCCCCGCACCTGTTCTCCGACCTCGGTATCCCCGAGGGCACCAAGGGCACCCTGCCGCGTTCCGAGCGCACCCGCGCGGGGCTCGACGCGGAGGTGCTGGAGGACCTGGGCGAGACCGGCGGACGTGGTGGCCGCGGTGGCCGTGGCCGCGGGGACCGGGGTGGTCGCACCGACCGCACCGAGACCGTCGCCGCCGAACGCGAGCGCCCGTCCCGCACCCCGCGCCGCCGTCGCCGTACGCGCGGCGGAACCGCGCTGGACGCCGCCGCCCCGACCGCTCCCGTCGCCGAGTCCGGCTCCGCCGAGGCCACCGGTGCGGAGGAGCCCCGCGCGTCCCGCACCCCGCGCCGTCGCCGTCGTACCCGCGGCGGAGCCACCGCGGAGCCGCTGACGGCCGCCGCGACTGCCGAGGCCACCGTCGAGGCGGTGGAAGAGGCGCCGGCCCCGGCCGCTCCGGAGACGCCGGAGAAGCCGCGTCGCCGCCGCACCCGCAGGACGGCGGAGCGCACCGAGGCGGCCGTGGCACCGGCCACCACGGCGACCGAGCCGACGGCACCGGAGTCCGCCGCCCCGGTCGCGGTCGCGGAGCCCGAGGCCGCCCCGGTCGCGGAGCCCACCCCGCGTCGCCGTACCCGCAAGACGGCCGCGCCGGCCGCCGAGACGGAGACGGCAACGGCCGCGGACACGGCAACGGACACCACCGAGGCCAAGCCGCGCCGCACCCGCAAAACGACCGCAGCTGTGCCGACCGCCGAGGCCTCCACGGCCGAAGCCGAGGCCAAGCCGCGCCGCACCCGCAAGACCGCGGCCCCGGCCGAGACCACCGACGCCCCCGCGGCCGAGGTCGAAGCCGAAGCCAAGCCCAAGCGGACCCGCAAGACCACCGCAGCCACCAAGGCCGCCACGGACACCGCGGACACCCCGGCCGACGAGGCAGCCCCCGCCGCCAAGCCGCGCCGCACCCGCAAGACCGCCGCAGCCGCGCCGACCGCCGAAGCCCCCGAGGCCGAAGCCGAGGCCAAGCCCAAGCGCACCCGGAAGACGGCGGCTCCCGCCGAGACCACGGATGCGCCCGCGGCCGAGGCCAAGCCCAGGCGCACGCGCAAGACCGCGGCCCCCGCCGAGGCAGCCGACGCCCCCGAGGCCGAGGCCAGGCCCAAGCGGACCCGCAAGACGGCGGCCTCCGCCGAGCCGGTGGCGGACGCCGCGGAGGCCAAGCCGCGCCGTACCCGCAAGACGGCCGCTGCCGCGGTCGAGGCGGTCGACGGGGCCGAGGCGGTCACGCCGAAGCCGCGGCGGACCCGCAAGGCGGTCGCCGAGGCGGCCGTCGCGGAGATCCCGGCGCAGGCCACCGAGGAGCCGGAGGTCAAGCCGCGTCGCCGTACGCGCAAGGCGACGGCGGCCGTGGAGGCCCCCGAGGCCTGATTGGGCGCCGCTCAGGCGGCGGTACACCCTGCGGGCGATGGCCCGGTCCACTTCGGTGGGCCGGGCCATCGCCCGTTTCCCGCCCTGCCCCTGGCCGCCCCGCCCCTGCGCGGTCCGCTCGGCCCCTGTCGGCCCCGCCCTGCGCGGTCCGCTCGGCCACCGTGCCCGATAACCTCTTCGCATGAGCAGGCCCGACACCTTCGTCCCGCCCCCCGGTGCCCGTGCGTACTCCCTGCGGACCGCGCGCGGCGAGTTCGCCGTCGTCGACGCTGCCGTGGCCGCCGGGGTCGAGCCCAGGGGTGTCGCGCTGCTGCTGCCGGGTTTCACCGGCAGCAAGGAGGACTTCAACCCGCTGCATGTGCCGCTGGCCGAGCGCGGGTACCGGACCGTGGCCGTCGACGGCCGTGGACAGTACGAGTCCGACGGCCCCGAAGACGACGAATCCGCCTACGCCCAGGCCGAGTTGGCGCTGGACGTGCTCGCGCTGGCGGAGGCGCTCGGGCAGCCGGCGCATCTGCTGGGGCACTCCCTCGGCGGACAGATCTCGCGCGCGGCCGTCCTGCTCGACCACACGCCGTTCCTCTCGCTGACCCTGATGTCCTCCGGCCCGGCGCAGATCTCCGAGTCCCAGCAGGAGCGGGTGAAGCTGCTCCATGACGCGCTGTCGGTGATGACGATGGCGGAGGTCTGGGACGCCCTCCAGGCGATGGAGACGCCCGAGGAGACGGAGACCCGCGAGATCGAGGGCGGGCTGGACGACCGGGAGGACCTGCGGCGCCGCTGGCTGGGCACCCGGCCCGCGCAACTCCTCGCCACCGGCCGGCAGTTGTGCACGGAGCCGGACCGGGTCACGGAACTGGCCGCGGTGCCGCTGCCGTTCCATGTGCTGTCGGGCGCGCAGGACGACACCTGGCCGCTGCCGCTGCTGGACGACATGGCGGTACGACTCTCCGCGCGGCGGACGGTCATCGCGGGCGCCGAACACTCCCCCAACACCGACCGCCCGCTCGCCACGGCCCGGGCCCTCGCCGACTTCTGGGACGACTGCGGCACCCGCACCTGAGCCGGCCCCGGCAGCGCCCTAGTACTGCGCCTGGAGGTGCGCCCAGAAGCCGTCGCGCAGGGCGCGGCGCAGGTCCGCCTGGCCGCGCAGGGAGCACTGGAGCAGGCTCTCGGCCTCGACCAGCAGGTCCTGGTCGACGGAGCCGGGCAGATAGGGATGGCCGGGAAGCAGTTCGACCAGCGCCTCACGGCCCCGGGAGGCGAGCCACTTGGCCGCGATCTGGGCGCCGACGAAGCGGACGTCGTCGCGGGTGGGACGGGCCCCGGCGGTGGCCTCGTACGCCGCGGCGGTACGACGGGAGACGTACGGCTTGAAGAAGTCGAGGTCGAAGGTGCGCTGGCTGTCGACCTCCCAGAGCAGCGGTTCCGCCTGGTTGCGCCCCTCGGGGGCCTCGACGCCCCAGAGGTGGACGCGGGCGCCGTAGCCCTGGGCGGCCTCGACCGCCGAGACGAGATCCTCGTCGCCGCCGAGCAGGGCCGCGTCGCTGATGGCGCGGTGGCGGGCCAGCGACTCCAGGTCCGTGCGGATCAGGGAGTCCACGCCCTTCTGCTGGTTGCTGGCGTTGAGGTTGCCGAGGCGGACCTTGACGTCGGGCAGCTCGGCGATGGACTGCTGCTCGGCGGTGTGGATGCGGCGGCGGGCGCCGTCGTACCAGTAGACGCGCAGCAGCCGGCTGTCCGCGAAGATCGTGCGGGCCTTGTCGATCAGGGCGTCGATCAGGCCCTCGGCGTCGAGGTCGAAGGCCCGGCGGTCCTCGGTACCGGCGACGAGGCGGCCCGCGGCCGCGTACAGATAGCCCGCGTCCACGAAGATCGCGTGGGTCGAGGGTGTCTTCGCCACCTCGGCGAGCATGCGTTCCAGCAGCTCGTTCGTGTGGTCGATGCGGGCGCGGAGGACCGCGAGGTCGTCGTTCATCGCCCCTATTGTCCAGTTGGTCACACTGCGAACACAACCGGTCCCGATCGGTCCCGTCGGGACACCTGGCGATCTTTTACCGGTCAGTAATTAGCCGTTCGAAAAATTTATTTAGCGTAGGGAATGTTTGTAACATGCGGCGCGTTGACTCACTACGAAGCCGGGCATCCTCCCGGCGCACCCAGTAGTTCTCCGCGTAGTTCTCCGCAGGAGGATGACCAGACGAAGGGAGAAGCCATGCGCTTCGAGATCATGCGACTCGACGAGGTCGACGGTTCCACCGTGGACACCACCGTCGTGGACGCCGCCTCCGTCAACCGGATCGTGCAGCAGGCCGCCGCCATCGGACAGCGCCTGTGGATCCGCCCGGCCGACTCCCCGGCCTCGTAACGGGTCAGCCGGGGCCTTCCCCACTCAAGCTTTCCGGGGGAGCCGAGCGGACGCCGCTCAGCTCCCCCGGATCACCTGAGTGATCCCGTTGATGATCTGCTGCACCGCGATCGCGGAGAGCATCATGCCCGCGAGCCGCGTCACCAGGACGACACCCCCGTCCTTGATGATCCGGATGATCAGCAGCGAGTAACGCATCACCAGCCACAGCACGACATGGATCGCGAGGATCGCGGTCCACACCGAGACCTGCGTGGCCACACTGTCCGCCTTCTGCACGGCCAGGATCACCGACACGATCGCCCCCGGCCCCGCCAGCAGCGGCATGCCCAGCGGCACCAGCGCGACGTTCACGTCCTTGGTCGCCTTCGGCTCGTCGTTCTTGCCGGTGAGCAGGTCCAGCGCGATCAGCAGAAGCAGCAGCCCGCCCGCGATCATCAGCGCGGGCACGGACACATGCAGGTAGTCCAGGATCTGATGGCCCAGGACACCGAAGACGGCGATGACCCCGCCCGCCACGCAGACGGCCTGGAACGCCATCCGCTTCTGCACCTTGGCCGGGCGCCCGGCGGTGAGGGCGAGGAAGATCGGGGTGATCCCGGGGGGATCCATGATGACAAAAAGGGTCAGAAACAGAGAGCCGAAGACGGCGAGGTCGAACATGAGGAAGTACAGGCCTTGCTGGAGGAAGAAACGACGGGCATGAACCGGCCATGGACCGGCTGTGAGGGGGAAGCCCGGTGGCACACAGGTGCCCCGGGCGGACATACGGCGGGACTACGGGCCGAGCGGCCCGGGCGGGTCAGGCTCCGCCGGTGCCGGGGACGGGGAAGGCCCCGGTCGCGCGCCGCGTGATCTCGCCGTACACCTCGGGATCGGTGGTGTACTCGCCGAGCGACACGGTCTTGCGGCTGCCGTGGTAGTCCGAGGAGCCGGTGACCAGCAGGCCCAGTTCCTTCGCGAGACCCCGCAGCCGGGCGCGGTCGTCCGGGTCGTGGTCCATGTGGTCGACCTCGATGCCGTCGAGACCGGCGGCAGCCATCTCGGCGATCGCCGACTCGGGGACCGTGCGACCGCGCTTGGCGGCGGCCGGGTGCGCGAAGACGGCCACGCCGCCCGCGCCCTTGACCAGCCGGATCGCCTCGAAGGGATCCGTCTCGTGCTTCGCCACGTAGGCTCGTCCGCCGTCGGCCAGCCACTCCTGGGTGAACGCGTCGCTCACGGTCGGCACCACACCCAGCTCGACCAGCGCGCTCGCGACATGCGGGCGGCCCACCGAGCCGCCGGCCGCGATGCGCTCCACCTGCTCCCAGGTGACCGGGACGCCCAGCGCGTTCAGCTGGGCGACCATGCCCTTCGCGCGCGGCACCCGGTCGTCCCGGACCAGCTCGCGCTCGGCGAGCAGAGCGGGCTCCTCGGGGTCGAAGAGGTAGGCCAGCAGGTGCATCGAGACGCCGTCGATCCGGCAGGACAGCTCGGCACCAGTGACCAGGGTGAGCCCCTCGGGCAGCGCGGCGATCGCCTCGGCGTACCCACGGGTGGTGTCGTGGTCGGTCAGCGCGACCACGTCCAGCCCGGCCGCGGCGGCATGGCGCACCAGCTCGGCCGGGGTGTCCGTGCCGTCGGAAGCCGTGGAGTGACAGTGCAGATCGATACGCACGCAAGCTCCAGACGGGTGACGGCACAACAGGGGGACACCTAAGGATAACGGCCGGCCGGGGGACGCCAGGCCGCAGCCGCCGCCCCGCCGCCCTCGGCTCCCCGCGCGTTACGGCCGAAGCAGCCGCGGCGACAGGGCCCCGCACGGCACCAGGTCCAGCTCCGCTCCCGCATCCCGCAGATCGGTCAGCACCAGCTCGTCGTACATGAGCATGGCGGACGACTCGGGCCACAGCACCGCCCACAGCCACAGCCCGCACGCCTCGCCGGCGAACACCGCGCGGTCGTCGGGGGTGGCCGAGACATGCCAGAGCGGGGTGGGCCGGCCGGCGGCCAGCACCTTGGCCTGGGGCGGCTTCTCGACACTGATGTACGGCCCCGGGTCCGGGCCGTCGATGCCCGCGTACCGCGAGCCGAGTCCGACGCCCAGCTCCTCGGCCACCAGGATCAGCTCACCGGGACCGCCCAGCGGGCCGGGTCCCGTGCAGGCCACGGCGGTCGCACGACCGCCACTGCGGTCGTCGCCCGCGTACGCCACCCCGGTGAAGAGCCAGCCGACCGGCAGCGGCCAGGGCATCCACACGGGTGCATGCGTGCGGTGCACGACGGCTGCGAGGGCCTCGACGCTGGGCGGGATCACGGGCTGTAGCGGATACACCGGCCCGTGCACATCGCACTGCCACGCATCGGCGAAGAGACCGGGCGCCCTGACCCGGCCACCGCACCTCGGGCAACTGGGTTCGCCCCTCATAGGGCTCCACGGTCCTACCACCGCACGCCCACGTCAAGGACGATCACCCGTCCGGGCGGAAGACATCACCCGCCCAGGGCTCTCCTACGGATCTTGCCGACGCCAACTGGCCGGTGCGGCGCGCCTCTTGGTGAGCTTGCTCACTCGGTGTCAGTCCAGTGGGACGGACCGGCGGACGGGGTCCCGCAGATCCGTGCCGTTCGCGAGCCAGCGCTCCTGGAGGGCCTGGGCGCCGTGCACCCGCTTCCAGGCGGCCTCGTTCGGGGTCATCGGCAGCAGCGGCAGGAACCGTACGGGATCCAGCGGAGCGTCCAGCTCCAGGTCCTCCACCAGACCGCCCGGCTCACCCACCAGGACCGAGGTGAAGGGCGCCCCCGGCCACAGCGGCTCGCCGGTGTCCAGGGACGCGCCCGGGGTCACCACCAACCCCTCCACCTGCGGGGACGCGGCGAGCACGGCGAGCGGACGGAGCACCTTGTCGGTGTCGGCGGCGCCGGCGCGGACGGAGAGGACCAGTTCGGCGCGCGGGCCCTTGACCGGGTCGGCGAGCATCGCGGTCGGGTCCGCCATGGGCTGTGCGGACATGCCGAGGGTGGCGTAACGGACCACGTCCCCCTCGTGGAACCGGAGCACCTCGATGCGGTCCGTACCGAGGAAGGTGACGGCGGCGCGCGCGTCCGGTTCGCCCAGCGCGGTCGTCAACCGTGCCTCGACCAGAGGAAGAACATCAACCATGCGGTGAGCATAGAACTCGTCAGTAGCAAGCAAAGGGGCGCCTTGACAGTTCAGGCGGCTGATACTCTGAGCCGGTAGTTCGGGGCAGCACGCAGAAGCGTCGCTATCGAGTCCCGACGCCGAGGACACTCCCTTACGAGGGACCGGCCGGAGGAGGTGGGGCTGTCATGGATCGAAGTCGACCTGGTAGTACCACTCGCTCTTCCGCCCGCTGATGTAGTCCCTGTCTGCTGTCGGCTGGTTGCCGCCTTCCCGTGCGCGTGGTCGTCCGGAAGAGCACTCGTTTCGCTTTGCCTGATCTGTCTGCTGATCTGAATCAGTTCTGCATCAGTGGCGAAGTCGCCACCGTGACGGTGCGGTGCTCCCCGCTTTGTGGACGTGCCAAACATCCGCAGTCGAGGACGTCCCCATTCCGGGTAGTTCCACCCGTCGCCGCGCGCTTTCGCCGCCTGCCCGCGAAGGAGCCTGCCCATGTCGATGATCCGCGACCTGCGCGCCGTGGTCCGTCCGTCCCGCGTCTCGCTGCGCAAGGCGATGAACGCCGCCCCGAGCCCCGGCCCGTCGTACGACACCACGCGCGACCCGGCCACGCCCTCGGCCGTCGTCGACTGCGCCGTCTACCGCGACGGGGTGCGGGTGCAGCACGCCAAGCCGCTCACCCCGCAGGAGGCCATGCGCCTGGTGCGCCGTGACGGCGGCTTCGTCTGGATCGGGCTGCACGAGCCCACCGAGGCGGAATTCGCCGGTATCGCGGCCGAGTTCGGGCTGCACCCGCTGGCCGTCGAGGACGCGGTGCAGGCACACCAGCGGCCGAAGCTGGAGCGGTACGACGACTCGCTCTTCACCGTGTTCAAGACCATCCACTACGTCGAGCACGACCAGCTGACCGACAGCAGCGAGGTCGTGGAGACCGGCGAGGTCATGTGCTTCACCGGCCGGGACTTCTTCATCACCGTCCGGCACGGCGGCCAGGGCTCGCTCAGGGCGCTGCGGCACCGGCTCCAGGACGAGCCGGAGCTGCTGGCCAAGGGGCCCTCGGCGGTGCTGCACGCGATCGCCGACCACGTCGTGGACGGCTATATCGCGGTCGCCGACGCGGTGCAGGACGACATCGACGAGGTGGAGACCGAGGTCTTCTCGCCGGGCCCGCGCGGCGGGGCCTCGCGCGGTGTGGACTCGACGCGGATCTACCAACTCAAGCGTGAGGTGCTGGAGTTCAAGCGGGCGGTGGCGCCGCTGCTGCGGCCGATGCAGCTGCTGAGCGAGCGGCCGATGCGGCTGATCGACCCGGACATCCAGAAGTACTTCCGGGACGTCGCCGACCACCTCGCCCGGGTCCAGGAGCAGGTGCTGGGCTTCGACGAACTCCTCAACTCCATCCTCCAGGCCAACCTCGCCCAGGCCTCGGTGGCGCAGAACGAGGACATGCGGAAGATCACCTCGTGGGCCGCGATCTTCGCGGTGCCGACGATGGTCGCCGGCGTGTACGGCATGAACTTCACGTACATGCCGGAGCTGCACTGGAAGTACGGCTACCCGGTGATCATGGGCCTCACGGTCGCCCTGTGTCTCGGCATCCACCGCACGCTGAAGCGCAACGGCTGGCTGTGAGCGGGCCCGCCGGGCCTGGATAGGGTGAGCCCCATGACAAGCGAGCTGCTCGACCGGGCCCTCATCGAGGAGGCCACGAAGAAGTCCGGCCTCATCTGGGTCAGGGCCACCGGCGCTCCGGCGGCGCGTGCGCTGTGGCACGTGTGGCACGAGGGCGCGGTGTGCCTGGTGGGCGGCGGCCCCGGTGAGCAGCCGCTGGAGGGGCTGGCCGACGGGGGCACCGCCGAGGTGAGCGTGCGCAGCAAGGACAAGGGCGGCCGGCTGGTGACCTTCCCGGTGACCGTGTCCGAGGTGGCGGCCGGCTCGCCGGAGTGGGAGGCGGCGGTCGCCGAGCTGAAGGGCAAGCGGCTGAACGCCCCCGACGGCGAGGAGATGCCGGCCCGCTGGGCCCGCGAGTGCAGGGTGCTGCGGCTGACCCCGGCCGGGGCCGTGACGCCGTTGCCCGAGGGCAGCCTGGCCGAGGCGCCGGTGCCGACGCCGGCGACGACCCGGCGACCGATTCCGGCGGGCCTGCCGAGGCTGCTGGCCAAGCGACGGAAGTAGCGGCCGGCCGAAGCCCCGGGACGTCAGGACGTCGGGAGCTGCTTGCCGTAGTCCACCGTGTCCGAGGAGGCCGGCTCGGTGACGGTGAAGTCCTGGCCCCAGTCCGAGAAGCGGAGCGTGCCCGCCGCGCCGGCGCGGACCAGGCGCAGCGGGTACGGCTTGCCCTGGAGGGAGACGTCCAGGGTGCCGCCGGAGCCGTCGTCGCCGGTGATGCGGATCGTCGGGGTACCCGCCTGGTCGTGATGGCCTTCCTTCGCCAGCCTGCCGTGCAGCGGCAGCAGACCGTCGAGGAGCACGGACTTGTACGTGAAGCCGCTGAACTTCTTGTACGCGGGGTCCCCCTGCGGGACCTTCACGTACTTCCCGCCCAGCTTGGCGGCGACCGCGTCACCGCTGCCGCCGTCCTGCCCCTCGGCCTGGTTCCAGAAGCCGGCGTCGGCCTTCAGGTACAGCCGCCGGCCGACCCGCAGCAGCTGGAGGGTGGAGCCCTGCGAGGTCACCGAGCCGGTGCCGCCGTCGGCCTTGAGCCGCATGTCCAGGGTGTACGTACGGCCGCCGGCGACCACGGTCCCGGACAGCCGTACGGTCTCGGCCGCGTCCGCCGCCGACCGGGTCCGGGACTGGATCTGCCCGGCGGACAGCTTGCCCACCCCGTTCGTCCCCGCGTCCGGATCGCCACCGCCGCCACACCCGGTCAGCACCACCGCACCGGTCACGGCCAGCGCGCATGTCGCGGTCAGCAGAGGGGCCCGGCGAGGGCGGCCGGGGGGAATCGAAGTCACGGATGGGGGGCCTTTCCGACGGCTCCTGAACGGCGTACCGCAGCGTACCGGTGTACCGGCCGCCCGGCGGAGCCAGTCCGTCCGGACCGCCCACCAGGGCGTATCCGACCGGTACGGGCTAGCCTGAAGCGCACCCGAGCGGGCAGATCCGAGCAAATCCCGCCCCGTACTTCACACCCAGCAAGGCACCCGTACAGCAGCGGCACCCGTACAGGAGCCATCCGTACAGGAGCCATCCGTACAGCAAGGCATCCGCACAGCAAGGCATCCGCACAGCAAGGCAAAGGAAGCAGAGCCATGGCAGCCGGCGCCCCCCGGATCTTCGTCTCGCATCTCGCCGGGGTCCCCGTCTTCGATCCGAACGGCGACCAGGTGGGCCGCGTCCGCGATCTGGTCGTCATGCTGCGGGTGGGCCGCAGGCCCCCGCGCGTGCTCGGCCTGGTCGTGGAGCTGGCCACCCGGCGCCGTATCTTCCTGCCGATGACCCGGGTCACCGGCGTCGAGTCCGGGCAGGTCATCATCACCGGCGTGATGAACGTCCGCCGCTTCGAGCAGCGGCCCACCGAGCGACTGGTCTTCGGCGAGCTGCTGGACCGCCGCGTGACGCTGGTGGAGACCGGCGAGGAGGTCACCGTCCTCGATGTCTCCGTGCAGCAGCTGCCCGCCCGCCGGGACTGGGAGGTCGACCGGGTCTTCGTGCGCAAGGGCAGGAAGGGCAGCGCCTTCCGCCGGGCCAAGGGCGAGACGCTGACCGCCGAGTGGTCGGCCGTGACCGGGTTCTCGCTGGAGGAGCACGGACAGGGCGCCGAGAACCTGCTCGCCACCTTCGAACAGCTGCGCCCCGCCGACCTGGCCAATGTGCTGCACCACCTCTCCCCCAAGCGGCGCGCGGAGGTCGCCGCCGCCCTCGACGACGACCGGCTGGCCGACGTACTGGAGGAGCTGCCGGAGGACGACCAGATCGAGATCCTCGGCAAGCTCGCGGAGGAGCGCGCGGCGGACGTGCTGGAGGCCATGGACCCGGACGACGCGGCCGACCTGCTCGCCGAGCTGCCGGAGGCGGACAAGGAGCGGCTGCTCAGCCTGATGCAGCCCGGCGACGCGGCCGACATGCGGCGCCTGATGTCGTACGAGGAGCACACGGCCGGCGGACTGATGACCACCGAGCCGATCGTGCTGCGGCCGGACGCCACCGTCGCCGACGCGCTCGCCCGGGTGCGCAACCCGGACCTGTCCCCCGCCCTCGCCGCCCAGGTCTATGTCTGCCGCCCGCCGGACGAGACGCCGACCGGGAAGTACCTGGGCACCGTGCACTTCCAGCGGCTGCTGCGCGACCCCCCGTACACCCTGGTCAGCTCGCTGGTGGACGACGATCTGCAACCGCTCGCCCCGGACGCCACGCTGCCGGTGATCGCCGGGTTCTTCGCCGCGTACGACATGGTCGCCGCGCCCGTGGTGGACGACTCCGGCTCGCTGCTCGGCGCGGTGACCGTGGACGACGTACTGGACCACATGCTGCCCGAGGACTGGCGGGAGACGGAGTTCCACCTGGACGAGGGCGCGGGCGCGGGCGACGGGGTGGTCAGCCATGGCTCCTGAGCGCGACAGCGGCCGCACGGCGGCCCGTTCCGAGCACGGCCGGGAACGCAACCCCTCGGGCGCCACCGCCGCGACCCGGCCCCGCATGCCCCGGCTGGACCTGCCGCGCCCGCCCCGGCACCGGTTCCTGCCCGAGTGGGACCCCGAGGCCTTCGGCCGGCTGTCGGAGCGGATCGCCCGGTTCCTGGGCACCGGACGCTTCATCGTCTGGATGACGGTCGTCATCATCGTCTGGGTGCTGTGGAACATCACCGCGCCCCGGCACCTGCGCTTCGACGAATACCCGTTCATCTTCCTGACCCTGGTGCTGTCCCTTCAGGCCTCCTACGCGGCCCCGCTGATCCTGCTCGCGCAGAACCGGCAGGACGACCGGGACCGGGTCAACCTGGAGCAGGACCGCAAGCAGAACGAGCGGTCCATCGCCGACACCGAGTACCTGACCCGGGAGGTCGCCGCGCTGCGGATGGGCCTCGGCGAGGTGGCCACCCGCGACTGGATCCGCTCGGAGCTCCAGGACCTGCTCAAGGAGCTGGAGGAGCGCCAGGGCCGCAGCGACCGTGTCGTATTCCCGGCGGAACGGTCAGACCGGTCACCGGGACGTGACGCAGACGACCGCTGAGGGGCTACCCGGGGGCCCCTCACGGCGCCGTACCATCGTCCTTATGGCTACGGAAGACGCGGTGCGCGAGGCACTGGCGACGGTGAACGACCCCGAGATCAACCGCCCCATCACCGAGCTGGGGATGGTCAAGTCGGTGGAGATCGGAGCGGACGGGGCGGTCGCGGTCACCGTGTACCTCACGGTCTCCGGCTGCCCGATGCGCGACACGATCACCCAGCGCGTCACCGAGGCGGTCTCCCGGGTCGAGGGCGTCACCCGGGTCGATGTCACGCTCGACGTGATGAGCGACGAGCAGCGCAAGGAGCTGGCGGCGGCCCTGCGCGGCGGCCAGACCGAGCGCGAGGTGCCCTTCGCCAAGCCGGGCAGCCTCACCCGGGTCTACGCGGTCGCCTCCGGCAAGGGCGGCGTCGGCAAGTCCTCGGTCACGGTCAACCTGGCGGCCGCGATGGCGGCCGACGGCCTCAAGGTCGGTGTCGTCGACGCCGACATCTACGGCCACTCGGTGCCGCGCATGCTGGGAGCGGACGGCCGTCCCACCCAGGTCGAGAACATGATCATGCCGCCGTCCGCGAACGGCGTGAAGGTCATCTCCATCGGCATGTTCACGCCGGGCAACGCTCCGGTGGTCTGGCGCGGCCCCATGCTGCACCGCGCCCTCCAGCAGTTCCTGGCCGACGTCTACTGGGGTGACCTGGACGTCCTGCTCCTGGACCTGCCGCCCGGCACCGGCGACATCGCGATCTCGGTCGCGCAGCTGGTCCCGAACGCCGAGATCCTGGTCGTGACGACCCCGCAGCAGGCGGCGGCCGAGGTCGCCGAGCGCGCCGGTTCCATCGCCGTACAGACCCACCAGAAGATCGTCGGCGTGGTCGAGAACATGTCCGGGCTGCCCTGCCCGCACTGCGACGAGATGGTCGACGTCTTCGGCACCGGTGGCGGCCAGCTGGTCGCCGACGGCCTGACCCGCACCACCGGTGCGACCGTCCCGGTGCTCGGCTCCATCCCGATCGACGTCCGCCTGCGCGAGGGCGGCGACGAGGGCAAGCCGGTCGTCCTGACCGACCCGGACTCCCCGGCGGGCTCGGCCCTGCGCGCGATCGCGGGCAAGCTCGGCGGCCGGCAGCGGGGCCTGTCGGGTCTGTCGCTGGGGATCACACCGAAGAACAAGTTCTAGAAGCCGCTGCCGCCACGACGGGCGACAGCAGCTACGGCTACGCCGAAGGGGCGCCGTCCTTCACGGACGGTGCCCCTCTTCACGCACGCGCTCCTGCTCGCGCCCCGGGCACAGGTCCAGCGTGGTGCACAGCATGACCTCCTGGAAGGAGCCGGCCGGGGTCTGACCGTCCGGGCCTCGTTCGGCGTGTGGCACGAACCGCCATTGCGATGCCTTGACGTGCCGCGTCCGGTCCGCCTTCTCCACATGAACGTGCAGCGTGCGGTCCTTCGGGTCGTTCGTCTCCACCAGCACCTCGTCCGCCGCGAGCGGGAAGTGGTCGTGCAACAGGCACAGACCGAAACGGTCCAGATTCCCGTGCTTGGCCAGCACCGCCACCAGATCCCGGACGAACTCCGCGTCCCGGGGCCCCAGCCCCTCGGCTTCCGCGAAGCCGGGCAGCGGAACTCTCGGAGCGGAAACGTTTATGTCCGTCATGGTTCCTCCGTCAAGTAGTTGACGGTCATCCGATTCCATTATCAGCCACTGACCTATTTCCTGCAATTCGACAGAGAACGGCTGATGGGGTGGGTTTCGAAATTTCTTCCGCGCGTCGGGGACCGCGGCATATGACATGGTCCTAAATTCCTCACAGAGGAGGTTTCGGGGCGATGCAGGGTATCCGGTGGCGGCGCTTTTTACTGCTGATGGTCCTGGCCGCGATGTGGTGGGTGACTCCCTCGGCGGAGGCGCGACAGAACAACAGTGACGCCTGCTGGGCCCATCGGCTCGACGCCAGCACGGTGGACGCCAGAATCCAATTCGACCAGCACAGCAAGAACTACCTGAAGATCTATTCCTACATGATGGTCCGGGTCCCCCTGAACCAGTGGCCTGCAGCGCGGCAGCTGACCTTCAGTGAGGACTCCGCGGACTACCACAAGGCGATGCACTGTCTGCTGCGTGGGACGGACAATGGTCCGCGTCAGGAATGGCGGCCGCACGATCCGGTGGTGACGGCCGACACCCGAAACGTCACGGTACAGTATGATTCTTTCACCTGGATCAAGAACTACAGACCCATCCGGCTCGGTCCCTGGCAGATCGCCAGGGACAGCCACAGAATGTGGCAGATCCGCCTCCTTCCGCCGACGCTGCAGAATGCGCACTGGCAGACCATCAAGGCGGAGATGGGCGGCATGCGTTTCAATGACAGCTCCAAGCTGGCATCGTCCTCCAACGAGAAGACCCTGCTCTGGGAAAATCAGAAGCCCACGCGCATCACGTTCAAAATCGATCTCCCGTGGCAGCGCTACTGGCGCTTGAGTTATGACCAGTCGATCTGGAACAAGGTCGGAGTCGCGGCTTGGTGGGTGAGCGCTTCCCTCGTGATCGCACTGGCCGCACGGCGCACCCGGCGAACGCATTCCGCCGCCGCGGCCGGGGCGTCGGCCCCAACGGCGCAGGCCGTGGTCGCCGACACCGGAAGGGACGACGACAGCGCCGCGGGGGCCGTGCTGCAATGGGCCCTGCTCAGCGGCGCATTCGCCCTCATGCTGCTGCTGCTCATCTCCCAGCCGCCGATCAGCCCCCGGTGGCGTGCTCTCGTCTGCGTCGCCGCCGGCCTCGCCCTGGTTCTCGTCGCCCGCCCCTGGTACAGCGGTACGCCCGTCCCCGCCCCGGACGGCGCGACCGGTGACACCGGCACCGCCGACAGTCATCGCCCTCGCCAGAGGTACGCCGTCCTCGGCGTGGCGTCGGCGGTGGCGGCCATCGCTCTGCTGGTGATCCTGGCGCCGGCGATGTTCGGCCTGCCGGACGCCCTTGTGTCAAAGGCGGAGCCGAGTGTCTCCGGCGATATCGGCTATGTGCTCATGGGCCTGGCGATCGTGTGGTTGTGGCTGGCCGCCATGGCGGCGTGGGCGTGGCGTTTCGCCCGCGAGGGCGCGCTGCTCCCCGGCTCCTGGTACCGGACGTGGAACAACGCTCCCGTGCGCTGTGTCCTCGTCGTCTCCACGCTGCTCGCTGCGGTCGCCGGGAGTCTGCTCGGCTGCTTCTGGTGGGTGGCCGAAAACCAGTGGAAGAGGCTCTACTGGCTCACCGACCAGAACGCTGTGCACGGGTACGGAGAATACGCCAGTAAATCCCGGGCAAATTTCTCGTTCACCGGCCTGATCTGGATTTTCGCCTACAGTTGGATTTTGACGGGTGTCGCACTTTTCGCCTTGTTGCACTTTCACTTCGGAGCGCAAAGGACATCGGCAGACCATAAACATGAGAAGCCGATCCTGGGCCCGGCAGCCCCCGACCTGCTGCTCGTCGCGGCGGTGTTCGTCTTCACGGTGGGACTGCGGGGCGCCGCCTTCGCCGGAATCAATTACCAGTACGGCGTCTGGATCATCCTGAACATGGGTTCGCTGTTCGTGGTTCTCGCCGTGGGGCGAAAGTGGGCGGTACTGAACCAGCTGGGCAACACGTTTTGCGTGAAGAGACTGAGAAGCATGAAGCGTCGCGGTGACCTGATGGCGAAGGCCCACGAATACCGCAACATCAACCACCAGTTGCAGCTGCTGGACCAAGGACGCGCCGGGAACGTCACACGCGAGGAACTGGAAGGAAGACTTCGGGCACTGCGCCGGTGGCTGGTGGACGGATGCGGGGAAAAGAAACCACCCGCCTATCTTTCCGTCCTGGACGCCGCCCTGGCCTGGGGGCCGAGAGACCACTGGTGGAACAATGGCGTGCACGCCGGGTGTGTGGCCTTCTGCTTCGGGATCCCCGCAAGCGGAGCCCTGCTCTATCTGGACACCAAGGACCCCTGGAGCTGGATCCAGCTCACTTCCGAGCCCACGGCGATCCCGGGAGTCGTCGCGAACTTCCTCGCCTACCAGGTGGCGTGGGCGGGCGCCGGTTTCGTCCTGGGCGCGCTGTGGCGTGTGCTCCCCGGCCGCCACAGCCCCGCTCGCGCATGGAGCCTGACCTTCGCCTACGCCGTGCCCGCCTGCCTGTTCCTGCTGCTCAACGAGTTCACCGGTGTGGACTTCCGTGATCTGCTCTTCTACTCGGTGCTCATGCTCCTCATCCTGACGCTCACCAGCATCTGGATGGACACCTCGACCTTCGGGGAGGAACGGCAGTACTGGCCCCGTCGTCTCGCGCTGCTGTTGTCGCTCTACCAGCTTCGGGGGCTCTCGACACAGGGCGCCTCGATCCTGGCCCAGATCGGGGTGGCCGTAGCCATCTGGCATCAGTTGACGAGCCACTAGCCGGACACGTCCGGGACCGCCGACGGCTACGGCGGTCCCCCTGACGGATCCGGCTACGCGTACGCGGCGATGTCCTTCACCACGGAGAAGCCCAGCCCGTACGCGCTCATGCCCCGCCCGTACGCCCCCAGATGCACGCCTGCCTCCGTCGTACCGGCCAGTACCCAGCCGAACTCGGACTCCCGGTAGTAGAAAGAGGCGGCCGCCCCGTCCACCGGCAGGGACAGTCTGGACCACTCCGACCCGTCCAGGTCGTCGGCCAGCGCCCAGGCGGTCTCCGTCTGCTGCTCCAGCCAGTCGTCGCGCAGGCTGTGGTCCATCTGCCCGGGCCAGGTGAAGGAGAGCAGCCCCACCCCCGCCAGCCACGCAGCCGAGGAGACCGAGGTGGCCTCCAGCAGTCCCGTACCGTCGGCGCTGCGCCGGGACGGATGCGCGGCGACGGTGACCACGACCGCGAACTTCTCCCGCGGCTCACCGGGGGAGCCGGTCTCGCCGCGGACGGAGGGCTCGTCGCCGTGCCCGATCGACCCGTGTTCGACGGCGCCGTCGGAAGCCATACCGACCTGCATCAGCCAGCGCGGTCCCGTGAACGCCTCGTCCAGGGCGTACCACGGGAAGGGCGCCTCCAGGTAACCGTCGACCGTACGCCGGGCGGAGGGCAGCTGCTGCCCCTCCGCGACCGGCGCCTGCGCGCCCACCCGACTCGTCGTCTCCATCTGCCCGGACGCCTCCTCGCTCTCGTCGGACCGGGGCGGCCCGCCCCCCTTCGGGCGTACTCCTCCGGTCCGCACAACAACTCGGCAGCATATCCACACCGGTGAGAGCGGCAGGGCAGGCGTCGGTTGCGTGGGTCGCGCGAACGGCCTGTTCAGGCCGTGCGAGCCGGATGTCCGTTATGAAACGCGTCACGTGCACGGCGCGTGCGCCGGTGCGCGTGTCGCCGTGTGGCGTGTCGCCGTGTGGCCTGCTGCCGTGTGGCGTGCCGCTATGTGGTGGGCCGCTATGTGGTGGGCCGCTATGTGGCGTCGGCGTCGAAGAGCGGCCGGTCGTCCGTGCCGGGCTCCTCGGGCTTCTTGGTCATGTCGACCCGGCCGCCGGAGGACGAGGAAGCGGAGGACGAGGAGGAGGCGGGGGCGGACGGCTCGGTGTCGTAGCCGTTGACCGCGTCCGTGACCTCGGCCACCTCCTTCTTCAGGTCGAAGCCGTTGCGGATCTCCTTCAGCCCCAGATCGTCGTTGTCCAGCTGCTTGCGGATGAACGTCTTGGGGTTGAGGTCCTCGAACTCGAAGTCCTTGAACTCGGGACCCAGTTCGTTGCGGATGTCCTGCTTGGCGCTCTCCGAGAACTCGCGGATCTTCTTGATCGTCCGTGTGACGTCCTGAATGACCTTGGGGAGCTTGTCCGGGCCGAAGACGAGCACGGCGATAACGATGATCGTCACCAGCTCCAGTGGCCCTATGTCATTGAACACCTGACGCTCCTTGCGATGTCCTCGGTCGCTCAACGGTACCCGGCGTTCCTGTCCGACCGGTACCGTCCCGAGGTGAGACTTCTGTCAGTTCTGCTCGGAAGCGCCCAGCACGAGTGAGACCTCGCGCTCGCCGCCGCCGCGTTCGACCGTCAGCCGCAGCCGGTCGCCGGGGCGATGGGCGCGGATCTTGACGATCAGCTCCTGGGCGGTGTGCACACGCTGTCCGTCCACGTCGGTGATGACGTCGCCCGACCGCAGGCCCGCCCGCTCGCCGGGGCCGCCCTTGAGGACCGCGGGGCCGCCGTCCGCGCTCTGGCGGTCGATCCGGGCGCCGTCACCGGTGTAGCCCATATCGAGGGTCACGCCGATCACCGGGTGGCTGGCACGGCCGTCGTTGATCAGTTCCTCGGCGACGCGCTTGGCCTGGTTGACGGGGATGGCGAAGCCGAGGCCGATGGAACCGGCCTGGCCGTCCGCGGAGTCGGAGCCGCTGTCGGCGGAGCGGATGGCCGAATTGATGCCGATGACCTGGGCCTGCCGGTCCAGCAGGGGCCCGCCGGAGTTGCCCGGGTTGATGGGCGCGTCGGTCTGCAACGCGTCGACGTACGAGACGTCGCTGCCGTCGTCCTTCTCGCCGCCGGACGTGATGGGCCGCTCCTTGGCGCTGATGATGCCGGAGGTGACGGTGTTGGCCAGGTCGAAGGGGGCGCCGATGGCCACGACGGGGTCGCCGACCCGGACCTCGTCGGAGTTGCCGAGGGGCAGCGGGGTGAGTCCGTGGATGCCCTGGACCTGGACGACGGCGAGGTCGTAGCCGCTGTCCCGGCCGACGATCCGCGCCTTGACGGTGTCACCGCTGCTGAAGGTCACGGATATCCGGCCGCCCGACGCGGCGGGCGCGACGACGTGGTTGTTGGTGAGGATGTGGCCCCGGGTGTCGAGCACGAATCCGGTGCCGGTGCCGGCCTCGTCGGAGCCGCTGACATGGATCGTGACCACGCTCGGCAGCGCCCGGGCGGCGATCCCCGCCACGCTGTCCGGCGCCCGCCCCGCGGGCACGTGCCCGGCCTGCGGCAGGCTCACGTCGCCGTCCAGTCGCTGGCGCTCGACATACGCGCCCACGATCCCGCCGACCCCGGCGGAGAGGACCGCGACGACCAGGGTCCACCCGAGCAGAAGCCGCCTGGCCCGGCGGCGCCGCTGCTCCTTCGACGGCACGGCGGCACCGCTCTGCTGCAACGGCCCGTGCACCAGCATCCGCCCCTCGCCGGAACCGCCGGCCCAGGGGTCGTACCGCTGCCATGGATCCGAGGGAACCTGCGACTCGGGCCCCACCCCGGCCGGGGCAGCGGGAACGGGTGCGGCCAGCGCGGGCGCCTGTGCATGCCCAGGGGCCGACGGCACGGCCGCTGCGGGTGCCGGGTGCCCGGGAGCCGACGGTACGGCCGCTGCCGGTACCGGGTGCCCCGGAGCCGACGGTACGGCCCCTGCCGGTATCGATATTTGTCCGGGGGCGGCCTGGCTCTGCACCGGTACGGCCGCTCCCTGGGGCAGGGTGGCCGTCGCCGGGTGCTGGACGGGGGGTGCGGGTGCCCAGGGCCCCGGCTCGCCGTACGGCGGGGTGCTGTACGGGTCGGGGTCGTGCAGGGGCCTGGGCCGCTCGCCCGGAGCCGGCCACCCGGCCTGCCCACCCTCGACCACCCCACCGGCGCCGGCGGCCCCCTCGACCACGGTCCCCGCTAGGTCAGCGCCCTGGACGACAAGGCCCTCGACGTCGGCCCCCGCTACGGCAGGCCCTCCTACGGCAGCAGGCCCCTGCACCGCAACAGTCTCGTCGGCAGACCCGAGCGCCGCAGTCATCTTGACGGCAGAACCATCCATGGCAGGGCCCTCGGCGACAGGCCCCTCAACCGCAGTGCCCTGCGCCGCAGCCGCCTTCACGGCAGAACCCTCGGCCACACCCTCGCGCGCAGCCCCCTCGGCCGCACCTCCAGCCGCAGCACCCTGCACCGGCCCGTCCTCCGCCCCCTCCTCCGCGGCAGCGGCCGGCTTGGGCAGTTCGAAGTCGCCGTCGGGGGGTGTCTCGGCGGGGCGTGCCAGTTCGAAGTCGTCGGTCCTGGACCGGGATTCCGCGGACTCCCCCGCCGCTCCCTCCGAGTCGTCGCCCGGCGGGACACGGTTCCCCTCGTTCATGCTCTCCCCACGGCTGGCCGCGGCCGCACGCTTCGGCGGCGGCCGCGGAACGTCGACTGCGCGCCCGGGTCATCGCCACGGGCACGGCCCTCACAGGATTCAACCAGGTTCGCGGGCCGGGGAGCAGGGGCCGGTCTCAGCGGGCCTTGTGGGGGTGGGGTGGGTCGAGCAGGGAGGGGGACGCCGAGGGAGCGGATGTGGGGAGGGGGGCGGGAGCGGACAGCAGCCCGTGTCCGGACAGCAGCCTGTGTCCGGACAGCAGGCCGGGACCGGTGGCATCGGGCGTCGGCGACCAGGCGGGGAGCGGTGGCAGCACCGTCTCGTCCAGCGGGCGTATCAGCGGGGACGCGACGGCCGCGCCCGCTGTCGCCGGGGCGGTCAGCGGGCGTACGGCGCCCTGGGGGCCGGTGTCCTGCTGCCCGGTCCCGGGCGAGGGCATGCCGGGCACCATCGGCGCGGCGACGGAGGTCGGTGCGACCGAGGTCCCGGCGAGCAGCGCGCTGCCACCCTGGGCGAGCAGCGGGCCGACCGGCCGGCGGCGCTGGGTGTCGGGCGTCGCCGCGCCCGATCCGCTGCCCGCCGGACGGGACGGCACGACTCCGGTGCCGGAACCGCCGCGGGCGTCCGCGCTGAAGTCCCCGGGAACGGCGGTGGTGACGCCGCCGAGGGCGATCGCGGCCAGCGACACCGCACCGGCCGCGGCGAACGCGAACCGCAGCCCGCGCGAGGCCGGGCGGGCGTCGTCCGGGCGGCCGACGGGATGGATGCGGAAGCCGCGCTGCTCCGCCGCGGAATCGGGTGCGGCCGGGGCGTGCGGGGCGTCGGGGACGTATCCGAGGGTGAAGCGCTCGCCGCGCCGCGCCCCGAAGACGCCGAGGGCGGCGGAGGTTCCGGAGGGGCCGGGGGCGATGCCGCGTCCGAAGAGGCCGCCGCCGGGCGTCGGGCCGTCCCCGTCCAGGTCGCCGCCGGGCAGGCCTTGGAGGCGGGCCAGCAGGCTCGCCGAGGGCGGCGGCGGGGCGGCCTCCGCGAAGACGCTCTTCAGTGCGCGCTGGGCGTCCGCCTCCGCCTTGCACCGGGCGCAGGTGGCCAGGTGGGCGAGGACCCGCTCGCGCGTCTCATGACCGAGCTCCCCGTCCACCAGGGCGGAGAGTCGGTCTCCCAGGTGCTGCTCTGCGAGGTGCCCTTCCTCGACAGGTTTCGGCCGTGATCCACTCACGCGGTCGCGCCCCCTCCCCCCAGAGCGGGCACACGGGGCCTGAAGGAGCGGCGCTCGGCCGCGCGGGCCTCCGGGGACCGGTGCGCGAGCGCCTTGCGGAGCTGGGAGCGGCCGCGGTGGATACGGGAGCGGACGGTGCCGAGCTTGACGCCGAGGGTGGCGGCGATCTCCTCGTACGACAGTCCTTCGATGTCGCACAGGACGACGGCGGCGCGGAACTCGGGCGCGAGGGTGTCGAGGGCCTGCTGGACGTCGGCGTCGAAGTGCGCGTCGCTGAAGATCTGGTGCGGGGTGGGCTCGCGGCTGGCCAGGCGCTCGGCCGCGTCCTCGCCGAGGGCGTCGAAGCGGATGCGCTGCTTGCGCCGGACCATGTCCAGGAAGAGGTTGGTGGTGATGCGGTGCAGCCAGCCCTCGAAGGTGCCCGGCGAGTACGTCGACAGCGAGCGGAAGACCCGGACGAAGACCTCCTGGGTGAGGTCCTCGGCGTCGTGCTGGTTGCCCGTCAGGCGGTAGGCGAGGCGGTAGACGCGAGCACTGTGGGTGCTGACGATCTCGTCCCAGGTGGGCGGAGTCCACGCCTGCCCGTCCGCGTCGGTGGAGAAGGTCGCGGTCTGGGCGTCGCCTGCGGCGAAACCGGTGGCGTGGCTGTCAGCAGCGGTGTCGGTCACGGATTTCGGCCTGCCCGCCGACCCGAGGAAGCGCCGCAGCACTCCGCCCCGGTCCCCGGGCGCAGCCGCACCTCCCCTGTCGGCTCTGGTGGTGTCCAGTGGAGCCCCTACCATAGCCACCTCGCCCGTTAGCTCCGGATAAGCGGTTTTACGAGAATTTGATACGCGCTGACACGCCTCACCCGGCTGTGTCGGCAGTTGCTCGGTGTCCTCTTCCACCTCTTACCCCCCCGTCGCCTCCCCGGCCACCGTCTCATCCCTATAAACGCCCGGTCCCATCTGCGGGTTCCCGTCGCCAACGGATACAGTCACGCCCAGGCATCCACGGGGACAGGAGAGGGTCATTACCGGCAACCGGCAGACGAGCTGGGCGTTCGCCGACGCCTTTGTCGCCGAGGAAGAAGCGCTGCTCTGGGCCCGTGACCGCGCCCGGGAGGCAGGGCTGCGTTCGGTGTCCCCCAGCACGGGCGCCGCGCTGCGACTGCTCGCCGCCTCCGTGGACGCGAAGGCGGTCGCGGAGATCGGCACGGGCTGCGGGGTGTCCGGAATCCATCTGCTGCACGGGATGCGGCCGGACGGGGTGCTCACCACGGTCGACCCGGAGCCGGAGCACCAGCAGTTCGCCCGGCAGGCCTTCCGCGCCGGGGGCTTCGCCAGCAACCGGGCCCGCTTCATCCCGGGCCGCGCCCTCGACGTGCTGCCCCGGCTCGCGGACGCCGGCTACGACCTGGTCTTCTGCGACGGGGACCGGCTGGAGTACTCGGACTATCTCGCTGAATCGTTGCGCCTGCTGCGACCTGGCGGTCTGGTGGTGTTCGAGGGGGTCTTCGCCAACGGCCGCACGGTCGACTCCGGGCCGCAGCCCACGGAGGTGCTGCGGCTGCGGGAGCTGCTGCGCACGGTGCGCGAGAGCCAGGAGCTGGTGCCGTCGCTGCTGCCGGTGGGCGACGGGCTGCTGTGCGCGGTCAGACGCTGAACAAAACCTGCGCTCCACGGCCCGCCTCGGCAGGCCGCAGAGCGCAGGTTCCGAAGACGCGGCTGCCCCGGCACCGCGTACGATGCCGGGGCAGCCGGGAGGACTGACTCGTTCGCTCAGACGACGACGTTCTTCAGCGCGTCGCCGAGCGCCGCGGCCTCGTCAGGGGTCAGCTCGACGACAAGCCGACCGCCGCCTTCGAGCGGAACGCGCATGACGATGCCCCGCCCCTCCTTGGTCACCTCGAGCGGGCCATCGCCCGTCCGCGGCTTCATGGCCGCCATGCTCGTTCCCCTTCCTGAAACCAGCTCATCGTCTGCCGACAGCCCCGAGGGGCGCACCCGCGGTCCGGCTCGGACACACGACACCGGCATCGAACACATTGCTTCCAGGCCATTATCCCGCATCTCAGGACCCGATGACCAACATCAGTCGGCATCGCTTGGGCAACGCGCGCGAGCAAAACCACTCAATTCGGCGATGTGGCTGTGATACTGCTCCCCCGCGCGAACCCGCACCGCACGGCGCCGCTCCGCTTTTCTTTGACACAGGTCACACGTCCGTTCCGGCCCTTGGACGGCGATCTCCGCCATGCTGTCCTTCGGACAGGGACGTACTGAGCGGTACGTCAGCCGCGAGGACAACGGAGGGGACGCCATGACCGACACCGTGCTCTACGAGGTGGGCGACGGGCTCGCGACGATCACGCTGAACCGCCCCGAGGCGATGAACGCGCTGAACATCGCGACCAAGGTCGCCCTGCGGGAGGCGGCGGAATCCGCGGCCGGGGACACGGCCGTACGGGCGATCCTGCTGACCGCCGCCGGGGACCGGGCGTTCTGCGTGGGCCAGGACCTCAAGGAGCACATCGGACTGCTCGCCGCCGACCGGGAGACCGGCTCCGGGCACACCATGAGCACGGTCAAGGAGCACTACAACCCGATCGTCCGGGCGCTCACCGGGGCGGCCAAGCCGGTGGTCGCCGCGGTGAACGGCGTCGCGGCCGGGGCGGGCTTCGGCTTCGCGCTCGCCGCGGACTACCGGATCGTGGCCGACACCGCCTCCTTCAACACGTCGTTCGCGGGGGTGGCGCTCACCGCCGACTCCGGCATCTCCTGGACCCTGCCGCGGGTGATCGGCCCCAGCCGCGCCGCCGACCTGCTGCTCTTCCCGCGCAGCATCAGCGCCCAGGACGCGCTGGAGCTGGGTGTCGCCAACCGGGTCGTGCCCTCCGCTCAGCTGCGCGCCGAGGCCGAGAAGGTGGCGCGGGCGCTGGCCGAGGGACCGACGGTCGCGTACGCGGCGATCAAGGAGGCGGTGGCCTACGGGCTGACGCACTCCCTCGACGAGACGCTGGAGAAGGAGGACGAGCTCCAGACGCGGGCGGGGCAGTCCGAGGACCACGCGATCGCGGTGCAGGCGTTCGTGAACAAGGAGAAGCCGAAGTACCTGGGGCGGTGAGTCCTACTTAGAGGACTTCTCGCAGGGCTCGTCTCAGGGCGCGCTGCGGGCCACGCAGGTCGCCAGGTGGTCGTTGACGAGCCCGCACGCCTGCATCAGGGCGTAGGCCGTCGTCGGGCCGACGAATCTGAGGCCCCGCTTCTTCAGGGCCTTGGACAGGGCCGTCGACTCCGGGGTGACCGCAGGGACGTCGGCCAGGGTCCGCGGGACCGGGCGGGCGGCCGGGTCCGGGGCGTGGGACCAGATCAGCTCGTCCAGCTCGCCCTCGGCCCAGCCGGCGAGCACGCGCGCGTTGGCGAGCGTGGCGTCGATCTTGGCGCGGTTGCGGATGATGCCGGCGTCGGCCAGCAGCCGGTCGCGGTCCTCCTCGGTGAAGGCCGCGACCTTCTCGATGTGGAAGCCGGCGAAGGCGGTACGGAAGCCGGGGCGGCGGCGCAGGATCGTGATCCAGGACAGGCCGGACTGGAAGGCCTCCAGGCTGATCCGCTCGAAGAGGGCGTCGTCGCCGTGGACCGGGCGGCCCCATTCCTCGTCGTGGTACGACACGTAGTCCTCGGTGGACAGGGCCCACGGGCAGCGCAGCGCGCCGTCGGCCCCGGCGAGGGCACCTCCGTCGCTCATCGCTGCTCCTCCGGGCGCTCGCCCCGCTCCGGCTGGTGCGCCTGGCCGTGCGCGTGCACGTGCGCGGCGGCGGCGCGGGCGCCGGCCAGGGCGGACTCCAGGTCGGCGATGTGGGCGTCCCGCTCGGCGAGCTCCGCGGCCAGCCGGCCGAGGGCGTCGTCGACGTCCGCCATGCGGTAGCCGCGCGGCGCGACGGGGAAGCGCAGGCCCTCCACGTCCGCGCTGTCGACCGGGCGGTCGGCGGGCAGCGGATCGCGCAGCCGCTCGGGCGCCGCCTCGGGCAGCGGGGCGCTCTCACCGCCGCCCACCACGGCGAGTGTCACCGCGGCGACCACGACGGCCAGCGCGACGACCAGGAACAAGAACATCACCATCGCCAGGGGGTCCCCACGCTCTCAGCCGGACACGGTGCCGGCAGCCGAACTGTATGGGTCCGATCGTGCCATGCGGGTCCGACAGTTAGGGTCACAGACGGCCGTACTGCGGGACGTACTAGGAGAGGTCACAGCGGATGCTCAGGCTGGGCAGGCGGGAATTCGGCCCGCACGAGCCGGTGATCATGGCGATCGTGAACCGGACCCCGGACTCCTTCTACGACCAGGGGGCCACCTTCCGCGACGAGCCCGCCCTCGCGCGCGTGGAGCAGGCGGTGGCCGAGGGCGCCGCGATCATCGACATCGGCGGGGTGAAGGCCGGGCCCGGCGAGGAGGTCTCCGCGGCGGAGGAGGCCCGGCGCACGGTGGGCTTCGTGGCGGAGGTGCGGCGCCGCTTCCCGGACGTGGTCATCAGCGTGGACACCTGGCGGGCCGAGGTCGGCGAGGCGGTCTGCGCGGCCGGGGCGGATCTGCTGAACGACGCCTGGGGCGGTGTGGACCCCGGTCTGGCCGAGGTCGCGGCGCGCCACAAGGTGGGGCTGGTGTGCACGCACGCGGGCGGGGTGCAGCCGCGGACGCGTCCGCACCGGGTGGCGTACGACGATGTGATGGCCGACGTCCTGGAGGTGACCGTGGGGCTGGCGGAGCGGGCGGTCGCGCTGGGGGTGCCGCGCGAGTCGGTGCTCATCGATCCCGGGCACGACTTCGGGAAGAACACCCGGCACAGCCTGGAGGCCACGCGGCGGCTGGACGAGATGGTCGCGACGGGCTGGCCGGTGCTGGTGTCGCTGTCCAACAAGGACTTCGTCGGCGAGACGCTGGACCGGCCGGTGAAGGAGCGGTTGATCGGCACGCTGGCGACGACCGCGGTGTCGGCGTGGCTCGGGGCACAGGTGTACCGGGTGCACGAGGTGGCCGAGACCCGTCAGGTGCTGGACATGGTGGCCTCCATCGCCGGGCACCGCCCCCCTGCGGTGGCCCGGCGAGGCCTGGCCTGACGTAGGGCGCCTAGCGGGCCGCCTCCTTGGAGACCAGGGCCACCGCTTCCGACACGTCGTCCGTGACGTGGAAGAGGAGGAGGTCCTTCTCGGCCGCCTTGCCCTGGGCCACCAGGGTGTTCTTCAGCCAGTCCACCAGGCCGCCCCAGTACGCGCTGCCGAAGAGGACGATCGGGAAGCGGGTGACCTTCTGGGTCTGCACCAGGGTGAGGGCCTCGAAGAGTTCGTCGAGGGTGCCGAGGCCGCCGGGCAGGACCACGAACCCCTGGGCATACTTCACGAACATCATTTTTCTGACGAAGAAGTAGCGGAAGTTCAGCCCGATGTCGACGTAGGGGTTGAGCCCCTGCTCGAAGGGCAGCTCGATGCCGAGGCCGACCGAGATGCCGCCCGCCTCGCACGCGCCCCGGTTGGCCGCCTCCATCGCCCCGGGGCCGCCGCCCGTGATCACCGCCCAGCCGGCCTCCACCAGCCCCCGGCCGAGCCGCACTCCCGCGTCGTACTCCGGCGAGCCCTCCGGCGTGCGGGCCGAGCCGAACACGCTGATGGCGGGCGGGAGTTCGGCGAGCGTACCGAAGCCCTCGATGAATTCCGACTGGATGCGCAGTACCCGCCAGGGGTCGGTGTGCACCCAGTCCGAGGGGCCGCCCGCGTCCAGCAGCCGCTGGTCGGTCGTACTGGCGGTCACCTGGCCGCGCCGTCGGAGGACCGGTCCGAGCCGCTGCTCGTCCGGCGGCTGCTTCTTCCCCTCGGGGTTTCCGGTAGCCATGTGCGCTCCCTCCGCTTGCCGGTAGTTCGGTCTCAGACTAGGGCCTGTCTTTCGGATCAGGTCGGCTTCGGCTGACGGCGCCTTCTCGGCCGACCCGAGCGGGCCCTGGTGCGTGCAGATGCAAGGCGGAGGACCGAGTCGACGCGGAGCGTCGGCGAGGGACGACAACGCAGCAGATGTGCGTGCCAGGGCCCGCGACGCCGGCAAGATCCGAAAGACAGGCCCTGGATCCACCCGGGTTACGGAGGGGGTACGTCGGCGTGTCCGGTCACGAAGCGCCGCGCGGCGGCCCTGCGGTGCCCGCTTACGCGGTGAGCCAGTTCCGCAGGTGCTCCTCGCCCGCGATGATCTTCGCCGTCTCCACCCGCTCGTCGCGCTTGTGGGCCAGGTGCGGGTTGCCGGGGCCGTAGTTGACCGCCGGGATGCCGAGCGCGGAGAACCGGGAGACGTCCGTCCAGCCGTACTTGGGGCGCGGGGTGCCGCCCACCGCCTCGACGAAGGCGGCCGCGGCCGGCTGGGAGAGGCCGGGGAGGGCGCCGGGGCTGTGGTCGTCGACCACGAACTCCTCGACACCGCAGTCCGCGAACACCTCGCGGACGTGCGCGAGCGCCTCCTCCTCGGTGCGGTCGGGGGCGTAGCGGAAGTTGACGGTGACGACGCACTCGTCGGGGATGACGTTGCCCGCCACTCCCCCGGCGATGCGCACCGCGTTCAGGCCCTCGCGGTACTCGAGGCCGTCGATCAGCGGCCGACGCGGCTCGTAGGAGGCCAGCCGGGCCAGGATGGGCGCCGCGGCGTGGATGGCGTTGGAGCCCATCCAGCCGCGCGCGGAGTGGGCCCGCTCGCCCTTGGTCTTCAGCAGCACGCGGAGCGTGCCCTGGCAGCCGCCCTCCACCTCGCCGTCGGAGGGCTCCAGCAGGACCGCGAAGTCGCCCGCCAGCCACTCCGGGTGGGCCGCGGCGATGTGCTTGAGGCCGTTCAGCTCCGCGGCGACCTCCTCGTTGTCGTAGAAGACGAAGGTCAGGTCGCGGTTGGGGGCGGGGACCGTGGCCGCGAGGCGCAGCTGCACGGCGACCCCGGACTTCATGTCGCAGGTGCCGCAGCCCCACAGCACGCCGTCCTCGTCCAGCCGGGAGGGGACGTTGTCCGCGATCGGGACGGTGTCGATGTGGCCGGCCAGGATCACCCGCTCGGCCCGGCCGAGGTCGGTGCGGGCGACCACGTTGTTGCCGTACCGGTCCACCGTCAGGTGCGGCAGGGCGCGCAGGGCGGTCTCGATGGCGTCCGCGAGGGGCTTCTCGGTGCCGCTCTCGGAGGGGAAGTCCACGAGCCGCGCGGTGAGCGCGGCGGCGTCCAGCGTGAGGTCAAGCGAGGTGTCGGCCATGCTCACGACCCTAGCGCGCCCCCGCCGGGGCCCCCTCGCTCGCGCTGTGCGGAACCCCTCGTGAGGGCCGTCGGGGGCTCCAGTACCTTGTACGCGTGCCAGAGCCGTCCCCCACCCGTCCCAAGCGCCGCGGCCGCCTCTTCCGTTTCACGGCGGCCCTGTTGGTCCTGTGCGGTGTCGCCGCCTATCTCGTGGTGCAGTACATCACCGGCGGCGGCGGAGCGCGCGGCTGCACGGTGGTCTCCGCCGACGGGAGCGGGACGTCGTTCGAGTTCACGCCGGAGCAGGCGGCGAACGCGGCGACGATCGCCGCCGTCGGCACCGGGCGCGGGATGCCCGAGCGGGCCGTCACCATCGCGCTCGCGACCGCCCTCCAGGAGTCGGGGCTGCGCAACATCGAGCACGGCGACCGGGACTCGCTGGGCCTGTTCCAGCAGCGCCCCTCGCAGGGCTGGGGCACCGAGCAACAGATCATGGACCCGGACTACGCGGCCGGCATCTTCTACGCGCACCTGGCCAAGGTGCCCGACTACATGGACCTGCCGCTGACGGTGGCCGCGCAGCGGGTGCAGCGCAGCGGCTATCCGGAGGCGTACGCCAAGCACGAGGCGGACGCCGGGCTGCTGGCGGCGGCGCTGACCGGCCGGGCGGCGGCCACCCTGACCTGCGACGGACGCCGGGACACCACGGCCACGGCGACCGGCCCGGACGCGGTACGGGCCGCGCTGGTCCGGGACTTCGGGCGGGACGCGTTGCAGGAGACCGGCGCGGAGGTGGGCGGGGTGCCCGTGCCGTCGCCGTCCCCGGCGCCGAGCGTGGCCGCGACCGCGCAGGGCTCGACGGTGACGGTGGCGGTGCCCGAGGGCGCGCGGACCGACGCGCGGGGGCGTACGGAACTGGAGCGGGGCTGGCAGCTGGCGCACTGGGCCGTCGCCAACTCCTCGGCGCTGCACATCCAGCGGGTGGCCTACGCGGGCCGGGAGTGGACCGTGGGCAGCACCAGCAACACCTGGCGGACGGTGGCCTCGGACGGCTCCGCGGGGGCCGGCGCCGGCAGCCAGGCCGGGGAGCGCCCGACGGGCGTCGTCCGGATCGTGACCGGACAGTAGTACGGGGGATCACTCCGGGGGGTTGCGCGGCGCCGGACCGGACCGCCGCCCCGGCGAGGGTGGCCTCTGTGCCGGAATTCCCGGGAATTCAAGGGCCGGAAGGATTCTGCACACGCTCGGGCAGACGTTCTTTGCCCGTTTTTATCCACACCTGATAATGCGATGCGTTATCCATTCTTTACCTGCGGCGTCCGCAACCTTCAGGGGGTTCGAGCGGTAGTCACGGCGTCCGAGCCGGAACCGGACCGGACACCACCACCGTTTTCTTCCGTCGAATGGAGCATCATGTCCCTCCCTCTGACCCGCCGGATCGCCCGTGCCGCGCTGCTCGTCGCAGCGGGAGCGGCTGCCGGGGTCGGTGCGGCCGGCTCCGCCAATGCGGCCGCGAACCTGCCGGCGGCCACGCCGAACCTCGGTGGTCTGACCGCCGTGGACGGGGCGCACGTCGGCAACACGGTCGACGGTGCCACGCAGAACGTCACCTCGCTCGCGGGCCACGCGGGCGGCAAGGCCGTCGAGCAGACGGTGCCGGCCGCGGGCAAGACCGGTGGCAGCGCCGTGAAGAAGACGACGCCCGTGGCGCAGAAGGCCGCGGGGGACGCGGCCGGTGCCGCGGGGGGCGTGCTCGGCGACACCGCGTCCACCGCGACGAAGGGCGGCCTGCCGAACCTGCCGGTGCAGGGCGGCCTGCCGCTGGGCGGCTGAGCGCGCCGCTCGACCGCTGACGGCCGCTGACGGGGCCCGGGGAGTTCCCCGGGCCCCGTTTTGCCGTACCCGCCCGGCTGCCGGGCCGTCAGGCGGGTGCTACACCGTCAGACGCTGCGCAGCGGCCCGTACGCGCTCGTCGGAGGCGGTCAGGGCCACGCGGACGAAGTTCCGGCCCGCCTCGCCGTAGAAGTCGCCGGGGGCGACCAGGATGCCCCGCTCGGCCAGGTGGGCGACGGTGGTCCAGCAGGACTCGTCGCGGGTGGCCCAGAGGTACAGGCTCGCCTCGCTGTGCTCGATGCGGAAGCCGTGGGCCAGCAGCGCCGCCCGCAGGATCTCCCGGCGGGCCGCGTAGCGCTCGCGCTGTTCGTGGACGTGGGTGTCGTCGGACAGCGCCGCCACGACCGCCGCCTGGGTCGGCGCCGAGGTCATCATGCCGCCGTGCTTGCGGATCTCCAGCAGCGGGCCCAGCACCGCCGGGTCGCCGGCGATGAAGGCCGCCCGGTAGCCGGCCAGGTTGGACCGCTTGGACAGGGAGTGGACGGCCACGATGCCGTCGTAGGAGCCGCCGTTCACGTCCGGGTGCAGGACCGAGACCGGGTCGGCCTCCCAGCCCAGCTCCAGGTAGCACTCGTCGGAGACGAGCAGGACGCCGTGCGCGCGGGCCCAGGCGACGATGTCGGCCAGGTCCTGCTTCGGGACGACCCGGCCGGTCGGGTTGGACGGGGAGTTCAGCCAGAGCAGCTTCAGGCCCTCGGGGTCCAGCTCGCGCGGGTCGTCGTAGACCTCGTACGCGGCGCGGGCCAGGCGGGCGCCGACCTCGTAGGTGGGATAGGCCAGGCGCGGGTAGGCGACCCGGTCGCCGGGGCCGAGGCCGAGCTGGGTCGGCAGCCAGGCCACCAGCTCCTTGGAGCCGACCACCGGCAGGACATGGCGGTGGGTCACCTCGCGGGCGCCCAGGCGGCGCTCCAGCCAGCCGGTGATCGCGTCGCGCAGCGCCGGGGTGCCCCAGACCGTCGGGTAGCCAGGCGAGTCCGCGGCGGCGACGAGCGCCTTCTGGACCAGCTCGGGAACCGGGTCGACGGGGGTGCCGACGGAGAGGTCGACGATGCCGTCGAGGTGCGCGGCGGCCGTCTTCTTGTACGGGTCCAGCTTGTCCCAGGGGAAGGTGGGGAGCCGGTCGGAGACTGCGGACACGGTCGGTGGCTCGCTTTCGTCTGGTACGGCGGAACGCCCGGCGGCGTGGGAAAACGCCTCGGTCCCGTGCGGCGGCGATCAGGGCGATCCGGCCGTACGGGACCGAGGCGGCGCGGCGCGGTGGGCGGGCCGCTTGGTGCTTAAACGGTCACTCGCCCTGCGGCGGCAGCGCGGCGACGAAGGGGTGGTCGCGCTCGATCAGCCCCAGCTTGCTGGCCCCGCCGGGCGAGCCCAGCTCGTCGAAGAACTCGACGTTGGCCTTGTAGTAGTCCTTCCACTCCTCCGGGACGTCGTCCTCGTAGAAGATCGCCTCGACCGGGCAGACCGGCTCACAGGCACCACAGTCGACGCATTCGTCCGGGTGGATGTACAAGGACCGGGAGCCCTCGTAAATGCAGTCGACCGGGCACTCCTCGATGCACGCCTTGTCCTTGACGTCGACACAAGGCTGCGCGATGACGTAGGTCACGCTGTCGTTCCTCCTCGATAGGGCGCTGGCGGGCCTCCTCAGGCTCCGCCGCCTGGCGCGCGGGAGCGCGGCGTAGTCGATGCCCGCCCCTAGTATCTCCGTTCCGGAGCATGATCCGAGCAGGAGGGGTGATCTGACCAGTGGGAATCTCGGCGGCAGGACGTCTGGAAGTCCGTGTTACCCCTTCTGACGTGGGAAAACGTATCTCGGTACGATGCTTGGCCGGAACCGGTCAGGGAGCCCAGAAGTTCACTGACACGGTCGGTGTTCTCACATCATGGGATGCTGGCGTGCTCATGATCACACGACGGGACGGTCAGCGCGTCCGGATTCCGGAAAAGTCCCTGGTCGCGGGGAAGGTCGTGCCGGCCGCCCCGGCCCGCCGGCCGGGCCCCGCGGCCTCCTATGCCGAGCTGGCCCGGATCGCCGCGCGCGCCTGGCAGCCGGTGGAGAGCGAGCGGCTCGGCGAGTGGGAGCTGCGGGCTGCCCAGGGCTTTACCCGGCGGGCCAACAGCGTGTTGCCGCTCGGCGACCCGGGCCGCCCGCTCGACGCCGCCCTGGAGGCCGTACGACGCTGGTACGGCGAGCGCGGCCTGCCCGCCTACGTCCAGACCGCCACCGGGGCCGAGGGCACCCAGGAGCTGCTGGGCGCGGAGCTGGAGCGGCGCGGCTGGGTGCGGGAGGTGACCGCCGAGCTGTGGACCGGTGCGGCGGCGCCGGTCGCGGACCGGGCCGAGGGCGCCGGGGTGGTGCTGTCCCGGGAGGCGGACGAGGCATGGCTCGCGCGGTACCGGCGCAAGGGGGTGAGCGAGGTGGCCCTGCGGGTGCTGCACAGCGGGCCCTCGACGTGGTTCGCGACGGTTCCCGGTGGGCAGGCTCCCGCCGCGATCGGGCGGTGTGTGGTGGACGGGAGGTGGGCCGGGTTCGCCGCGGTCGAGGTGGACCCCGAACGGCGCCGTCAGGGGCTCGCCACCGAGGTGATGGCCGCGCTGGCCCGGCGCGCCCTGGACGAGGGCGCCTCGGCGGCCTGGCTCCAGGTGGAGCGGGACAACGAGGCCGCGCGGGGCCTGTACACGGCCCTGGGCTTCGCCCCGCACCACGCCTACCACTACTACCGGGCGCCGGACCGGCCGGAGGACGGCTCGGCGACCGGGTCGGCACGGTCGTAGAACCCGTCGGGAATGGGCAGGAGCCAGTCATGCACCACCCGTATCTGCCGCCGCCGTACCCGCCCCCGCCGGAACGTTCCGCCGAGCTGCGCGAGCGGTTCGCCCAGGAGGCCCGGTCCGAGCGGCCCGACCTCGCCGCGCTGTGCCTGCTGATCGGCGCGGAGGCGGACGGCACGCTGGACGAGGCCGGCATCGACGCCGCCCAGCTGGAGCTGGACCGGCTGGCCGGTGAGCTGCCGTACCGGCCGGGCGGGCCGCGCGCCTGGGCCGAGGCGGTACGACGGCTGCTCGGCGGGGCGTACGACTTCCACGGCACCCCGGGCGACTACCAGCGGCTGGAGTCCTCGCTGCTGCACGAGGTGCTGCGGCGGCGGCGCGGGCTGCCGATCCTGCTGTCGGTGGTGTGGCTGGAGGTCGCGCGGCGGGCGGGCGCCCCGGTGTACGGCGTCGCGCTGCCGGGGCACTTCGTGGTCGGCTTCGGTACGGCCAAGGAGCAGGTGCTGGCCGATCCGTTCGACGGCGGGCGGGTGCTGACCGGCACCGACGCCGAACTGCTGGTGGCCGGTGCCACGGGCGCGCCGCTGGACCCCGGGATGCTGGAGCCCGCGCCGCCGCTGGAGGTCGTCCAGCGGATCCTGAACAACATGCGCGCGTGGGCCGCCGCCCGGCCCGAGCGGTCGGACGTCGGGCTGCTGGCCGTGGAGCTGGCGCTGCTGATCCCCTCGCATCCGGCCCGGCTGCGCTACGAGCGCGGGCAGCTGCTGGTGCAGCGGGGGCAGTTCACCGCGGGGGCGGCGGAACTGGACGCCTACGCCCACCTGATCGAGGTGGTCGACGAGAGCGCCGCCCACCAGGTCCGCCAGGAGGCGAACACGGCGCGGGCCAAGCTCAACTGACGGTCCGGGGCGGTCAGAGCCAGCCCTTCTCCCGGGCTATGCGGACCGCCTCCGCCCGGTTGCGCACCGCCAGCTTCTGGATGGCGGTGGAGAGGTAGTTGCGGACCGTGCCCTGGGAGAGGTGGAGGGCCTTGGCCAGTTCGGCGTTGGTGGAGCCGTCGGCCGCCGCGCGGAGCACCTCGCGCTCGCGGTCGGTGAGCGGGTTGGCGCCCTCGGCGAGCGCGGCGGCGGCCAGGGTGGGGTCGATGACCCGCTCCCCGGCCAGCACCTTGCGCACGGCCGCCGCGAGCTGGGCGGCCGGCGCGTCCTTGACCAGGAAGGCGTCGGCACCCGCCTCCATGGCGCTGCGCAGATAGCCGGGCCGCCCGAAGGTGGTCAGCACGACGAGCTTGACCTGCGGAAACTCCTGGTGCACCCGGGCCGCCGCCTCGATGCCGGTGCAGCCCGGCATCTCGATGTCGAGCAGCGCCACGTCCACACCGTGGGCGCCGACGGCGGCGAGCACCTCGTCGCCGCGCGCCACCTGGGCGACGACCTCGATGTCGTCCTCGAGGCCGAGCAGTGCGGCCAGCGCCTCGCGGACCATCGACTGGTCCTCGGCCAACAGGACCTTGATCGTGCTCGTCATGCCCCGGATCCTATGTCCGCGCCGGGCTCCGTGGGCACGCGGGCGACCAGCCGGAAGCCGTGCCTGAACCGGCCCGCCTCCAGAGCGCCGCCGGCCTTCTCCAGCCGCTCGGCCAGGCCCGTCAGCCCGTTGCCGGGGCCGCCGCCGGGGACGCTGCCGGTCGCGCCGGACCCGTCGTCCTCCACGGTGAGTTCGAGGACCGGCCCGTCCAGGGTCTGGCGGCGCAGCAGCCGCACGGCACAGGTGTCGGCGCCGCTGTGCCGGACGACATTGGTGACCGCCTCGCGCAGCGCCCAGGCGAGCGCCGCCTCGGCCTCCTCGGGCACGCCGGTGAGGTCGGGCTCGGCGGGGATCTCGGCGGTGACCCCGGCGGCGGTCAGGGCCACTTCGGCACCGGCGAGTTCGGCGGCGAGGCGAGGCCGCCGGTAGCCGGTGACGGCCTCCCGGACGTCGACCAGGGCCTGCCGGCTGACCTGTTCGATGTCGGCGACCTGCTGGGCCGCCTTGTCGGGGTGGTCGGGCAGCATCCGGCCGGCCAGCTCGCTCTTCAGCGTGATCAGGGAGAGGGAGTGACCGAGCAGGTCGTGCAGGTCGCGGGCGAGGCGCAGGCGCTCCTCGTTGGCGGCGAGCTGGGCGACGGTGGCCCGCGCCTTGCGCAACTCGATCGTGGTCCGCACCAGTTGGCCGACGCCGGTCATCGCGAACCCGATGAGGAGGACGAGCAGCAGGTCCCAGCCCGGCCGCTGCCCGTCGTGCAGCCCGACGAGGAGGGCCACGGCGGCCGTGGCCGGGATCGCCCAGTAGGTGGCCCGGACCGGCAGGGTCGCCCCGCAGGCCACCGAGACGTAGACGAAGAGCCCGAGCCAGGCACTGCCGAGGGTGAAGGCGAGCAGGGGGGCCAGGACGCCGAGGACCGCGAGCAGACCGACCACGGTCCGCCGGGCGAACGGCCGGCCCATGTTCCGGAAGACCAGCGTCAGATAGGCCGCGACGAAGACGGTGAGGCCGAGCGCGCCGGCCGCGGTGGCCGCGGCCGGGTGCCGGCCGCCGGCCAGGTCGCCGACCGGCGGGGCGAGGAAGACCAGCCAGACCCCGATCCACAGCGCCTTGACCCGCAGCTCGCGCCACGTACGCGGGCCGTGGCCGATCAGCACCAAGCGCTCGGGCCGCCGTTCGCGGGCCCGGGTGTCTTCCGTCATGGCGCTCACGCCTTCAGCGTGTCCTTCCGGTACAGCCAGGCCGCGCCGCCCGCGAACAGCAGGAAGTAGACGGCGAGGACGGCGATGTCGGTGGCGTGCGGTGCCTGGCTCTGCTCGATCGCCCGTCCGAGGGCAGCGTACGCGTGGGTGGGCAGCCACTTCGCGATGTCCTGGAGGAACTGCGGGAAGGTCGTGGTCGGCATCCACAGGCCGCCGAGGATCGACAGACCGAAGTAGACGATCATCGTGATGGGGCGGACCGCGTCCCCGGAAGCGATATAGCCGATGGCCACGCCGAGCGCGGCGAAGACCAGGCTGCCGGCCCAGATGACCCCGGTCAGCGCGAGCCACTGCCAGGCGTCGAGGCGTACGTGCTTGACGGCGGCGGCGACCGCGAAGACCACGACGATGGACGGCAGGCTCACCACGGCCGCGCTGGCGGTCTTGGCGAGGACGTAGCCGTGCCCGGGCAGCGGGGTCAGCCGCAGCTGCCGTACCCAGCCGCTCTCGCGCTCCTTGGCGATGCGCTCGCTGTTGCCCATCAGCACGGCGGTCAGGGCGCCGAAGGAGGCCATGGACACCATCAGATAGGTCGCGACGGTCAGGCCGGTGCCGTCGACCTTCTGGTTCGAGCCGGCGCTGCTGGAGAAGATCAGGTAGATGAAGGAGGGGTAGAGCACCGAGAAGAACAGGAACTTCTTGTTCCGCATGACGCGGGCGAGTTCCAGCTTGATCAGCGAGTTCATGACTGCTTGGCCTCCTCGGCCTCCGTGATGGCGACGAAGGCCTGCTCCAGGCCGAGCCCGGCGACTTCGAGGTTGCGGGGGTAGACACCGAGGCCGTACAGGGCGTGGACGGTGGCGTCGGCGTCGGACGACTGGAGCCGGACGGTCTGCCCGGACACGTCGACGGACGTCAGGAACGGCAGCGCGCGCAGCGCGTCCTCGTCGATCCGGCCCTCCAGGTCGAAGGAGACCCGCCGGGCGCCCGCCCTGGCCTTGATCTCGGCGGCGGTGCCGTCGGCGAGGAGCCGGCCGCGGTGCAGCACGAGCACCCGGTCGGCGATGGCGTCGGCCTCTTCGAGGTAGTGGGTGGCGAACAGCACCGTACGGCCCTGGTCGGCCTGTTCCCGCATGGTGGCCCAGAAGGCCTGGCGGGCGGAGACGTCCATGCCGGTGGTCGGCTCGTCCAGCAGGATGAGGTCGCTGTCCCCGGCGGTGGCGAGCGCGAACCGGACCCGCTGGACCTGGCCGCCGGAGAGCTTGTTGACCTTGCGGTCGGCGATCTGGGTGATGCCCGCGCGGGCCATCACGTCGGCCGGCTTGTGCGGCCTCGGGTGCAGCGAGCAGCCGAGCTTGACGAGTTCGGCGACGGTGACCTCGTCCATCAGGCCGCCGCTCTGGAGCATGGCCCCGACCCGGCCGGCCACGATCGCCTCGCGCGGGGTGCCGCCGAACAGGCTCACCGAGCCGCTGTCGGGCTGCTTGAGGCCGAGGAGCAGGTCGAGGGTGGTGGACTTGCCGGCGCCGTTCGGGCCGAGCAGGGCCACGGTCTCGCCGGGGTGGAGGCGGAGCGAGAGGCCGTCGACGGCCCGCACGTTCCCGTAGGTCTTGGTCACCTGGTCGAACCCGACCACCGGGGCGGCGGTGGCCGGTGCCGCTGTCGTTGTCATGACACCCATGCTCGCCGAGCGGACCGGGAGGCGGGCAGTGTCGCCGGTCCTGAGTGCCGCATGACAGATGTCATACGCACAAGCGCGACGGGCCCGTGGACGGCCACGGGCCCGCCGCGCGGGTGTCAGCTGGGGTTGGTGGAGATGACCCCGACCCGGTTGGTCTTGCTCAGCAGTGCCGGACGCAGCGCGGCGTACACGTCCTGTGGGGTGACCGGCGTCTTCTTGCCGTTGCCGCGCGTGATGAGCACCCCGTCGAAGGCCTGGCCGTACAGCTGCTTCAGGGCGACCAGGTCGGGCTTGTCGACCAGCTTGCCGTTGACGGCCGTCACCTTGAGGAACTTCCACAGCGACTTCTGCGGGCTCATCAGGACCGAGTGCGCCGCGTCCACCCGTACGGTCACGAGCCCCGACATCGCCGGCTCCCCGAACTCCTTCAGCTCGCGGTCGACCTCGGCGTTCGAGACCGTCGGCTGCCGGGTGGTCGTCGGTACCGCGACCGCGGCCGCGCTGTCCGTCTCCACCATGGTGCGGTAGGCCTGCTCGATGGCCGCGGTGGAGCGGCCCGCGTCGATGCCCTTGCCCGTCTTGCCGTAGACGGCGACGGCCTTGCCCGCCACGAACTTCACGGTGCCGTCGGTGACCGAGCCGGAGCCGCCGCCGGCCTGCTGGAGGGCGGCCTGGAGCTTCTCCTCGTCCACCGGCATGACCGGGTCGATCACGCGCTTCTGGCCGAAGAGGGAGCCGACCACGGAGACCGGGTTGTAGTCGCTCTTCGCGGCCTTGCTCACGGTGGCCTGGAAGTCGAACTGGAGCCCCGCGTTGGCCGGGGTGAGGGTGACCGTGCGGCCGTCGACGGACAGCTTCAGCGGCTTGTTCACCCGGCTGCCGAAGGTGTCGTCGAGCTTCTTGACGGCGTCGTCGCGGGTGCCGCTGATGTCCACGCCGAGCACGGTGGTGCCGTTGGGCACGTCGGTGTGGTTCATCAGCAGTCCGGCGCCGTACACACCGCCCGCGACGACGACCAGGCCGACGGCGAGCAGCATCAGCTTGCTGCGGCCCTTCTTCTTCGGCTTGGCCTGCGCCTTGTTCTGCGCCCTGGGCGCGGGGGCCGGCGCGGGCTTCGGCGCCGTGTGCGGCACCGGGCCGTCGGAGTGCGAGCCGAAGGGGGCGCCCGACGGGCTGCCGGCGCCCGGGACGACCGGGATGCCGCTGGTGACGGTGTGCCCGGAGACGTTGTCGTCGGCCGGGGAGCGGTAGCCGGGGGTGCCGGGTTCCGGGGCCGGCTTCTGCGGGGTGAGGATCGCGGTGTCGTCGCTGATCCCGCCGCCGGGACCGCGGCCGACGGGGGCGCCGGCGGCCTCCGTGCCTGCGAGGTCGGCGATGGCGCTGCGCTGGGCCGTGGCCCGCGGGCCGCCGAAGGGCTCACCGCGGCCGAGGTCGGCGCCGGACGTGAGGAAGGGGCTGTCGCCGGTGACCGGGCCGCCGGTGGGCCCGGCCGGACCCTGCGGGCCGCCGGGACCGCCGGAACCGAGCGGCCCGTCGAAGCCGCCGGAACCGCCGGAACCGGCCGCGGCACCGCCGCCGAAGCCGTCGGCCGCGCCGGTGTCGGCGCCGTCCGAGAAGTACGGCAGCTCGTCCCGGCGGGAGTCACCCGTGCCGGACGGGCGGGAGCCGCCGCCCAGCGGGCCCGCGGCCAGCGCCTCGGTCACGTCGAAGGAGCCGGTGCCACCGCCGTGGCCCGGGGCGACCGGACCGCCGGTGGCGCCGGGCAGACCGCCCTTGCCGCCCGTACCGCCGGGCCGGGAGCCGCCGGACATGCTCATGGAGCCGACCACGCCACCGGGACGGCCACCGCCGGAGCGTGCGCCACCCGGGCGTGCGCCGGTGCTACCAGTCGTACCGGATGCACCCGGACCACCCGGACGGGCGGCCGACGCGCCGGGGGCGGTGCCGGAACCGCCGGGCGTCCCGGCCCCGTTCGTGCCGCCGCCGCCCGGAGCGCCCTTGGGCGCCGAGGACTTGCGGGGCGCGAACCAGTCGCTGGCCTTCTCCTCGGCCTGCGCGGCCGGTTCGGCGGCGGCCCGGTCGGGCTCGGCCGGAGCGGCGGGCGCCTGCTCGGCGGGTGCCTCGTCCGCGGCGGAGCCCTCGGCCTCCCCGACGGGCTTGCGCACGACGACGGGCGGGATGGGCCGGGAACCGGGGATGTTGATCCGGATCCGGGTGGTCAGCGTGGTCTCGGTCTTCTTCTCCTCCGGACGCGCACCCGAACGGCCCGCGTCCGTACCGTCGTCGGAAGCCAAGGGGGTCCCGTACGGCGGCGTGCCGGAGGGGTATGCGGCTCCGCCGCGCCCGTCGGGCCCGGAGGACGGAGTGTCAGTTTCACGACTCAAGGCAGGTTCTCCCAGTTGGCTCCACCGCCCGTCACGACCTCATTTGCTCGGGCAGCTCGGCGGCGCGCACCACCATACTGGCCACTTCTGGCGTGTATCCCATGACCGCTGAGGAAACCCACACCGGACTCGCACGCACACCGTACGGCGAAGTGGTACGTCACTTGCCAAGTCGGACGGGACCGCCGCCGGGTTGCCGTACCGCACCAACGGTGGCGCAGATCACAGCGAGGGCCATGCCGCCGAGCAGGAAGAGATAGGAGCCGCCGCCGGCGCCGAAGAGGAAGTCGCCTTCGGGGCGCGAGGCGGTGAGCAGGATGACGCAGACCATCCAGCCGGCCGCCGGGGCGACCGCCCCGCCGCGCCCGCCGGTGGCGTACGCCCCGCCGAGGAACACCCCGGTGGCGCCCGCGAGGGCGAGCAGCAGCCCGCCGGGGAACCAGGCGGCCTGCACCAGGGCGCCGGCCAGGCCGACGACCGCGCCGAGCAGGAACAGTCCGACGTGGGCGGCGGCGCGCCCGGCGGAGGGCGGCCGCAGCGGCTGCGTGAGCAACGAGCCGTTTCCGTTGCCGCTCACGACGCCTCCCCGCCCTGGACGCCCGCGAACAGGTCGGTCTCGCCGTCCTGCCCCTGGCCGCGCACCAACTCGTAGTACTCGGTGGTGAACAGCGGCTGGGCGAGTTCGTTCGAGAGTGCGAAGTACGGTTCGGCGACCTCGATCTGGGTGACGTGGGCGCGCATCGCGGCAGCCTTTGCGGCGGCGAACGCGGTGCCGTCGACGGTGGTGGTGACGCGCTCGTCGTCCACCACACCCGGTACGTCGTCCACGGCGGCGCTCTTGTCGAACGGCAGCGCGGTCAGCTCGTCCTGGAGGCGGGCGAAGGCGGCCTCCACGACGGAGCGCGGGGCACGGTTCCAGTAGACCTTGGCGATGCGGTGCCCGCGCTCGTCCGCCAGTTCGACGGCGCGCATGGCGACGCGGTGGGCCTGGATGTGGTCGGGGTGGCCGTAGCCGCCGTCGGGGTCATAGGTGACCAGCACCTGCGGCCGGACCTCCAGGATCACGTCCGCCAGCAGCCCCGCGGCCTCGTCGACGTCGGCCTGCCAGAAGCAGCCAGGGTCGTCGTTGTCGGCGGTGCCCATCATCCCGGAGTCCCCGTACCGGCCCGCCCCGCCGAGCAGCCGGGCGTCGGTCACGCCCAGCTCGCGCACGGCGGCGGCCAGCTCACCGCGCCGGTGGGCGCCCAGCGCGGGGCCCGTCAGGTGCCGCAGCTCCGGGGGGATGACCTCCCCCCGCTCGCCGAGAGTGCAGGTGACGAGGGTCACATGGGCACCTTCGGCCGCGTACCTGGCCATGGTCGCGCCGTTGTTGATCGACTCGTCGTCCGGGTGCGCGTGCACCAGCAGCAGACGCCGGGAGGGCAGTTCCGTCATGGGGCCACCCTACGAGGCGGCGGCCGTCCGGGGTGAGCCGATCAGCGTGGCGGGGAGGGCCGCCAGCAGCAGCGCGGCCGCCGACCAGCCGAACGTCAGGGCGTAGGAGTTGTAGGAGTTCCCGGAGGCCGACATGAGCAGTCCCCAGCCGAGCGCCTCGCCCAGCTGCTGGGCCGTACCGGCGGCCGCCGCTGCCGCACCGGCGTGTTCCGGGGCGATGTCCGCGGTGGCCATCGCGTAGAGCGGCACGCCGGCGAAGCCGATGCCGAAACCGGCCGTCAGCGTGCCCACCAGGAGCAGCGGACCCCCCTCCGGCGACAGGACGGCCAGCAACGCCGCCCCGAGCGCCGCCACCAGCAGGCCCGCCGCGACCAGGGCGCGGGGCGCGGCCCGGCCCAGCAGGCGGGCGGAGACCTGGGTGGCGCCGACGGCCACCGCCAGGGCCGGCGGCAGGAGGCCCGTCCCGATCTGCGCGAAACCGCTGCCCCGGTGGAGCAGCAAGAGGGCCACGGCGTGCCAGAGGCCCATGGCGCCCGTGCCGAACAGGATCAGGGTGAGGTGGCTGCCGAGGCGGCGGCGGTCTCGCAGGACGTACGGCTCCTTCCTGCGCTGCCGCCACACGCGGCCCGCGAACAGGGCCGCACCTCCCAGGAGCAGCACGAGGACCTGCGGGTCGGCCCACCCGAAGTCCCGGACCCGGTTGAAGCAGTAGGCGAGCGCCACCATGCCCAGGGAGCCGGAGAGCACACCGGGCAGGTCGGATCCGGCACCGGTGCGGCGCGGGCCGTCCTGGACCAGGGGGCCGACGCCGGCCAGGGCGAGCACGGCCAGCGGGACGACGACGTACAGGCAGATCCGCCAGGAGAGGTACTCCAGCATCGGTCCGGACAGGGCCAGCCCGAGGGCCGTACCGCCGGCGGTCACCAGGGCGTAGATCCCGAAGGCCCTGCGGCGCTCGCTGGGCTCGGGGAAGCCGGTGCTCACCAGGGCGAGCACGGACGGGGTGACCAGGGCGGCGAAGACGCCCTGGAGGGCGCGGGCGAGGGTCAGCACCGCGGCGGTCTCGGCGGAGCCGCCGAGCGCGGAGGCCACCGCGAACCCGATCAGGCCGATGACCAGGGCCGGTTTGCGCCCGATCCGGTCCCCGAGATACCCGCCGGGCAGCAGCAGGCCGCCGAAGGCGATGGCGTAGACGGCGGGCAGGGTGAACGGGCCGGCGTAGGACGCGTGCAGATCGATCTGGACGGGTTGCATCCCCAGCACGAACGCCGCCGTTTCCAGCGGGACCGTCAGCTGCGCCAGCATCAGCGCCACCAGACCCCACCAGCGCCGGGGGTTCGGCGGCGCGGGGGCGGTGGGGACCGTCGGCGAGTAGGCGGGCGGCGGGGGCGGGGACGCGGGCGGGGCCTGCGGCACCGGGGCATCGGCGCGGGACCGAACCAGCGCGACCCGCGGGTCCGGCTGGGGTTCGGCGCCGGGGCCGGGCACCGGTGCCTCCCCCGAGGATCCCGGCGCGGGCGCCTCCCGCTGGGGATGTACTGCCGGCGTCTCCGCCCGCGGCGCCGGGGCGAAGTCCAGCAACTGGGCCGCGTGCCGACCGAGTTGTGCCAGGACGGGCCCCGGCAGCCATTCCCCGGCCCGCTCCGGTGCCGTGCGCTCGGCCACCTGTCGCGGGGTCGGCCGCTGGGCCGGGTCCTTGTGCAGGCAGGCGGCGACCAGATCGGCCAGCGGCTCGGGTACGCCGGTCAGATCGGCCTCCTCCTCGGCGATCCGGAAGAGGTGGGCGTTCAGACCGGTTTCCGTGGCGCCGAAGAGAAGGCGGCCGGTGGCGGCGTAGACGAGGACCGCGCCGAGGCAGAACACATCGCTGGCGGGGGTGAGTTCGAGGCCGCGGACCTGTTCCGGCGACATGAAGCCGGGCGAGCCGATGAGCATGCCGGTGCGGGTGAGCAGGCTGTGCCCGGAGAGGCTGTCCATGGCGCGGGCGATGCCGAAGTCGATGACGCGGGGGCCGTCGACGGTGACGAGGACGTTGGAGGGCTTGAGGTCGCGGTGGATCAGGCCCGCCTCGTGCACGGCACCGAGGGCGAGGGCGAGCCGGTTGGCCAGGGCGTGCACCGAGTACTCGGGCAGCGGCCCGAAGTCCTTGGCGACCACGGTGTGCAGGTCGGGCCCCGGGATGTACTGGGTGGCGACCCAGGGGACGGCGGCCTCGGGGTCGGCGTCGAGCACGGCCGCCGTCCAACTGCCGCCCACCCGCCGGGCGGCGGCCACCTCACGGGCGAACCGCCGGCGGAACTCCTGATGCCCGGCGTACTCGGCCTGCACGACTTTCACGGCCACGGTGCGGCCGCCCTCGGAGCGCCCGAGATAGACCAGCCCCATGCCGCCCTCGCCCAGCCGGGCGATCAGGCGGTACGGGCCGATGCGGGTCGGGTCGTCAGCGGTCAACTGGTCCACGCCGGAAAGGTAGTGCAACTATCCAAGCGTGGCGAGGGCGATCGGCGAAGTCGGCGCCGGAGCCGGCCGCGACCGGGCCCGGCTCAGAACTTGATGCTGCCGATCATGCTGGCCACGTTGGTCGTCAGCTCGCTGATCGTCGGAGCGATCGTCGAGGAGGCGAGATAGAACCCCAGCAGGACGCAGACAGCTGCGTGACCGCCCTTCAGCCCGGACTTCTTGATCAGCAAGAAGACGATGATCGCCAGCAGCACCACCGCCGAAATCGAGAGTGCCACGGCGGCTCACCTCCAAAGATCGCCAGTCACAAAGATCGCCAGATCTAGATCAGTTGAGCAAATCCATGCGGACGCCAGCAGGTTCATACCCACACAGCGGTAGTGATCATAACTATCCGTATGCGCGCATCGCTCGGCGCACGGCCGCACAAGGGGGCGCATGGCCAATATGGTCGGGGTATGACGACCGAGGCTGACTCCTTCCCCCGTCGGCACGCCCGGACGCTGCGGTTCACGCTCGGCGCGCCGCGTGCGTTCACCGTGGCGCCCGACGGCTCGCGTGTCGCGTTCCTGCGTTCCGGTTCCGGCACGGACCGCGCCCACTCCCTGTGGGTGCTGGATCTTCCGGAGGGCACCGAGCGCCTCGCGGCGGACCCGGCCGCACTGCTTGCGGGGGCCGGGGAAGAACTCTCCGCCGAGGAGCGGGCGCGCCGGGAGCGGAGCCGCGAGGGCGGCGCCGGGATCGTCGGGTACGCCACCGACGCGGCCGTGGAGTTGGCGGCTTTCACCTTGTCAGGGCGGCTTTTCGCGGCCGAGCTGCGGGTCGGCACGGCACGCGAACTGGGCGTCCCCGGGCCGGTGATCGACCCGCGCCCGGCGCCCGACGGCCGGCACATCGCGTATGTCGCGCGGGGCGCGCTGCGGGTGGTGGACGCGGAGGGCGGCGCCGACCGGGCGCTCGCCGAGCCGGAGGCGGAGGGGGTTTCCTACGGGCTCGCGGAGTTCATCGCGGCCGAGGAGATGCACCGTTCGCGTGGTTTCTGGTGGGCGCCGGACGGGCGCCGGCTGCTCGTGGCGCGCGTGGACGACACGCCGGTGCAGCGGTGGTGGATCGCCGACCCGGCCCACCCGGAGCGTGAGCCAAATAACGTCGCGTACCCCGCCGCCGGCACTCCTAACGCGGAGGTACGGCTGTTCGTGCTCGGCCTGGACGGGGAGCGCACGGAGGTCGCGTGGGACCGGTCCCGCTATCCGTATCTGGCACGAGTGCACTGGTCAGAGGCAGGTGCCCCGCTGGTACTCGTGCAGGCGCGGGACCAGCGGAGCCAGTTGATCCTCGCGGTGGACCCGGACACCGGGGCCACCCGGATGGTGCACGCCGATGAAGATCCAAGTTGGCTGGAACTTTTCGCTGGAGTGCCCTGCTGGAGCCCCTCCGGGCAGCTTGTCCGTATCGCGGACGAGGGCGGGGCACGCGTGCTGGCGGTCGGCGAAAGGCCGCTGACCAGCGGCCAGTTGCACATCCGGGCGGTGCTGGACGTCGGTCCGCAGGACGTACTGGTTTCCGCCGCCGCGGGCGCGGAGGCGGAGGACCCGGAAATCGGCGAAATCCATGTGTACCGGGTGAACGAGCTGGGCGTGGAGCGCCTGTCCCAGGAGCCGGGTGTGCACTCGGCGGTGCGCTGCGGAGGGGTGACGGTCCTGGTGTCCGCGGCGCTGGACCGGCCGGGCACCCGGGCGCAGGTACTGCGTGACGGAAAACCGGCGGCCACTGTCCGGTCGTACGCCGAAGATCCCGGTATGTCCCCCCGGGTGACGCTCACCCAGGGGGGCGCACGCAGAATTCCATGCGCCGTGCTTATGCCACGGGACTACCACGGTGACACGCCCCTGCCGGTGCTGCTGGACCCCTACGGCGGTCCGCACGGCCAGCGGGTGGTCGCCGCGCACAACGCCCACCTCACCTCCCAGTGGTTCGCCGACCAGGGCTTCGCGGTGGTCGTCGCCGACGGGCGGGGCACCCCGGGCCACTCCCCCGGCTGGGAGAAGGCGATCCGGGACGACAAGGCGGCCGTCGTGGTCCAGGACCAGGTGGACGCGCTGCACGCGCTCGCCGGGCGGTTCCCGCTGGACCTGGACCGGGTGGCCATCCGGGGCTGGTCCTTCGGCGGCTATCTGGCGGCCCTCGCGGTACTGCGCCGCCCGGACGTCTTCCACGCGGCGGTGGTCGGCGCGCCCGTCACCGACCTGCGGCTCTACGACACCCACTACGAGGAGCGCTATCTGGGCCACCCGGACGAGCAGCCGGAGGTCTACCGCCGCAACTCGGTGATCGACGACGCGGGCCTGGTCGACGCCGCCGAGCCGCACCGGCCGATGATGATCGTCCACGGGCTGGCGGACGACAACGTGGTCGTCGCGCACTCCCTGCGGCTCTCCTCCGCGCTGCTCGCCGCCGGCCGCCCGCACGAGGTGCTGCCGCTGTCCGGGGTGACCCATATGACCCCGCAGGAGACCGTCGCGGAGAACCTGCTGCGGCTCCAGCTGGACTTCCTGCGGCGGTCGCTGGCCCGCCCCGCAAAATGAACGTGAACCGCGTTAACACACAGGCAACTTCACGGAAGCGGTGCCGATATACGGACGCGCGAGGCTGATCCATGTACGGCCGTGCGGGTGCCGTGAACGGGCCGGGGTGCGTCATATCACCCCGGCCCGTTGCCGTTCTCCAGGACGTCCTCCGGCGGTACGACCCGCTTCTCCTCGGCGAAGTGGCAGGCCGAGTCGTGCGCGGCGGGCCCGGCGGCGCCGTGCAGATGAGCCGGCACGGCCAGCGCCGGCACCTCCAGGGCGCAGCGCTCCTGCGCCTTCCAGCAGCGGGTGCGGAAGCGGCAGCCGGACGGGATGTCCGTCGGGGACGGCACATCGCCGAAGAGGATGATCCGCTCCCGGTGTTCACGGGCCTCGGGGTCCGGGACCGGGACGGCGGAGAGCAGCGCCTGGGTGTAGGGGTGCGTGGGATGGTCGTAGATCTCGGCGTCCCGGCCGATCTCCACGATCCGGCCCAGGTACATCACCCCGACCCGGTCCGAGATGTGCCGGACGATGGACAGGTCGTGCGCGATGAAGACGTAGGAGAGGTCGAAATCCGACTGGAGCCGGGCCAGCAGGTTGATCACCTGGGCCTGCACCGAGACGTCGAGAGCGGAGACCGGCTCGTCGGCGACGATCACCTCCGGGCGCAGCGCCAGGCCCCGGGCGATCCCGATGCGCTGGCGCTGGCCGCCGGAGAACTGGTGCGGATAGCGGTTGATGTACTCCGGGTTGAGGCCGACCACGTCCAGCAGTTCCTGCACCCGGCGGCGCCGGTCGCCCTTGGGGGCCGCCTCGGGGTGGATCTCGTACGGCTCCCCGATGATGTCCCCCACCGTCATCCGGGGGTTGAGGGAGGTGTACGGGTCCTGGAAGACCATCTGGATGTTGCGGCGTACGGCCTTCAGCGCGCGGCCGGACAGCCGGGTGATGTCCTCGCCCTTGAAGCGGATGGAGCCGGCCGTGGGGCGTTCCAGGTTGCACAGCAGCTTCGCGACCGTCGACTTGCCGCAGCCGGACTCGCCGACGATGCCGAGGGTCTCGCCCCTGGCCAGGGTGAAGTCCACGCCGTCCACGGCCTTCACCGCGCCGACCTGCTTCTTGAAGAGGACGCCCCGGGTCAGCGGGTAGTGCTTGACCAGCCCGGCGACCTCCAGGATCGGCTCAGCGCTCACGGCCATGCAGACACTCCCTCCAGAAGTGGCAGGCGCTGCCGCGCACCTCGGACACCGGGTACAGCGGGGGTTCGTCGGCGCGGCAGACGTCCTGCGCCATCGGGCAGCGGGGATGGAAGGAGCAGCCGGGCGGGATGTGCATCAGGTTGGGCGGCAGGCCCTGGATGGCGTACAGCTGCCGGCCCTTCTGGTCCAGGCGGGGTACGGAGTCCAGCAGGCCCCGGGTGTAGGGGTGGGCGGGCGCCTTGTAGATGTCCAGCACCGGCGCGGACTCGACGATCTTCCCCGCGTACATCACCGCGATCCGGTCGGCGACGTCCGCGACCACGCCCAGGTCGTGGGTGATGAGGATGAGTCCCATGTGGTACTCGCGCTGCAACTCCGCGAGCAGGTCCATGACCTGGGCCTGCACGGTGACGTCCAGGGCGGTGGTCGGCTCGTCGGCGATGATGAGCGCGGGCTCCAGGGCCAGCGCCATGGCGATCATGATGCGCTGGCGCATGCCCCCGGAGAACTGGTGGGGGTAGTCCCGCACGCGCTGGGCGGCGCCCGGGATCCGCACCCGGTCCATCAGCTCGACGGCCCGGGCCCGGGCGTCCTTGCGGGACATCCCGCGGTGCACGACGAACATCTCGCCGAGCTGGTCCCCGACGGGGAGGACCGGGTTGAGGGCCGACAGCGCGTCCTGGAAGATCATCGCCATTCCGGCGCCCCGGATCCTCCTGCGCTCCTCCTCCTTCAGGGTGAGCAGATCCCGCCCCTGGAAGAGGATCTGCCCTGCGGTGATCCTCCCGGGCGGCGAGTCGAGGATCCCCATGACCGCCTGCGCGGTGACGGACTTGCCCGACCCGGACTCCCCCAGCACCGCCAGCGTCTCCCCCTCGTCCACCCGGTAGCTGACCCCGTTGACGGCATGGGCGACCCCGTCCCGGGTCCGGAACTCCACATGCAGGTCCCGCACGTCGAGCAGCACGGCACGATCACCTCAGCTTCGGGTCGAGGGCGTCGCGGACCGCGTCGCCGAGCATGATGAAGGCCAGGACCGTGACCGCCAGGGCGCCCGCGGGCCAGAGCAGGGCGTGCGGGGCGTTGCGGATGTAGTTGGAGGCCGACGAGATGTCGATGCCCCAGGAGACGCTGGGCGGTTTGAGGCCGACGCCGAGGTAGGACAGGGTCGCCTCCAGGGCGATGTAGGTGCCGAGGGCGATGGTGGCGACGACGATCACCGGCGCCACGGCGTTGGGCGCGATGTGGCGCAGCAGGATGCGGGAGTCGGAGGCGCCGAGGGCGCGGGCGGCCTGGACGTAGTCGCTCTGCTTGGCGGTGATGACCGAGCCGCGCGCGATGCGGGAGATCTGCGGCCAGCCGAGCAGGACCATGAACCCGATGACCGGCCAGACCGTATTGCTGGTCACCACGGAGAGGAGGACGAGGCCGCCGAGGACGACCGGGATGGCGAAGAAGATGTCGGTGATCCGGGACAGGATCGCGTCCCAGGTGCCGCCGAAGTACCCCGCGAGGCCGCCCAGCACGGAGCCGAACAGCGCCACCCCGAGGGTGGCCAGCACGCCGACCGTGACGGACGTACGGGCGCCGTAGACGGTGCGGGTGTAGACGTTGCAGCCCTGGCCGTCGTAGCCGAAGGGGGCGCCGGGGCCGGGGCCGTCCTGGGCCTTGGCGAGGTCGCAGGTGAGGGGGGAGCCGGAGGCGATCGCCGAGGGCCACAGGGAGATGAAGACCAGGAAGAGGATGACCACGGCGGAGAGCAGGAAGACGGGGTTGCGGCGCAGGTCCCGCCAGGCGTCGGACCAGAGCGAGCGGGGTGCGCCGGCCGGGCCGGTGCCTTCCGGGCCCCCCGGCGTCTTCTCCAGGGTCGCGGCCTCGCTGGCGCCCAGGTCCATCGTGCCGCCCATGCCCGTGCCGGCGATCGCGCGCTCGGGTTCGTACGGCTGCTCAGGCATAGCGGATCCTCGGGTCGAGTACGGCGTACAGGAGGTCGACGAGGAGGTTGGCCACCAGGAAGACCAGCACGAGGATCGTCACGAAGCCGACGACCGTCTGGGTGTTCTGCCGCAGGATGCCCTGGTAGAGCTGGTAGCCGACGCCGTGGATGTTGAAGATCCGCTCGGTGACGATCGCCCCGCCCATCAGCGCGCCGATGTCGGTGCCGATGAAGGTGACCACCGGGATCAGCGAGTTGCGCAGCAGGTGGCGGGTGATGACCCGGCGTCTCGGCAGGCCCTTGGCGATCGCCGTGCGGACGTAGTCGGACCGCTTGTTCTCGGCGATGGAGGTCCGGGTCAGCCGGGTGACATAGGCGAGCGAGACCGAGGCCAGGACCAGGCCGGGCACGAGCAGCTCGCCGAAGGTGGCGTCCGGCGAGACGGACGGCTTGATCCACTGCCACTCGACGCCGAGCAGCAGTTGCAGCAGCAGACCGGTGACGAAGGTGGGGACGGAGATGACCACGAGGGTGGCGAGGAGCACCCCGGTGTCGACGGGACGGCCCCGGCGCAGACCGGTGACCACGCCGAGGGTGATGCCGATGACGATCTCGATGAGGATGGCGACGAGGGTGAGCCGGATGGTCACGGGGAAGGCCGTGGCCATCAGCTCGGTGACCTTCTGGCCGTTGAACGCCGTACCGAAGTCTCCGGTGAAGACGTTCCCCATGTAGGTGAGGTACTGCTGCCAGACCGGCTTGTCCAGGCCGAACTCCTTCCTCAGCTGGGCCGCGGTCGCCGGGTCGCACGCCCGCTCCCCGCACAGGCCCGCGACGGGGTCGCCCATCACGTTCACCATGAGGAAGATCAGCAGGGTGGACCCGATGAACACCGGGATCATCTGGAGCAGTCGCCGCAGGACATAGCGCCCCATGCCCGGTCAGCCGACCTTGATCTCGTTGTAGACGGGGACGCTGAAGGGGTTGAGGGCCACATGGGACAGCCGCTGCGAGTAGCCGGCGCTGCCGTTCTGGTACCAGAGTGGGATGGCGGCCATGTTGTCGCGGACGACCCCCTCGGCCTGCCGGAAGAGGTCCACGGCCTTGCCGGTGTCGGTCTGCGCGTTGGCCTGGTCGACGAGGTGGTCGAAGTTCTTGTTGGACCACTTGCCGTCGTTGGAGGAGGCGTCGGTGTAGTAGAGCGGCTGGAGGAAGTTCTGGATGAGCGGGTAGTCCATCTGCCAGCCCGCCCGGAACGGGCCGTGCATCTTGTGCTGCCCGATCTGGTTGCGGAAGTCGGCGAAGGTGCCGACGGGGTTGCCCACGCAGGCCGTGCCGTTGCCGAGGGCGTTGTTGATGGAGTTGCACACCGCGTCCACCCACTCCTTGTGCGAGCCCGTGTCGGCGTTGTAGGTGATCCTGACCTGGCCGCCGGGGATGCCGCCGCCCTGCTGGATCAGCTTCCTGGCCCCGGCGGGGTCGTAGTCGCAGGCCTTGCCGCACAGGCCGGCCTGGTAGCCGCCGGCCGTGCCGAGCACCGGGGAGGTCCAGTCGGTGGCCGGGGTGCGGGTGTTGCTGAAGATGGTCTCGGTGATCTGCTTGCGGTTGATCGCCATGGACAGGCCCGTGCGGACCTTCTCCGACCCGGCCTTGTTCCAGGCCGGGTCGTAGTAGGGGAAGGCCAGGGTCTGGATGATGCCGGCCGGGGTGTTGATGTACCGGTCGCCCAGGTCGCTCTTGACGTTCTTCAGCTGGGCGGCGGGGACGTCGTCGACGAGGTCGAGGTTGCCCGCCATCAGATCGGTGTAGGCGGTGTTGTTGTCCGTGTAGACCTTGAGGGTCACTCCGTCGTTCTGCGCCTTGTCGCTGCCGGGGTACCCGTCCCACTTCCTCAGGGTCATCTGCGAACCCTTCGTATAGGACTCGATCGTGTACGGCCCGTTGCCGACCGGCTTGCTCAGCCAGCCCGCGTGGTCGGTGAAGAAGGCGCGGGGCAGCGGGGCGAAGGCCGCGTAGCCGAGGGTGTCGGGGAAGCCGGAGAACTTCTGCCGGAGCCGGACCGTGAAGGTGTGGTCGTCCACCACGTTCAGCCCGGACAGGGTGCCGGCGCTCTGGCTGCCGCTGTCGGGGTGCACCTTGTCGTAGCCCTCGATGTACCCGAAGAAGTACGCGTTCTTCTGGTTGTTCTTCAGGCTGGCCCCGTAGTTCCAGGCGTCCACGAAGGACCGGGCGGTCACTTTTTCGCCATTCGAGAACGTCCAGCCGTCCTTCACCTTGATCGTGAAGGTCTGCGAGTCCTTGGTGTCGATGGACTGGGCGAGCCAGTTCTCGGCCTTGGCGGTCTTCGGGTCGTACCGCTTCAGACCTCGGAAGATCATGTCGAGGACCTTGCCGCCCTGCACCTCGTTGGTGTTGGCGGGCTCCAGCGGGTTCTGCGGATCGCCCCAGGAGGAGCTGAGCACCCCGCCGCCGTTGCCGCCGCCGCCTGAGCCTCCGCCGCCTCCGCAGCCCGCCGCGGCGAGCGCCACCGCCACCGCGCAGACGGCGCACCGGGCGCGCGAGATTCCCCGCATGGCTGCCTCCTTCGTGATCACTGCCCCGATACCGGCCAATATCGGCTCATAGATCACATACCGCATGCGCGCCGCCCGATTGAGGGGCCTTTAGAGGGACACGTCATCCGATTGCAGGCACCCCCGTGAACCCCCTGGACGATCTTGCCCGAGGAGCGCAACAGATCTTCGCTTAACGATGCTGAAACGTTGGATTGGGACGTGTCGATGTACGCATTTCGACACACGACCGTCCGCATAACGAACGCCTTGCCCGATTCGCCCAATTGGTCCGATCTGAAGCACGGATTGATTACGGCGCGCTACCCGTGTAGCTGCGGAATGGTCAAGTACGAGCCAAGAAGGTAAAGACGCAACCAAGGCGGCCCAGAATTTATTGACCTTGAATGAATTGCGTTGAAAAAGTCCGGCGTAGCCCGTAGGGGAGCGCCCTGCGGAGCCTTGACCCACAAGGCACGGAGCATCATGACCCCCGCAACTCCTTCCCCGGCCGCCCCCCTCGAGGTGACCGACGAAGACAGCGCCGCATCGGCGAAGCCCGGCAACCCCAAGGGCACCGAGAGCCGCTCTCCGGGACGGCTGGCCTGGACCCGTTTCAAGCGGGACAGGACGGGCGTCATATCCGCCTATGTGGTGATCTTCTTCTTCGTGATCGGCATCTGCGCGCCGCTCATAGCCAAGCTGTACGGCAAGGACCCGTACACGACGTACGGCCAGAACGACCCGACGCTGCTGGACGACTTCGGCTTCCCGGCGAAGCCCAACGGCGGCATGAGCGGTGACTTCTGGTTCGGAATCGACCCCCAGCTGGGCCGGGACGTGCTCACGTTCCTGCTCTACGGCATCCGCAACTCGCTCCTGATCGCCACGGCGACGACCCTCCTGGTGGCCGTCATCGGCGTGATCGTCGGCGTCACCGCCGGCTACCTGGGCGGCAGGACCGACTACTTCGTCGGCCGGATCATCGACATCCTGCTGGCCTTCCCGCAGATGCTGTTCTTCATCGGCTTCTTCCCGGTCATGCTGACCATCCTGGTCTCCCCCGAGGAGGCCACTCCGGTCTGGCTCATCGTCACCTCGCTGATCGTGATCATGACGATCTTCGGCTGGGCACCCATGGCCCGACTGCTGCGCGGTGAGGTACTCGCCCTGCGCGAGCGTGAGTTCGTCGAGGCCGCCAAGGTCACCGGAGCGTCCTCGGCGCGGATCATCTTCAAGGAACTGCTGCCCAACCTCTGGACGCCGATCCTGATCCAGGCCACTCTTGCGCTTCCCATGTACGTCACGACCGAAGCGGGTCTGGCCTTCGTGGGTGTCGGCCTCTCCGACCCCACCCCGGACTGGGGCGTCATGGTCCAGAACGCCTCGAAGTACTACCAGTCCGACATCACGTACATGCTCTTCCCGGGCCTGTCGATGGTGATCTTCGTGATCGCCTTCAACCTCCTCGGCGACTCGGTGCGTGACGCGCTGGACCCCAAGGCCGGGCGCTGAACCTCCCGTACCACCTTCCGGCCCGGGCGACGGGGCCCGCCGGAGCAGCTCGTAACTCTCCTCGACAAGAGCAGGAAGCCATGTCCCTTTCCCGCAGAAACTTCGTCATCGCCACGTCGGTCGCGGCCGGCGGCTCCATGGTCCTCTCCGCGTGCAGCAGCGGCGGGAGCGGGAACGGTGGCAAGAACTCCCACGCCGGTACCGACAAGTACACGGGTTCCGTGACCGTCGGCACCAAGGAGGACTCGACCGGCCCCGCCCCGGAGATCCCGGGCGCGAAGAAGGGCGGCAACATCATCGGCCTCGGGCCGGACGACTTCTCCCACCTGGACCCGCAGCGGATCTACTTCGCGTGGAACTCCACCATCGCCAACCTGTACGTCCGTACCCTGACCGGCTACAAGATCGCCTCCGACGGCTCCATGAAGCTCGTCGGTGACCTGGCGACCGACCCGGGCACCATGTCCGACGGCGGCAAGACCTGGACCTTCACCCTGAAGGACGGTCTGAAGTGGGACGACGGCAGCGAGCTGACCGTCGAGGACGTCCGCCACGGCATCGAGCGCGGCTTCGCCAGCTTCACCACCGAGGGTGCGCAGTACGTCCAGTCCGCGCTCGTCGGCTCCAGCGACTTCCGGTCCAAGTACAAGGGCCCGTTCAGCGGCAAGCACCTGGACTCGATCGTCACCGACAAGGCGAAGAAGACCATCACCCTGAAGCTGAAGGTCGCCCGCCCGGACCTCAACTTCACCCTGGCGATGCACTCCTACGGCGCCGTGCCGGTCGGCCACGACTCCAAGGAGAAGTACGACAAGGACCCGGTCTCCGCCGGTCCTTACAAGATCGCGCAGCACTCCGTCGACAAGTCCCTGAAGCTGGTCCGCAACCCGAACTGGGACCCGAAGACGGACGCGATCCGCAACGCCTACCCGGACAGCTTCACCTTCCAGTTCGGCAACGAGTCGCTCGCGGCCACCGACCGTCTGATCGCCCAGAGCGGCGACGACCAGTACGCGGTCATGGCGTACAGCGGTGTCCCGGCCGAGCGTCTCCAGAAGGTCCTCGGCGACCCGGAGCTGAAGAAGCGCACCATCAACGGTCTGCTCACCGGCCTGTACTACTACGCCATCAACTGCAAGCGGATCACCGACCCGAAGGTGCGTCAGGCGCTCAACCACGCCTGGCCGCTGGAGCAGATCCGCCGCATCTACGGCGGTCCGTCCGCCGGTGACTACGCGACCTCCATCATCAGCCCCGACATCCTGGGCTACGAGCACCAGGACGTCTACGGCAAGCTGAAGAAGCCGCAGGGCGACCCGGAGAAGGCCAAGGCGCTTCTGAAGGAGGCCGGCAAGCTCGGCCAGAAGATCGTCTACACCTACCCCAAGGGCAGCAACGACGCCTACACCAAGACGGCGGTCGTCATCACCAACGCCCTGAAGGCGGCGGGCTTCGACCCGGTCGTCAAGCCGGTGGACTCCACCAGCTACTACGACCAGGTCCAGCAGATCGACAACAGCTTCGACGTGATGTGGTTCGGCTGGTCCCCGGACTGGCCGACCGGTTACACCGTCATGCAGCCGCTGTTCGACGGCTCCACCATCGCCAACGGCTCCAACAACGTCTCGCAGCTGAACGTCAGCTGGGTCAACGACGCGATCAAGAAGAACGCGGTCATCCCCGACCCGAACCAGGCCGCCAAGGCCTGGGAGGCGCTGGACAAGAAGATCATGACGGAGCTGGCTCCGATCATCCCCGAAACCTTCCAGCGCCGGTTCTACCTGCACGGCTCGAAGGTCGGCGGCGCGATGTTCGACCCGCAGTTCTCGGCGTTCATCATGTACAAGCTGTACGTGAAGGCCTGACGCTCACAGCCAGTCCAGGGGCGGGGGGGGGGGGGGCCCCCCCCCCCCCCCCCCCCCCCCCGTCCCCCTCCGCCCCCACCACGGCGTCGCCCAGGGAATCCCATCGCCATGTTCCGCTTCCTCGTCCGCCGGATACTCGGCGCAGCGGTGATCCTGCTGATCATCAGTGCCATCACCTTCTTCCTCTTCTATGTCGCTCCGCGTGACCCCGCCCGGGTCGCCTGCGGCAAGGTCTGCACGCCACAGACTCTGGCGCTGGTCAAGCACAACCTGGGGATCGACGATCCGCTGCCGGTGCAGTACTGGCACTGGCTCGAGGGCGTCTTCATGGGCCGTGACTACGCGTCGTACGGGCACTGCAACGCGCCCTGCCTCGGCTACTCGTTCATCAACCGCGAGCCGGTCACGGGCATCATCCTGGACCGCTTCCCGACCACGATCTCCCTGGCACTGGGCAGCGCGGTCGTCTTCGTCATCTTCGGTGTCGGCACCGGCATGATCGCCGCCGTCAAGCAGGGCAAGGCGATGGACAAGATCGCCTCCTCGGCCTCGCTGATCGGCTCCTCGCTCCAGATCTACATCGTCGGTATCGTCGCGATGTTCTACCTGGCAGACGAGTGGCAGATCTTCGCCCGCCCGAACGACAACTCCGGCATCACCGAGGACCCGGTGTCCTGGTTCACCGGCTTCCTGCTGCCGTGGTTCGTGCTGGCGATCATCTTCACCGCCAACTACACCCGTATGACCCGTTCCCAGCTGGTCGAGACGCTGAGCGAGGACTACGTCCGCACCGCCCGCGCCAAGGGCCTCGCCTGGCGCACGGTGTTCTTCCGGTTCGCCTGGCGTGGTGCGATGGGCCCGATCGTGACGATCCTCGGCCTGGACCTCGGCACGCTGCTCGGCGGCGCGGTCATCACGGAGGCGACGTTCGGCCTGCACGGCCTCGGTGCCGTGTCGGTCAAGGCCGTCAAGGACAACGATCTGCCGATGCTGCTCGGCGTGACCCTGGTCGCCGCCGCCGCGATCGTCGTCTTCAACATCGTGGTCGACGCCGTCTACGCCCTCATCGACCCGCGCGTCCGCCTCGCTTAAGGAGAGAAACCATGAGCACCCCCTTCCTCTCCGTCCGCGACCTGCGCGTGCACTTCTCCACCGAGGACGGCGTGGTCAAGGCCGTCGACGGCCTCTCCTTCGACCTGGAGAAGGGCAAGACCCTCGGCATCGTCGGCGAGTCCGGCTCCGGCAAGTCGGTGACCAACCTGGCCATCCTGGGCCTGCACAACCCCGAGCGCACCGCCCTGGAGGGCGAGATCCTGCTCGACGGCCAGGAGCTGCTGACCGCGTCCGAGCGGACGCTGGAGAAGCTGCGCGGCAACAAGATGTCCATGATCTTCCAGGACGCGCTGGCCTCCCTGTCGCCGTACCACACGGTCGGCGCCCAGATCTCCGAGACGTACCGCAAGCACACCGGCTGCTCCAAGAAGGAGGCCCGGGCGCGTGCGATCGAGATGCTGCGCCGCGTCGGCATCCCGCAGCCGGACGTCCGGGTGGACGAGTACCCGCACCAGTTCTCCGGCGGTATGCGCCAGCGCGCGATGATCGCCATGGCGCTGGTCTGCGACCCCGAGCTGCTGATCGCCGACGAGCCGACCACGGCCCTCGACGTGACGGTCCAGGCCCAGATCATGGACCTGCTCAAGGACCTCCAGCAGGAGTTCGGCACCGCCATCATCTTCATCACCCACGACCTCGGCGTGATCGCCGACATCGCGGACGACGTGCTGGTGATGTACGGCGGCCGGTGCGTGGAGCGCGGCACCAAGAAGCAGGTGCTCCGCGCCCCCGACCACCCCTACACGGTGGGCCTGCTGAACTCGATGCCGAGCCTGAACGGCCCGGTCGACGTGCCCCTGACGCCGATCCCCGGTTCCCCGCCCTCGCTGCTCAACCCGCCGAGCGGCTGCCGCTTCCACCCGCGCTGCGCCTTCGCGGACCAGGTGGAGGGCGGCCGGTGCTCCAGTGAGCGGCCGGTGCTGGACGTGGTCGAGGGGCGTGGCTCCGCCTGCCACCTCACCGCGGAGCAGAAGCGGACGCTCTTCGCCGACCTCGCCGAGACCCGGCACAACTGACGGACAGCAGACGGGACTTCACCATCATGAGCAACACGAACCCCCTCCTGGACGTCTCGGGGCTGACCAAGCACTTCCCGATCAAGGGCGGCTTCCCGATCCGCCGTACGGTCGGCGCGGTGCAGGCCGTGGACGGCCTGGACTTCCAGGTGTCCGAGGGCGAGAGCCTGGGTCTGGTCGGCGAGTCGGGCTGTGGCAAGTCGACCACGGGCCGGCTGATCACCCGGCTGCTGGAGCCGACCGGCGGCAAGATCACCTACCGCGGCCAGGACATCACGCACGCGGGCCGCAAGGAGCTGGCGCCGATCCGCTCCGAGATCCAGATGATCTTCCAGGACCCGTACGCCTCGCTGAACCCGCGGCAGACGGTCGGCAAGATCATCTCCGGGCCGATGGAGATCAACGACATCAACCCGGAGGGCGGCCGCGAGAAGCGGGTCCGGGAACTCCTGGAGATCGTCGGTCTCAACCCCGAGCACTTCAACCGCTTCCCGCACGAGTTCTCCGGCGGTCAGCGCCAGCGCATCGGTGTCGCCCGCGCGCTGGCCCTGAACCCGAAGCTGATCGTCGCCGACGAGCCGGTCTCCGCCCTCGACGTGTCGATCCAGGCACAGGTGGTGAACCTCCTCCAGGAGGTTCAGAAGGAGATGGGCATCGCCTTCGTCTTCATCGCCCACGACCTGGCGATCGTGCGGCACTTCTCGCAGCGCGTCGCGGTGATGTACCTCGGCAAGATCGTCGAGATCGCGGACCGCGAGGACCTGTACGAGAACCCGCGTCACCCGTACACCCGGGCGCTGCTGTCCGCCGTGCCCGAGGCGACGGTGGACGAGGAGCCGCGCGAGCGGATCCGGCTGGTCGGTGACGTCCCGTCACCGATCAACCCGCCGTCGGGCTGCCGCTTCCGCACCCGCTGCTGGAAGGCGACGGAGAAGTGCGCGACCGAGGCGCCGCAGCTGGTCCAGGTGACCGGCAACAAGGCCGGCCACCTCACGGCGTGCCACTACCCCGAGACGCAGGAGACCGTCCCCGCGCCCCGGGAGTCCAAGGACCGCCTCTCCAAGGACCTCGCCTGACCTTCCACTGACGGCATCCCCGCAGGCCCGCGCCCTTCCCGGACGCGGGCCTGCGGCGTTCAACGAGTCGGGTGGCGAAAGAAGTTGACGGTCCCTCAAGAAGTGTCCCGGAAACTGACGCACCGTTCAGCAACGTGTGTCAGACTGCCGCGGTGCCGGACCATGTCTTCACGGATCTCACGCTCGCCGCGTTCTACGACAGCCTCAACCCCTGGGGCCCGGACGACGACTTCTATCTCGGGCTGGTGCGTCGGGCCCGCTCGGTGCTGGACATCGGGTGCGGCACCGGGCGGCTGCTGCGGCGGGCCCGGGCCGAGGGGCACCGCGGCCGGCTGACCGGGCTCGATCCGGCCGCCGCCATGCTCGTACAGGCACGCCGGGCCCGGCCGGACGTCGAGTGGGTCCTCGGGGACGCGCGGGTGCGCCGGTGGGACGGGGAGTTCGACCTCGTCGTCATGACCGGGCACGCCTTCCAGGAGCTGGTCGGGGACGAGGAGATCCGCCGCTGTCTGCGGGCGGCCCGGGAGGCGCTGGGCGAGGACGGGCGGTTCGTGTTCGAGACCCGCAACCCGGCCGTCCGCGCCTGGGAGCGGTGGACTCCCGACCGGGTGCACGAGTTCGGGACCGGCGACGGCAGCACCGTACGGGTGTGGCACGAGGTCCAGGAGTGGGAGCCCGGCGCCGGCCGGGTGCGGTTCACCGAGACCTACGACGCCGACGGCTGGCCGGCGCCCCGGGCCTGCCCCAGCGTCCTGCGGTTCCTGGACCCGCAGTCCCTGGCCGGCTTCCTCGGCGAGGCCGGGCTGGCCGTCGTCGAGCAGTACGGCGACTGGGCGCGGGGCCCGGTCACCGCCGCCGCGCCCGAGATCATCACGGTGGCCCGGCGCGCTTGAGTACGCCTACTCATGCCTCCCGGGCCCCGGGCGCCGCAGAGTGGGGGGCGGAGGTGTGCGGATGCGGAGGACACGGGCGGCCGCAGGGCTGCTGGCGCTGATCCTGGCGGGGCTCGGCACCGGGTGCTCGGTCGAGCCGTCGGTGCAGGACCTGCGCAACCAGGCCGAGTCACCCGAGGCGAGGTCCCACCGGGCGGCCGCGGAGCGGCGGATCCACGCCCTGGTCGCGCGGCTGGGCGCGGTCGAGGGGCTGGAGCACATCGGGACGCGGCTCACCGACACCTGTTACCAGCCGCCCAGCTCGCTCTTCGACAGCGACCGGTCGCCGAACTCCCTGGAGTGCCGGATGGGGGCCGTCGCCTACTTCGGCGTCCGGGGCCGGATCACCGACGTACTCCCCCGCCTCCGCGCGGCCCGGATCGCCGCCTGGGGGCCCCGGGACGCCACCGGGGACGAGGTGCCCAGCGCGACGGGCACCGTGTCCTTCGCCCTGGACTACTACCGCGAGCACGGCCGCTTCCAGGACGGCACCCCGATGCCCGCCCCGGTGCTCAGGGCTCCGGGGCTGTCGGTCGACTGGGACCGCCCGGGCGCACCCCGGCCGCACCGCGTCGCGGAGCCCGCCGCGTGCTCCCGACCGACCCGGTTCACCGTCCACGAGCGCTGCACCACCACCCCGCGCGCCCCACTGCCCCTGACGGCCGCCCGCACCCGCTACGGCACCCTGCTGAGCCTCACCGTCGACGACTCGGACTCCCCCGAGCCCACCTACTACACGGCCCGTCGGAGCGGTCTCTAGCCTCCGGCGCCCTCCTCCCCCTGCTCCACGGCAGTCAGGGCCGGGTCCAGGACGATGTCCTCCTCGCGGGCCGTGGTGGTGGGCTCCTCCGGGAAGTGGCAGGCGGTCAGATGGCCCTCCCGGTTGCCGGATATGCGCTCCAGCGGCGGCTCCTCGGCCGCGCACTTCTCCGTCGCCTTCCAGCAGCGGGTGCGGAAGCGGCAGCCGGAGGGCGGGGCGATGGGGGACGGCACGTCGCCGGCCAGCCGGATCCGCTCGCGCGGCTCCTCGTCCGGCGTCAGCTCCGGTACGGCGGACAGCAGGGCGTGGGTGTAGGGGTGGCGCGGGCGGGTGTAGAGGGACGCGCGGTCGCCCATCTCGACGATCTTGCCGAGGTACATCACCGCCACCCGCTGGGAGAAGTGCCGTACGACGGCCAGGTCGTGGGCGATGAACAGGAACGCGATGCCCAGGTCCCGCTGCACCTGCTGGAGCAGGTTGACCACCTGTGCCTGGATCGACACGTCGAGGGCGGAGACCGGCTCGTCGGCGACGATCAGCTTCGGGTTCAGGGCCAGCGCGCGGGCGACACCGATGCGCTGGCGCTGACCGCCGGAGAACTCGTGCGGGAAGCGGTTGAAGTGCTCGGGGTTGAGACCGACGATCTCCAGGAGTTCCCGGACCCGCTTCTCCCGGCCGCCCTCCGGGTTGATGTCGTTGATCTCCATCGGCCCGGAGATGATCTTGCCGACGGTCTGGCGCGGGTTCAGTGACGCGTACGGGTCCTGGAAGATCATCTGTATCTCGGAGCGGATCGGCGCCAGCTGTCTGCGCGTCGCATGGCTGATGTCCCGGCCCCGGTAGGTGATCGTGCCGGCCGTCGGCTCCAGCAGCCGGGTGATCAGCCGGCCCGTGGTCGACTTGCCGCAGCCCGACTCGCCGACCAGGCCGAAGCTCTCCCCGGCGCGCACGGTCAGGTCGATGCCGTCGACGGCCTGCACCCGGCCGACCGTACGGCGGACGGGGAAGCCTCCCTTGACCGGGAAGTGCTTGGTCAGCCCCGAGACCCGCAGCAGTTCCTCTTCCATGGTGTCCCTCCTCACGACAGCCGCACCCGCGGGTCGATGAAGGCGTACGTCGCGTCGACGACGATGTTGAAGAGCAGGATCATGCTGGCGGCGAACAGCATCACCCCGAGCAGCAGCGGCAGGTCACTGAAGAGGACCGCCTGGACGGCGAGTTGGCCGATGCCCGGCAGACCGAAGGTGTACTCGGTGATGATGGCGCCGCCGAACAGGGAGCCGAGGTCGATGCCGAAGATGGTGACGATCGGGATGAGCGAACCCCGCCAGGCGTAGCGGAAGAAGACGTACCGCCGGGACATGCCCTTGGCGCGGGCGGTGCGGACGTGTTCCTCCTGGAGCTGCTCGATCATCGAGGACCGGGCCATCCGGGTGTACTGCGCGGCGAAGATCGTGGAGAGCACGGCCCAGGGGATCAGCAGCCCGGTGAACCAGCCGACGGGGTCGTGGGTGAACTCGTTGTAGGCGGGTTTGGCGAACCAGTGGGTCTGGTAGACGAACACGGCCAGCACCAGCGGGCCGAGGAAGTAGATCTGGAGCGAGCTGACGACCATGGCACCCGCGGTGGCCGTCTTGTCGATCAGCGTGCCGCGCCGCCAGGCGGCCAGCAGTCCGGTGCCGAGGCCGACGGCCAGGAAGCACACGGCCGCGCCCAGGGTGAGCGAGACGGTAGTGGGCAGCCGGTCCGTCAGCGTGCCCCAGACCTGCTCGTCGGTGTGGTACGAGTAGCCGAAACAGGGCGCCGGGCACGGTCCCTGGGCGAAGCTGTCGCTGCCCAGGAACACATTGTGCAGGAAGATCAAGTACTGCTCGGTGAGCGGCTTGTCCAGGCCGAGCACATGGTGGATGTTCGCGAGGCTGCCCGGGTTGCAGGTCTTGCCGCACATCAGCAGCGCCGGGTCCCGGGGCACCCCGAAGAACAGCGCGAACGTGACGATGCTCAGCAGGAACAGGATGACGACGGCGCCGAGGGTCCGGCGGACGAGGAAGCGCAGCACGGCCGGTCACTTGATGTAGAGGCAGCGGGGGTCGATGCTGCCGATCACGTCGTCGTAGACGAGGCCGCCGACCCGGGAGCCGGCGATCTGGACCTGCTTGTAGTAGGCGGTCGGGACCTCGTTCACCACCTTGGTGAGCAGGTACTTGTCGACCTTCTCCCACTCGGCCGCGGCCTTGGCGGGGTCGGCGATCCGGCCGATGCGGTCGATCTCGCTGTTCACGTGGGGGTCGTTGAGCTGGGAGTAGTTCGACGCGCCGTCGGCGATCTGGCGGCCGTCGTACAGCGGCGGGATGACCGTCCCGCCGGACGGCCAGTCGGCGGCCCACGAGGTGTGGAAGATGTCGTAGTCGTTGTCGAGCTTGGAGACCTGGTCGAAGTAGGTCTCGGAGGGGATCTCCCGGCGCTGGACGTCGAAGCCGGCCTTCTTCAGGCCCGCCGCCATGGCGGTGGAGTACTGCTGGCCCTCGTTGGTGTTCGTGTAGCCGAAGGTCAGCTTCATGTGGAGCTTGCCGGCCGCCTGGAGCAGCTTCCTGGCCCTGGCCGGGTCGCCCTCGGGGTGCTTCTTCTTGCCGAACGGGTCGAAGGCGGGGTCGTAGCCGGGGACGGTCGGGGAGATCAGGCCGCCCGCGACCTCCATGGCGTCGCTACCGCCGTAGGCCCGCACGAACGGGGTGATCGGCAGGGCGTACGCGATGGCCCGGCGGACCCGGATGTCCTTCATCTCGGGCTTGCTCAGGTTGATGTTCATCTGGCCGACGTAGGGCTGGTAGCCGGAGACCGTGCGGGACCTGAGCTTCGGGTCCCGCAGGACCTGGGACAGGTTGCCCGCGTCGACCTGGTTGTTGAAGCTGAGGCCGGCCCGGTCGGGGCCGCTGTCCGCCAGCAGCGCCTTGGTGGAGGTCTCGAACTGCTGGTTGAAGACGATGTTGAAGCGGTCCACGTACTGGTGCCGGATGGGGTCCGTCCTCGGGTCCCATGCGGGGTTTCTGACCAGCACCATCGACTTGCCGGACTTGAAGGACTGGATCTTGTACGGGCCGGTGGTGACCGGGTTCTTGTCGTACTGCTGCCGGGTGTCGCCCTTGGCGGACACGATGGAGTAGCCGGCCATGGCGAGCGCGTACGGCAGGTCCGGGTGCGGCTTGGCGAAGTGGAAGACGACGGTCTTCGCGTCGGGCGTCGAAAGGACGCTGTCCGGCAGGTGTCTGCCCTTGTAGGGGCCGTCCGGGAGCAGCTTGCGGTAACCCGCGCCGTCGGTGCCCGCCAGCCACTGCTGGAGGTAGGCGGGGCCCTGGGTGATGAAGGGCGCGAAGAGCCGCTCGACGGTCTGCCGGACGTCCTTGGAGGTGATCGGGGTGCCGTCGGCGAACCTGATCCCGTCCTTGAGGGTGTACTTCCAGGTCCTGCCGCCGTCGGTGGTGGTGCCGGAGTCGGTGGCGAGGTCGCCGACCACCTCGTGCCGGTGGCCGTCGTTGCCGGTCGCCTTGTAGCCGGTGAGGCCGCGGTGGATCAGCTGGGCGAGCGACATCTGGTCGAAGACGTAGATCTGAGCGGGGTCCAGGTGGGCGTAGGAGTCGCGCTGGAGCACCTCCATGGTGCCTCCGGACCTGGCGCCGGGCACGGGCGCCGCGGGCCCGGTGGAGTCGGCCGTACCGCCGAACTTGATGGGGGCCTGCTGGCGTCGTGCGTTCTGCTGGTCCTTCCGGTTGTCGCCGCCGCTGCCGCTGCCGCCCTTGCTGCAACCCGTGAGCACGAGAGCTCCGGCCGCGAGGACGCAGAGCGCGCCGTGGAGTTGACGTCCACCCCTGTTCATCACGCGATTCCCACCCATCTGTGTGTCACCGGGACCGTGGAGGTGCGATGGAAGTGCCGTGCGCTTGCCTGAGGTGCCGTGCGGTTGTCCGAAGTACCGTGTGCGCTTGCCTGAAGTGCCGGTTCAGTGCGCGGTCTTGGGGTCGAAGGCGTCCCTGACCGAGTCCCCGAGCAGGTTGAAGGCGACGACGAAGACGATCATCGACACGCCGGGGAAGAACATGTAGGTGATGTCGTTCTGCATCACCAGCTGGGTGGACGCCTTGGCGAACATCTGCCCCCAGTCCGGCGTCGGTTCGACGATGCCGACGCCCAGGTAGGACAGCCCGGCCTCGGCGGTCACGAAGTTGGGCAGCAGGTACGTCGCCTGCACCAGCAGCGGGGTGACGATGTTCGGCAGGATCTCCCTGCGGATGATCCGCCACGGCGAGGCCCCGCTGATCCTCGCCGCGTCGATGAACTCCCGTTCGCGCAGGGCCAGTGTGGTGCCGCGCAGGATCCGGCCGAGGCCCATCCAGCCGAGGAACCACTGGACCAGGACGAGGGCGACGACCCGGACGTAGGTGGGGGTCTCGTCGCGGGGGCTGACGAACAGCGAGACGACGACGGGCATGCTCGCGATGAAGAACAGCTGGGCCGGGAAGGCGAGCAGGAAGTCGATGACCCGGCCGATGAGGTAGTCGGCCCGGCCGCCGAGGTAGCCGGCCGTGACGCCGAGCAGGATGCCGGTGACGACGACCGCGAGGGTGACCGCGACCGAGATCATCAGCGAGGTGCGGATGCCGTAGAGGAGCTTGGTGAAGACGTCGTACCCGTTGCCGGGTTCGAGTCCGAACCAGAACTCGCCGCTGATGCCGCCGTTGGGCCGCACCGGCACTCCGGCGCTGTCGAAGAGTTCGGGACGTTCGTCCGCGTACACGGTGTAGGGGTCCTTGCCGTACCCCTTGGCTATCAGCGGGGCGAGCAGGCCGAGCAGGAAGAAGCAGCCCACCACGCAGGCCGAGAGCACACCCGTGCGGTCGCGTCGGAAACGCAGCCACATGAGCCGGCCGGGTGACCGGCCCTCGATCTTGCCAGGAGTTGTCACGGTTCGCCCACTTCACCCGAAGGAATGTGACTCCGCGTGTTCACTCAATGACCCGAGCGCTGTCCGCAAACTACCCCTGAAAGCGGGCGGCAAAAAGCCCGGGCACCCCGCCATGGGGTGCCCGGGCTCGACTGCCGGTGGATCAGCCGTGCTTGGCGCGGCTCGCGGCGCGGGCCCGCTCACGCTGGTCCAGGTTGACCTTGCGGATGCGGACCGCCTCCGGGGTCACCTCGACGCACTCGTCGTCGCGGCAGAACTCCAGCGACTGCTCCAGCGACAGCTTGCGCGGCGGGACGATGGACTCGGAGACGTCAGCGGTCGAGGACCGCATGTTCGTGAGCTTCTTCTCCTTGGTGATGTTGACGTCCATGTCGTCGGAGCGCGAGTTCTCGCCGACGATCATGCCCTCGTACACCTCGGTGCCCGGCTCGACGAACAGCACGCCGCGCTCCTGGAGGTTCGTCATCGCGAACGCGGTGACGGCACCGGCGCGGTCGGCGACCAGGGAGCCGTTGTTACGGGTCTGGAGGGTGCCGAACCAGGGCTCGAAGCCCTCGTGGATCGAGTGCCCGATGCCCGTACCGCGGGTCTGGGTCAGGAACTCGGTCCGGAAGCCGATGAGACCGCGCGACGGCACGACGAACTCCATGCGCACCCAGCCGGAGCCGTGGTTGGACATGTTGTCCATACGGCCCTTGCGGACACCCATGAGCTGCGTGACCGCGCCCATGTGCTCCTCGGGCACGTCGATCGTCATGCGCTCGACGGGCTCGTACGTCTTGCCGTCGATCTCCTTGGTGACGACCTGCGGCTTGCCGATGGTCAGCTCGAAGCCTTCCCGGCGCATGGTCTCGACCAGGATGGCGAGCGCCAGCTCACCACGGCCCTGGACCTCCCAGGCGTCCGGACGGTCCGTCTCCAGGACGCGCAGCGAGACGTTACCGATCAGCTCGCGGTCCAGGCGGTCCTTGACCTGACGGGCGGTGACCTTGCGGTCCTTGACGGCCGACTTCGCGTCGGCGCCCTTGCCGGTGCCGCCCCGGCCGACCAGCGGCGAGGTGTTGGTGCCGATGGTCATGGAGATCGCGGGCTCGTCGACCGTGATCAGCGGCAGCGGGATCGGGTTCTCGGGGTCGGCGAGGGTCTCGCCGATCATGATGTCGGCGATACCGGCGACGGCACAGATGTCACCCGGGCCGGCCACCTCGGCAGGCTTGCGGGTGAGCGCCTCGGTCATCAGCAGCTCGGAGATGCGGACGTTGCTGATGGAGCCGTCGCGCTTGATCCACGCGACCGTCTGGCCCTTGCGCAGCTCGCCCTGCTCGACGCGCAGCAGCGCGATACGGCCGAGGAAGTTGTCGGCGTCCAGGTTGGTGACGTGCGCCTGGAGCGGGGCGTCCTCGTCGTAGGTCGGAGCCGGGATGTGCTCCAGGATCGTCGAGAAGAACGGCTCCAGGCTGTTGGAGTCGGCCGGGACCGTGCCGTTCTCCGGCTTGGTCAGCGAGGCGATGCCGTCACGGCCGCAGGCGTAGACGATCGGGAACTCGATCTGCTCCTCGTCCGCGTCCAGGTCGAGGAAGAGGTCGTACGTCTCGTTGACGACCTCGTCGATGCGGGAGTCCGGGCGGTCCGTCTTGTTGATGCACAGGATGACGGGGAGCCGCTGCTGGAGCGCCTTGCGCAGCACGAAGCGGGTCTGCGGGAGCGGGCCCTCGGAGGCGTCCACGAGCAGCACGACACCGTCGACCATCGACAGACCGCGCTCGACCTCGCCACCGAAGTCGGCGTGGCCGGGGGTGTCGATGATGTTGATCGTGATCGGGTCCCCGCCGTCCTTGGGGTGGTACTTCACCGCCGTGTTCTTGGCGAGGATCGTGATGCCCTTCTCACGCTCCAGGTCGTTCGAGTCCATCATGCGGTCGTCGACCGAGTCGAGCTGGTGGGCGGCGAAGGCACCGGCCTGCTTCAGCATGCCGTCGACGATGGTGGTCTTGCCGTGGTCGACGTGGGCGACGATGGCGACGTTGCGGATGTCGTGGCGCGTGGCCATAGGTTGCCGTACTCCCGGAGTGTGAGGAACGCCCTGCGCGTACATCTGTGCCGCGCGGGCCCTGCCGGGCTGGACACGCCACGGCCTTACCCCATGGTACGTGTCCTCCGCACCAAGGGCTCGCCGGGCCGATTTCCGCTAGCTGTTGCGGGGGCTCGGGGAGATCTTCGCGCCCTTCTTCAGATAGCCCATGTCCTCGTAGACCGGGGTCTGGAAGCCGAAGGCCCCGGCGTTCACCAGGTTCCTGCGCACCCCGACCAACTGGGGCCGCTGGTACAGCGGGATCGACCCGGCCGTCGCCCAGATCCGGGCGTCGGCCTTCCTGATCAGGTCCCGGGCCTCGTCCTCGTCGAGGGTCGCCGCCGCCTGGTCGAAGAGCTGGTCCACCTGGTCGGTGCCGACCCGGGTGTAGTTCTGCTCGATGTTCACCGAGCCGTCGGCCGCGGCCACCGGCTTGGCGTAGATCGGCCGGGCGTCGGTCGCCGGGAAGGGGGTCGCCGGCCACGAGTACAGGGCGAGGTCGTAGTCGCCGGCGGCGATGTGGTCCTTGAAGAAGCTCTCGTCCGGGACCTTGCTGATCGTGGTGCGGACCCCGACCTTCTCCAGCATCGCGGAGATCCGCTCCGCGACCCGGTTCAGCGTCTCGGAGCCCGGCCCGGAGGGCAGCACGAAGCGGAGCAGCAGGGCCTTGCCGTCCTTGGCGAGCGGCGCTGCCGGTGCGGCGGCCGGTGCCGCCGTGCCCTGGGGGGCGTAGGCGCCGGGGGCGCCCCCGTGCTTGCCCTCCTGCGCGAGGTGCCGGTCCCCGGTGTCGCCCCGCCCGCCGTTCTTGTCGTCCTCGCCGACGATGTACTCGCCGTCCTTGCCGCCGTCGGACTTCTTCTCCTCGCTCGCCTGGTCGTCGCCCGTGTGGTCGTCGCTCTCGGGACCGGCCGCCTTCTCGCCCTTCTTCTCCTCCTTGACCGGCCCTCCGGCCACCCAGCCCGCGTCGGTGAGCAGCGCCTGGGCCTCCTTGGTGTCCGGGCCGCCGACGGCGCCGCTGTTGTCGGCGTAGTCGGCCTGGCCGGCCAGGGCGAGGTGGCTGCCGACCGGGACGGCGGGCAGGCCGAGCGGGGTGAGCACCAGCTTGGCCAGTTCCTCGCGGTCCAGGGCGCGGGCGACGGCCCGGCGGACCCGCTCGTCGGCGAGGGGGCCCGCGGAGCCGTTGAGGGCGAGCTGGGTGTAGGCGGGCTCCAGCGACCTGCGCACGTCGAAGCCGCGCAGGGCCTGCTGCTGGTCCAGGTAGCGGGTGATCGCCTTGCGCAGCTTCTTCTTGCCGGTGGGCACCTTGTCCTCGTCGAAGCCGTGTGCCAGCGCCCAGGAGCGCAGCTTCTTCACCGAGGTCTTGCCGGCGCCCTGGAGCGGGTTGGCGGTGCCCTGGGCGGCGAGCCCGATCCGCTCGGCCTCGGCGGAGTCGATGTCGGCGAGGTCCACGCTGCCGTCGGCGAGCGCGGCGGCCCGCTTGTCGCGGGGTACGGCGTGCAGCACGATCTCGTCCAGCTTGGCCGGCCTGCCCCACCAGCGCGGGTTGCGGGTGAGGACGACGTCCTTGGCGGCGGTGTCGACCTTCTCCACCTTGAACGGCCCGGCGGTGACCTTGAGCTTGCGCCGGGCGCCGTCGTTGAAGGCGTCCGGGGTGCCCATGACGTCCTTCGGGTACAGCGGGGAGAACAGCGACTTCCAGTCGGCGTAGGGGCGGGAGAAGGTGACCCGGACCTGGAGGTCGTTGGCGCCGCGCTCGATCTTCTCGATGCGGTCGTAGCCGGCGTTGCGGGCGGTCCAGTAGGCGCTGTCCTTGCCGGACAGGGCGCGCCACTGGGCGACGAAGTCGGCGGCGCCGATCTCCCGGCCGTCGCTCCAGACGGCCTGCTGGTTCAGCTTGTACAGCACCACCTGGCGCGGCTCGGTCTCGATGACCTTGGCCGATTCCAGATAGGCGGGGTTGGGCACCGGCCGGCCGGTCGCGTCGAGCCGGAACATCGAGGGCAGCACGGCCTGGGCGACGCGGTTGGTGCCGGCGTCGGCGTCGGCCTGGAAGGTGTTCAGGGTCTCGGGCACGGCGTCCACGGCCCATTTCAGGGTGCCGCCGTCGGCGACCAGGTCCCGGGCGGCCAGGGCGATGTCCTGCCCGGCCAGGGGCTTGCCGGCCTCGTCGTCGGAGCCGCAGGCGGTGAGCAGGGGCAGGGCGAGCGCGCCGGCGGTCAGCAGGGCGAGGCCGCGCCGGAGCTGCCGGGCGCCGTTGTTCGGCTGCGGCGCCGTTGTGGCCGCTCGCACATCGCTGCGGTCCCGCGCCCCGTCGGGGCGCTCCCCTGCCGTCGCCGAATACGACATCTCTGCTACCTCCGGGAAGCCGCGAGCGTTATGATCACTTTTGGCGGTATATGGAGCTGATCAGATCTATGCGGCCACTGAAGAGGAAAGGTTCCGGCCAGCGCGGGCGACACGGCGACGAGGGCCTGCAAGCCCACCCGAGCGGCGCAACACACCCGGAAGACGCCTCCCCGCCCGCCCGCCGGAGCCGGGAAAGCGAGGGCAAGCCATGACCGTGCACGACGACATCACCACCGTCCAGCGCTGCCTCGACGACCTCGATCGGTCGCTGGGCCGGCTGGAGAACCAGCTCGGCAGGGGTGGCCTGGAGCTCCGCCGGGTCCGGCTGGACGCCGACCACCTGCGCGAGAGTGTGGCGCTGCTGCGCGAGGCGGCGACACCGGCCGGATCCGGCCGGCCCGACCTCGTCACCGTCTCCGACACGCCCTACGACATCAGTCTGTGGACGGACGCGGACGACGAGGGCCTGGGCGCCCGCGACCGGCACGCTCCCTGAGCGGTGGAGCATGCGTAGGCCCCGCCGCTGTCGACGGGGCCGAAGCTCAGCAGGGGCGGGTCGAGGGGGTCAGGGGGTGTGGTTCGAGGGGGTCAGGGGGCGTCCTTCGGCGCGGCGGCGGCACGGCCGGGCCGCTGGGCCAGCGTCTGGAGGCCCAGCCCGGCCATGAAGGCGAGCCAGCCGGTCCACGGCACGGGGCCGTACTGGCGGGCGAGCGGACCCAGGAACAGGAACACCGCGCCGCCGGCTGCGGCCAGCAGGGAGCCGTACCCCCACAGGGCCGGGCGCAGCACCCGGGCGCGCCCCCAGGGCACGATCCAGCCCGTGGTGAGGGTCATCACGCCGCTCAGCCCGAGCAGCCCAAGGACGATGGCACCCGCCACCACCAGGAACATGTGCATGACGGTCAGGGTGCCACCGGGCGAAGCTTTTCCGCCAGATCGTGCGCCGCGTTCCCGCGTATGGATTCCGTCAACTCCGGTGATGTGTCGTACGACATGACGGCGCCCCCTGCCGTGCCGTCGTCCATTCCGTCCCCCTGCCCGTCTCGTCCCCCACCCGTATCCGCCCCGCTCGCGAAGCCGTCTACCTGCCCATACGCTCCGAAATGTGACGTCCTCCCTGATTCGGGGCCGCCCCCGGCGCGCCCATGCGCACATATGGGCGCGGGTGACGCATGTCGTGCTGGGCGCGCTGACGGGGATCGGGTGGCTGGTGTTGCCGGTGACGACCGCCGGCCCCCACGAGCCGGTTCCCCCGGCACCGGCCGGACCGGTGGCGAGCGCCCCCGCACAGCAGCAGGGCGGGACGTCCACGGCCGACCTCGTGCTGCCGCTCCTCGCCGGGGTGGCGGCCGTGACGCTGGCCGGATACGGCTATCTGCGCCGCACCCGGCGCGCCCGGACCCGGACGACCCCGGGCACCGTCTCCGCGACGCCGCCCGCCCCGAGCAGCCCGGCCGAGTCCGAGCGGCAGGCGCGGGCCGCACTGCTGCTCGCCGACGACCGGGTGCGGGCGAGCCGCGAGGAACTCGCCTTCGTCCAGTGCCGTTTCGACAAGCCGGAGACCGAGCCGTTCACGCATGCGCTGCGGGCCGCCGAGACCGAGCTGGCGGCCGCGTTCGCGATCTGGCGGCGGTACGAGCAGGGGGTACCGGAGGATCCCGAGGCCCGGCGGCAGGCCCTGGTGGGGGTGCTCGGCCGGTGCGCGGAGGCGAGCCGGCGCCTGGACGCGGAGACCCCGGCCCTGGACCGGCTCCGGGCGCTGGACGGCGCGGGGCTGCGCCCGGCCCTGGAGACCGCCGAGACCCGGTTCCGCGAGCTGGCCGCACGGACGACCTCGGCCGAGGAGACCCTGCGCGGCCTGCACGACCGGTATCCGCCCTCGGCCACCGGCCCGGTCACCGGGTATCCCGAACGGGCCAAGGACCGGCTGGTGCTCGCCACCTCCCACCTCAACGACGCCCGCCAGGCAGCCGACACCGGGGATGTGGCCCGGGCCGCCGAACGCCTGCGCGCCGGGGAGAGCGCGGTGGCGCAGGCGGCCGTCTTCGTCGACGCGGTGGAGCGCCTGGCGTCCGAGCTGCGCCGGGCCGCGGAGCTGGTCCCGGCCGCGCTGACCGGCGCGGAGGCGGAACTCGCGGCGGCCCGGGAAGGGCGTTCCCGCACTCCACTGACCGAGGGCGACCTGCATGCCCGGCTCGCCCATGCGCGCGGGGTGCTGAACGGGGTACGGCAGGAGCTGATCTCGGGCGCGTACGACCCGCTGGACGCGCTGCGCCGGATCACCCGGGCCGTGGAGCGCCTGGCCACGGGCCGCTCCGGCGTCCTCGACACGGCGGCGCTGCTCGTCGCCCGCAGTTCGGTGGCCGGGGCGGAGGGCTTCATCTCGGCGTACGGCTCGGCAGTGGGCCCGGAGGCCCGCTCGGACCTGGCGGCGGCGGTCCGCGCAGTGGCCGCGGGGGCGGCAGCCGAGGCCGACACCCTGGCGGCCCACGCCCGCGCCCTGGCCGAACGGGACGTGCGGGCACAGGGCAACCGGGCGTAGGGCCTTGCTTCCGGATCAGGCCGGCGGTGCCTTCCCGGCCGACCCGGGCGCGGACTCAGAACAGGCTCAACAGCGCCTCCGCCGGGTCCGTCAGCCCGCCCTCGCCCCCGGGCAACGGCAGCTCGAACCAGACCGTCTTGCCCCGGGGCGTCCGCCGCGAACCCCACGCCGCACTGAGCAAGCCCACCAACTGCAAGCCCCGGCCGCCCTCGTCGGTGTCCCGGGCCCGCCGTCGCCGAGGCTGCACCAGCCCGGAGTCCCACACCTCGCACACCAGCGTCCGGTCCAGCAGCAGCCGCAGCCGTATCTCCCCCTCGCCGTACCGCAGCGCATTGGTCACCAACTCGCTGACCAGCAACTCGGCGGTGTCGACCAGCGGCTCCAGGTCCCAGCTGAGCAGCTGCCCCCGGGCGTACTCCCGCGCCCGCCCCACACTGCGCGGCTCCCGGGGCAGCGTCCAGTCGCCGACGGACTCGGCCGGCAGCCCCTGCACCCGGGCCATCAACAGCGCGATGTCGTCCTCGCCGTGATGGGTGTCCAGGGTGTTCAGGACGTGGTCGCAGACATCCTCCAGCGGGCGCGAGGAGTCGGTCAGCGCCCCGACGAACGCCTGCAAGCCCTCGTCCAGCGGATGGTCCCGGGACTCCACCAGCCCGTCCGTGTACAGCGCGAGCAGCGCGCCCTCAGGGAGTTCGACCTCGACCTCCTCGAAGGGCTCGCCCCCCACCCCGAGCGGCATCCCGGGCGGCACGTCCAGCATCAGCGCCGGCTCGCCGGGCTCGACCAGAACCGGTGGCAGATGCCCGGCGTTGGCGAACGTACAGCGTCTGGTGACGGAGTCGTACACCGCGTACACGCAGGTCGCGAGGTACACCTCGGACAGGTCGGCGTCCCGCGGCTGCCGGCCCGTACGGCCGGCCTGCCGGACCCCGCCGGGGGTGCCGAGCCCGCGCGCGATCTCGTCCAGCGCGGACAGCACCTCGGCCGGTTCGAGATCGAGCAGCGCCAAGGTCCGCACGGCGGTGCGCAGTTCCCCCATGGCGACGGCGGCGCGCAGCCCGCGCCCCATCACGTCGCCGACCACCAGCGCCGTGCGGTGGCCGGGCAGTTCGATCACGTCGAACCAGTCGCCGCCGACCTCGGTCGCCGCGTTGCCCGGCAGATAGCGGCAGGCGATGTCCAGCCCGGACGCCTCGGGGTCGCCGGGCGGCAGCAGCGACCGTTGCAGTATCAGCGCCCGCTCGTGCTCCCGGCGGTACAGCCGCGCGTTGTCGATGCACACCGCCGCACGCGCGGCCAGCTCCACCGCCAGCTCGCGGTCCCGGTCGCCGAACGGCTCGCTGCCCTTGGTCCGCGCGAACTGCGCGAGTCCTACGACCGTGTCGTGGGCGACCATCGGCACGGCCAGCGTGGACTGCACCAGCCCGCCCTCCTCGGCCGGCACCCGCTGCGGGCGGGCGGTGCGCAGGGCGTCCGCGCAGGGCGAGTTGAAGGGGAAGTGGTGGACGGCGCCGACCTCGACGGGTTCGCCGGACCCGGCGAAGGGAGCGCCGGTGACCGCGCTGGCGTAGGCGACCCGGCGCAGTGCCGCGCTGCCGTCGGCGCGGCCGGGAGGGTTCTCGTCGCCGGTCAGCAGCCCCTGGTAGAGGTCGACGGTGGCGAGGTCGCAGAAGCCGGGGACGACGACGTCGAGGAGTTCCCGGGCCGTCGTCTCCAGGTCGAGGGAGTTGCCGATACGGGCTCCGGCCTCGTTGAGCAGGGCGAGGTTGCGGCGGGCGGCGGCGGCCTCGCGGGCGGCGGCGCGGCGGGCGGTGATGTCGGTGCCGAGCCAGGCGATGCCGATGGGCCGGCCGCTGCCGCTGTGCACCCGGTAGAGGTTGACGGACCAGTGCCGGCGTTCCTGCGAGCCCGGGACGAACCCCGTGACATGCATGTCGGTGATGGATTCCCCGGTCTCCAGCACCCGGCGCAGGGTGGCCGAAACCCGCTCGGCCTCACCGCGCACCAGATAGTCGTGCACACCCTTGCCCCGGTGGTCGTCCGGGGTTCCGCCGAAGACGGAGGCGAACTGCTCGTTGGCCCGACGGACCCTCAGATCCGCGTCGATGAGCAGGAATCCGAACGGGGACTGGCCGAAAATCGCCTGTGATGCGGCGAGGTCGGTCTCGATGCTGCGCAGGGTCCGGACGTCCACGACGATGCAGACGGCGGCCCGGTCGCCCTCGGCGGTCCGGGTCGGCATGACGTACACCTCGGCCAGCCCCTCCGCACCGCGCAGGCCGTCCGGCGTGTCGGGCATCCGGAAGGGCACCACACCGGTCCATTCGCGCCCGTCGAGGATCTCGGCCATCTTGCGCTGACCGCGCGCACGGAGATCGGGGTCGATGAACGCCTCGATGGGGTCCATGCCGACGGCCCGGGACGCGGGGATGCCGAAGAGCTGCTCGGCGCGCAGGCTCCACTGCTCGACCAGGCCACCGGGGCCGATGGCGAAGGACGCCACCTTGATGTAGTCGTAGATCGAGCCGGGCGGACTGCTCTGCCACAGGGCGTCTCCGGGCACCGCGGCACCCTCCGCGGCCTGGCCCCTCGCGCCGTCCGACGGGTCCTCGGACTCCGTGGCCTTCGCTGGTATCTCGCTCACGCGAACCGTCCCCTCCAGCTCACCGCGCCCGGCACCGGTCACCGGGGGCGGCTGCCCGCAGTATCCAGCACTACGGCGCCGCACGACACGGTGTTCACGATCACAGCTCGGTCCAGGTGTTTTTCGGACCGTTCCGTGACAACACTTCCCCTCTTCTAACCAGGGAACAGGCCCTCGAATCACGCACTCCCCGGCACCGCCAGCTCGAACCAGACGGTCTTTCCGCTCGCGCCGGGGCGCGTGCCCCAGGCGCGCGAGGAGCCCGCGACCAGTTGCAGGCCGCGCCCGCTCTCGTCCTCGGGCCGCGCGGTGCGTTCCCGCGGCGGGTCCGGGAGCGGGTCGGAGACCTCGACCAGCAGGGCGTCAGAGCGCCCGGTGGGGCGGACCAGCCGCACCCCGATGGGGCCGGCGGCATGCCGCAGCGCGTTGGTGACCAGCTCGCTGACCAGCAACGCGGCCAGGTCGGCGAGGCAGTCGAGGTCCCAGCCGTGCAACTGGCCCCGGACCGCGGCCCGGGCGGAGCGCACGGCGCCCGGTTCCGCGGCAAAGGTCCAGTCGGCGCAGTCGCCATCGGTGTCGATCACGCCGATCACTTCCCAGGCCAGCGAGCCCACCCTTGTCCGGTTTCGTGGGGTTAATGGGCACATACCCGATATCCAGTGGGCAGTACCGTGCGCGAGGGCGCACTGTGGCACGAACGGCGTACGCGCGGCTCGTCTGGTCGGTGAAGAAGCAGGGGGCGCAGAGACCGGGGAGCACACCGGGCGCCCTCGCCGGACAGCGGCTCAGGGGGTACGCCGTTCGGTGTCCGCGGCCAGGCGGGCGGCGGCCTCCCGGACCGCCGGGACGTCCTGGTCGAGCCAGGCCACGTCCCAGATCTCGTCCGGACCGAGCCAGCGCAGGTCGTCGTGGTCCTCGAGGGGCCGGGGCGCGGCGGAGCCGGGGCGCAGCCGGGCGGTCCACACCCGGAAGACGTACGGCGCCCGCAGGGGCCACTCGCCCGGCACCCGCTCGACCGGCTCGGCGTCGACGCCGAGTTCCTCGCGCAGTTCGCGCACCAGGGCGTCCTCGGGGCGCTCGCCTGGCTCCACCTTGCCGCCGGGCAGCTCCCAGCGTCCGGCCAGTTCGGCGGGCGCGCTGCGGCGCGCCGCGAGCAGCCGACCGCCGTCGAACAGGGCGGCGCCCACCACCACGACGGGTTCCGGCACGATCGGTTCCGGCACGTTCGGTTCCGGCACGATCGGTTCCGGCCCTGAGTTCACGGACGGCATGGGTGTCATGCGTCGGAGCGTACGGGAGCGTGCGCGCGGTCAGTTCCGGAGGTCGCTCGGGAGGTCGTCCCCGTGCCGGCCGATGCGCTCGACCCAGTAGAGCTGCTTGTGTCCCCGGTCATCGAGGCTGTCGGCGATCCGCTGGGCCTCCGCGCGGGTCGCATAGCGGCCGACGCGGTAGCGGTTGCCGTTGTCGTCCTGCCGTATCACGATCCAGGGCAGGGAGACCGTGCCCTCACTCATCGCCCCCACCGCCCCCGCCCTTTCTCGCATCGCCCTTGCGTCCTGTCCCGGGCCCCCGCCGAGCCGCGTCTAAGGAAACCGCAATCCGCATATGCCCGAGCGTACGCCCAACCTTTACGGAGCGAATACGGGTTTTCACAAAGAGGTACGCAACCAGCCAGAACCCCGGGGGCGCACGGGACTGAACGCGCCGTCGTGAACACCGCTGGCCGGGTCGCGAGGCATGCCCGGGGGAACCGGGGCCACCTGGGAAAACGGCCGGATTGCAGCGGCCAGCCGGGGCTCGGCGCGGGCCGCTCGACCGGGTGCGAGGCAGCGGAGGGGCGTCAGGGGTGTGCGCCAGGGGTGCGCGTCGGAGGTCTCCGTCGCGTCCGGAGACCTCATGCGAGGGCGCGCGGAACGGGAACGGAGTGCGGGGCGGGCCTACTTCACGGGCAGGTGGTAGGCCACCCGGTACCGGTCCGCCGGGATCACCACGTCGGCGGTCTCCACGGGGCGGCCGGAGGCGTAATAGGTGCGCTGGACGACCAGCACCACATGACCGGGGACCCCGCCGAGCAGGTGCAGCTCCTCGGCGAGACCGGGGCGGGCGCCGACCTCCTCGGTGACGTTGTCCACGATGACGTCGATGGCACGCATGCGCTCCACCACGCCCATGCCGCCGAGCGGTCCCTCCTCGGGCAGCATCACCGGGGTCCGGCCGGTGACGGCGAGGGGCTCCCAGGAGGTGGAGAGCATCATCGGCTCGCCGGCCTCCCGGAACAGGTACTTGGTGCGCATGACGCGGTCGCCGGTCTGGAGCCCGAGCCGCTCGGCGATCGCGGCGCCGGCCGCGGTCTGCTCGCTGCTGGACTCCCAGGTGCCGCGCACCGAGGGCTCGGCCTGCTCCTGGCGGAAGGGGGTGGCGCCGCCGGCCGGGCGGTATCCGGACCGGGCCACCCGCCGGGGCACGGGCCGCTCGCGCACATACGTCCCCGATCCGGAACGGCCCTCGACCAGCCCCTCGGCCATCAGCACCTTGCGCGCCTCCAGCGCGACCGTGTCCGAGACGCCGTACTCCTCGCGGATGCGGGCCTGGGAGGGGAGACGGGTGTGCGGCGGCAGCGAACCCTCGACGATCTTCTTGCGGAGATCACCCGCGACACGCAGGTACGCCGGCTGCTCACCGAAAGTCACTGGCCGCTCCCATCAGGTTGTACAGACAGCAACAGCCTGGCAACCGTGGGTTGTGCCGTGCAAGTGAAGGCCAGAGAATCACTCGAAGTGATGACATGACGTCCACACGGGCTTTACCCAGCCACTTTCTCCCCCGTACCGGGGGTCGCTCACACCTCCGTATGCTCCTGCCGTATCCCGAAATACCTGTTGGAGGACGACGAGTGAGCAAGGTGAGCGCCGAGACGGTCGGCCGGGTCAACGGGTTGACCGCCCGCTGGGCGCAAGCCCTGCACGAGAACACGGTGTTCTCGGCACCGGGCGTCTGGCCGCTGCTGGCCCATCTGGCCGACGGCGCGGGCGGCCCGGCCCGGGCGGAACTGTCCGCCGCGCTGGGCGTGCCGGCCGATCAGGCGGCCGCCGCGGCACGGGAGTTGCTCGCCGCGCTCCAGTCGGTGTCCGGCCTGGACACCGCGCTGGGGCTGTGGACCCACGCGCAGCTGGCGGTGCGCGAGGAGTGGCGGGCCGGGCTGCCGGCCGGCACCCACGGGGTGTTCGGGGACGACCTCGTCACCGCGCAGGAACGGCTGGACGCCTGGGCGGCCGAGCGCACCGGCGGGCTGGTCGAGCGCATGCCGGTCACCCTGACCCGGGAGGCCCGCATGGTGCTGGCCAGCGCCCTGGCCCTGCGCACCGCCTGGCGCCAGCCCTTCCAGGAACTGCCGCACCGCCCGGACACCGGCCCCTGGCAGGGCCGTACCCTGCGCGGACTGCACCGCAGGAGCGTACGGCCGGACCGGGTGGGCGTCACCGGCACCCCGGACGGCTTCGTCACCACGCTGACCGTGCCCGGCGACAACGGCATCGACGTCCATCTCGCGCTCGGCGAGGAACGCATGACGCCCGGTCAGGTGCTGGCGGCGGGCGTCGCCGTCGTGGAACGCGCGCTCCCGGTCACGGCGGGCGGCGCCCTCCCACACGGCCACGTCGGCCCCGGGCTGCATGTGGAGCAGCAGCCGGCCATGGCGCCGGAGCCCCGCTCGCTCGATGTGCGGACGGTCGGCTTCGAGGTGCGCGCCGACCACGATCTGACCGCGACGGCGGCCCTGTTCGGCCTCACCTCGGCCCTGGACGACCGGTACGGCCACTTCCCCGGCATCAGCGACACCCCGCTGGCCGTCGGCGAGGCCAGGCAGTCGGCCGTCGCCCAGTTCGGCGCGCTCGGCTTCCGGGCGGCGGCGGTGACGGCGATGATGCCGGTGGCCGCGGGCGGCCTGCCCCAGTACCCCTACGAGACCACGGTGGTCCGCGCCTCCTTCGACCGCCCCTTCGGCTTCCTCGCGGTGGACCGCGAGACCCGCCTGGTCCTGATCGCGGGCTGGGTGACGGACCCGGCGCCTTATCCGGTGGCGGTGTCCTGATCACGGGCCCTTGACGACCTCGTGGCCGGGGCCCCGCCGAATCGCTACCGTTGAGCCATGACCGCACTGCCCGACTGGATGCGCCCGCCGCGCGAGGAAGGCTGGTTCGCGGAGGACCTGGACCGCCTCCCCGAGGCACCCCGCCACACCGAGCTGATCGACGGAGCGCTTGTCTTCATGATGTCGCCCCAGCGGTCCTGGCACGGCCGCCTCGTCACCGCCTTCACCACCACGCTCATGGCCATCGCACCCGCTGGTTTCGAGGTCGAACGAGAGATGACCATTCGTCTCGACGCTCGCAACCGCCCGGAACCCGACCTCCTCGTGGCGACCATCCCCTACGACCCCGACCGCACCTGCTACGCACCGGAAGAGGTGCAGCTCGTCGTCGAGGTCGTCTCTCCCGAGTCCGCGCATCGTGACCGCAGAGTGAAACTGCACAAATACGCGCAAGCGAAGATCCCGCACTACTGGTGTGTCGAGGAAGAAGACGGCGCCCCTGTCGTCCATGCCTACGAGCTCGATGAACCCACCGGTGCCTACGCTCCCGCCGGTATCTTCCGGGGCACCTTGAAGCGCCCCGTTCCCTTCGAGATCAACATGGATCTCGACAAGCTCGTCCCGCCGCGGGCCGATTAGCAACAGGAAAGAGGCCGGGCTCCGTCGAGCCCGGCCTCTTCCGTGGAAACGGACCGCTCACACGTTGAAGCGGAACTCCACCACGTCCCCGTCCTGCATGACGTAGTCCTTGCCCTCCATGCGGGCCTTGCCCTTGGCGCGGGCTTCGGCGACGGAGCCGGTGGCGACCAGGTCGTCGAAGGAGATGACCTCGGCCTTGATGAAGCCCTTCTGGAAGTCGGTGTGGATCACACCGGCCGCCTCGGGGGCCGTGGCGCCCTTCTTGATGGTCCAGGCGCGGGATTCCTTGGGGCCGGCCGTGAGGTAGGTCTGGAGGCCGAGGGTGTTGAAGCCGACGCGGGCCAGGGTGGCGAGGCCGGGCTCGTTCTGGCCGACCGACTGGAGGAGCTCCAGGGCCTCCTCCTCGTCCAGCTCGGCGAGGTCGGCCTCGAGCTTGGCGTTGAGGAAGATCGCCTCGGCGGGGGCGACCAGGGCGCGCTGCTCGTTCTTGAAGTCCTCGTCGGTCAGTTCGTCCTCGTCCACGTTGAAGACGTAGAGGAAGGGCTTCGTGGTGAGCAGGTGCAGGTCGTGGAGGAGCTCGGCGCGCTCCGAACCCTGGACCACGCCGTGCGCGAAGAGCGTGTCGCCCTTCTCCAGGATCTCCTTCGCCTCCTCGACCGCCTTGACCTTGGGGGCCACGTCCTTCTTGATCCGCGACTCCTTCTGGAGGCGCGGAAGGACCTTCTCGATGGTCTGGAGGTCGGCGAGGATCAGCTCGGTGTTGATCGTCTCGATGTCGTCCTTCGGCGAGACCTTGCCGTCGACGTGGACGACGTTCTCGTCCTTGAAGGCGCGGATGACCTGGCAGATCGCGTCGGACTCACGGATGTTCGCGAGGAACTTGTTGCCCAGGCCCTCGCCCTCGGAGGCGCCGCGCACGATGCCCGCGATGTCGACGAAGTCGACGGTGGCCGGGAGGATGCGCTCCGAGGAGAAGATCGACGCCAGCTTGGCCAGGCGGGCGTCGGGGACACCGACCACGCCGACGTTGGGCTCGATCGTGGCGAACGGGTAGTTGGCCGCCAGCACGTCGTTCTTGGTCAGGGCGTTGAACAGGGTCGACTTGCCGACATTGGGCAGGCCGACGATTCCGATCGTGAGCGACACGTTGCGACTTCCCGTGGATGAGAGGGCCAAGAGCTGCGGGGGGTGCCAGGGCCGAGGAGGGCACTCGCCGATCCCCCAGTCTACGGCGTCCCCGGCGGGTGCCTCCCGAGAGCGTCGAACGCCCGGCCAAGCCCTGCCCACCGGCGTGTCTGATGGGCGATTCGGCACATAAGCCGACCTAAGTTGGTCCAGTGGAGCAACACAGGACGCGACCCCCGAACGGCGGACGGCGACGCGGCACGCCGCCCACCCCGCTGCCGCCGCAGGGCCGGCGCGGGGCGGCCGGTGAGCGCAGGCCGGGACCGGACGCGGACCGGGACATACGACGGGTGAGGGTGGCGCGCCCGGCGCCGCCGGTGCGGCGGCTGCCGAACCCCCGGCTCACCGGGCTCGGCACCGGGCTGTTCTGCCTGGCCGCGATGGTCCTGCTCGGCTGCCTGGACCAGCTGCTGTTCGACGGCGTGCCGGCGGTGTACGGCGTGCTGTTCCTGCCGGTGTGCGTGCTGACCGCGCTGTGGGTGCGCGCCGGGGACGTACTGACCGCGCCCGTCGTGGTGCCGATCGGCTTCGCCGCCGGGCTGCTGACCGTCGCCGACGGCGGCGGGGGGCTGCTCGGCCGGCTGATGGGGCTGGTCACCGGCCTGGCCACCCAGGCGGGCTGGCTGTACGGGGGGACGCTGGTCGCAGGGGTGATCGTGCTCGTACGACGGGTGGGCTGGGTGCGGCAGCGGCAACGGCAGCGCCGGACCGGCTGAACCGCCGGTCCGGCTCACGGCTCCCGGCTCAGCACTCCTGGGCGGCTCTCATCGCCGCTCCCACGATCCCCGCGTCGTTCTGGAGCTGGGCGGGCACGATCTCGGCCTTGACGCCCTCGATGTAGTGCAGGAACTTGGCCGCCTTGCGGCTCACTCCGCCGCCGATGACGAACAGCTCCGGCGAGAACAGCATCTCGACATGGGCCAGGTACTTCTGGACCCGGCGCGCCCACTGCTCCCAGCTGAGGTCGTGGTCCTCCTTGGCCTTGCTGGAGGCCCGCTTCTCGGCGTCGTGGCCGTGCAGCTCCAGGTGGCCCAGCTCGGTGTTGGGAAGCAGGACGCCGTCCACGAAGACGGCGCTGCCGATGCCGGTGCCGAAGGTGAGCAGGACGACCGTGCCCCCTCTGCCCCGGCCGGCGCCGAACTGCATCTCGGCGACGCCCGCCGCGTCCGCGTCGTTGACCACGGTCACCGGCAGGCCGCCCAGCCGGGAGCCGAACAACGCGCGCGCGTCCGTGTCGATCCAGCCCTTGTCGACGTTCGCCGCCGTACGCACCGTGGACCCGCCGGTGACCACTCCGGGGAAGGTCAGCCCGACCGGGCCGGTCCAGCCGAAGTGGTCGATCACCTGCTTGACCCCGTCGGCCACGCCGTCGGGCGTCGCCGGGTGCGGGGTGAGCACCTTGCAGCGCTCCTGGGCCAGCTCGCCCTTGTCCAGGTCCACAGGGGCGCCCTTGATCCCGGATCCGCCGATGTCCACGCCGAAGATCTGCATGGCCCTACGTTACGACGGACGACTGACAGTCACGCCCCGATCGGTCCGCGAGCGTCGGCTCAGGCCTCGGAGGTACCGCTTCCGCCGCGCGCGGCCACCAGGGCGGCGGCCTCCTCGCGCAGGTCGCGGCGGAGCTCCTTGGGCAGCGAGAAGGTGATGGACTCCTCGGCCGCCTTGACGATCTCCACATCGCCGTAGCCGCGCTCGGCGAGCCACTGGAGGACCTCCTCGACCAGGACGTCCGGGACGGAGGCGCCGGAGGTGACACCGACGGTCGTCACGCCCTCCAGCCAGGCCTCCTCGATCTCGCTGGCGAAGTCCACCAGGTAGGCCTCGCGGGCGCCGGCCAGCTTGGCGACCTCGACCAGGCGCTTGGAGTTGGAGGAGTTGCGCGAGCCGACCACGATGACCAGCTCGGCCTCGGAGCCCATCTGCTTCACGGCGAGCTGACGGTTCTGGGTGGCGTAGCAGATGTCGTCGCTGGGCGGCGAGACCAGCCCGGGGAACTTGGTCTTCAGGGCGTCGACGGTCTCCATGGTCTCGTCCACGGAGAGGGTGGTCTGCGAGAGCCAGACGACCTTCGACGGGTCGCGGACCTCGACCTTGGCGACGTCCTCGGGGCCGTCCACCAGCTGGATGTGGTCGGGGGCCTCGCCGGAGGTGCCGATGACCTCCTCGTGGCCCTCGTGGCCGATCAGCAGGATGTCGTAGTCCTCGTTGGCGTACCGGACGGCTTCCTTGTGGACCTTGGTGACCAGCGGGCAGGTGGCGTCGATGGTGGCGAGACGGCCCTGCCTGGCCTCCTCGTGCACGGCCGGCGCGACACCGTGGGCGGAGAACATGACGATGTTGCCGGGCGGCACCTCCTCCGTGCGCTCGACGAAGATCGCGCCCTTCTTCTCCAGGGTCTGCACGACGTACTTGTTGTGGACGATCTCGTGCCGGACGTAGATCGGGGCCCCGTACTGCTCCAGGGCCTTCTCGACGGCGATCACGGCGCGGTCCACACCGGCGCAGTAGCCCCGGGGGGCGGCGAGCAGGACACGGCGGCCAGAGGAAGCGGTCATGCGCCCCATCGTAAGGGCCGCCCGCGATCGGCCGCACAGAGATCGCGTCGCGGGGTACCGGCGGAAAGACTAGGAGGGGTACGCCGACCGGGAGGTGCGCATGTTCGCCGGCACGCATACGACGCCGACGCCGTCCCCCGCCGACGAACACCACCGGCTGCGGCGCAGCCTCGGCTTCCGCGACCTGGTGGTCTACGGGCTGCTGTTCATCGCGCCCATGGCGCCGGTCGGCGTGTTCGGCACGCTGGACGCCAGGTCGCACGGCGCGGTGGCGCTGGTGTACCTGGTGGCCACGGTCGCCATGGCGTTCACCGCGTTCAGTTATGCGCAGATGGTGCGGGTGGTGCCGCAGGCCGGGTCGGTGTTCGCCTACGCGCGCGCGGGGCTCGGCCCGGGCGCGGGGTTCATCGCGGGGTGGATGGCGATGCTGGACTACGTGCTGATCCCGGCGGTGGCCTATCTCTTCTCCGGGATCGCCCTGCACGCGCTGGTCCCCGGGGTGTCCCGGTGGGCGTGGACCGCGCTGGCCGTGGTGGTCACGACGCTGCTGAACCTGTGGGGGGTGCGGGCCGCCGCGCTGGTCGGGTTCCTCGTGCTGGTCCTGGAGGTCGTGGTCCTGCTGGTGTTCGTGGTGTCGGCGGTCGTGGTGCTGGCGCGGGACGGGGCGCAGCGGGGGCTGTGGTCGCCGCTGTCCGGGGACGGCAGCCAGGGCGCGTTCGCGCTGTCGGCGGTGCTCGGGGCGGTGTCGGTGGCGGTGCTGTCGTATCTGGGCTTCGACGCGATCGCGACCTTCGCGGAGGAGGTCGGCGGGGGCTCGGCGAAGGTGGCTCGGGCGCTGCTGTGCTGTCTGGCGCTGGCCGGGGTGCTGTTCGTGGCGCAGACCTATCTGGTGGCGCTGCTGGAGCCGACGACGTCCGCGCGGCTGGCGGCCGAGCCGGTACGGCAGGGGCCGGCCTTCTACGACGCCGTGGACGCGTCGGTCGGTGGCTGGCTGCATGATCTGGTGGCCGCGAGCAAGGCGGTCGGGGCGGCGTTCGCCGCGCTGGCGGGGCAGGCGGCGGCCGGCCGGCTGCTGTTCGCGATGGGCCGGGACCGGCGGCTGCCGCGGGCGCTGGCGCGCACGGATGCGGGGGTTCCGCGGGTCGCGTTGCTGGTCTCGGCGGTGATCACCATGGTTGCGGCGGTGTGGGCGGCGGGGCGCGGGGACGGGCTGGACAAGCTGGTGTCGGTGGTCGACATCGGGGCGCTGACCGCGTTCACGCTGCTGCACGCGAGCGTGGTGGGGTATTTCGGGCGGCGCCGGGCGGGGTGGAGCTGGTGGCGGCATGGGGTGGTGCCGGTGGTGGGCGCGGGGGTCACGGTGGCGGTGATCGCGGAGGCGAGCAGGGCGGCGCAGGTGGTGGGGGCGGTGTGGCTGGTGTGCGGGCTGGGGGTGCTGGTGGCGCAGCGGCGCGGGAGCGGCGCCCCTTAGGGGCGCGGGGAACTGCGCGAACGGCCACGACGCAGCCGCACTCCTCGGACGACCGCGAGCCCCACGGCGGGAGGGACCCGGTGCCAGAGAGGCCGACGGCGCGGGGCTGCGCCCCTTAGGGGCGCGGGGAACTGCGCGAACGGCCACGACGGAGCCGCACTCCTCGGACGACCGCGAGCCCCACGGCGGGAGGGACCCGGTGTCACAGGGGACCGTTACGCTCGGCGCATGGCTGTGAACACGTCCCCCGAAGCCCCGCTTCCCGTCGGGGAGGTCTCCCGGATGATCGGGGGCTGGATCGACCGGCTCGGCGCCGTCTGGGTCGAGGGGCAGATCACACAGTTGTCGCGGCGGCCCGGTGCCGGGGTCGTCTTCCTGACGCTGCGCGACCCGTCGCACGACATCTCCGTGAGCGTGACCTGCTACCGGCAGGTGTTCGACGCGGTCGCGGACGTCGTCGGGGAGGGCGCCCGGGTCGTCGTACTGGCGAAGCCCGAGTGGTACGCGCCACGGGGGCAGCTGTCGCTGCGGGCCGCCGAGATAAGGCCGGTCGGCGTCGGCGAGCTGCTGGCCCGGCTGGAGCAGCTGAAGAAGGCGCTCGCGACCGAGGGGCTGTTCGCACCGGAGCGGAAGAAGCCGCTGCCGTTCCTGCCGCAGCTGATCGGGCTGGTCTGCGGACGCGCCTCCGCCGCGGAGCGGGACGTGCTGGAGAACGCCCGGCACCGCTGGCCCGCGGTCCGCTTCGAGGTGCGCAACGTCGCCGTGCAGGGCGTGCACGCGGTGCCGCAGGTCGTGCAGGCGGTGAAGGAGCTGGACGCGCTGGAGGACGTGGACGTCATCATCGTCGCGCGGGGCGGCGGCAGCGTGGAGGACCTGCTGCCGTTCTCCGACGAGCAGCTCGTCCGGGCGGTGGCGGAGTGCCGTACGCCCGTGGTGTCGGCGATCGGGCACGAACCGGACAGCCCGCTGCTCGATCACGTCGCCGATCTGCGGGCCTCGACGCCGACGGACGCGGCCAAGAAGGTCGTACCGGACGTCGGTGAGGAGCTCGAGCGGGTGCTGATGCTCCGGGACCGCGCCCGGCGCTGTGCGCGCGCGTTCGTGGAGCGGGAGGAGCGGGGGCTGGCGCATGCGCTGGGCCGGCCGTGCATGGAGGATCCGCACCGGATGCTGGACGAGCGCGCCGATCAGGTGGCCGCCCTGGCGGAGCGCGGCCGGCGCACCCTCGGTCATCTCCTCGACCGGGCGGACTCGGAGCTGTCGCACACGCACGCGCGTGTGGTGGCGCTCTCCCCCGCGGCCACGCTCCGGCGCGGCTACGCGGTGCTGCAGAAGGCCGACGGGCATGTGGTGCGCGATCCGGCCGAGGTGACGGGCGGCGAGGCGCTGCGGGCCCGCGTCGCCGACGGTGAATTCACAGTGAAGGTGGGCGAATGACGAGCAAGGTGGACGAGGCGCTGTCGTACGAGCGGGCGCGGGACGAGCTGATCGAGGTGGTACGGCGGCTGGAGGCGGGCGGTACGACGCTGGAGGAGTCCCTCGCTCTGTGGGAGCGCGGCGAGGAGCTGGCCAAGGTGTGCCGGCGCTGGCTGGAGGGCGCGCGGGCCCGGCTGGACGCGGCACTGGCCGAGGAGGAGGAGAGCGAGTAGGGCGCCGGCGGGACTCGGTCCGCGTGAGGCGGGTCACCCTGGCCAGAGGTTGGTTGAAGGTTAAACCTCATTGCCGTAGGGTCGTACCCGTCAGCCGGTCCGCACCCCGGACCGGACGCGCATCCGAGGAAGGCACGCATGTCTCTCGTTCTTGACCCCGCCGCCCAGGACCTGCTGTTCCGCGAGGCCCGCACCGCGAACACCTTCACCGACGAGCCGGTGACCGAGGAGCAGGTCCAGGCGATCTACGACCTGGTCAAGTACGGCCCCACCGCCTTCAACCAGACCCCGCTGCGCATCACCCTGGTCCGCTCCCCCGAGGCCCGTGAGCGCCTGGTGAAGCACATGGCCGAGGGCAACCAGCCGAAGACCGCTGCCGCCCCGCTGGTCGCGATCCTCTCCGCGGACAACGAGTTCCACGAGGAGCTGCCGACCCTCTTCCCGGCCTTCCCGCAGGCCAAGGACCTCTTCTTCGCCGAGCGCCCGGCCCGGGAGAGCGCCGCCGCGCTCAACGCCGCGCTCCAGGCCGCCTACTTCATCGTCGGCGTGCGCGCCGCGGGTCTGGCCGCCGGCCCGATGACCGGGTTCGACTTCGAGGGCGTCCGCAAGGAGTTCCTGGACGAGGACCACACCCCGCTGATGGTCGTCAACATCGGCAAGCCGGGCCCCGACGCCTGGTACCCGCGCTCGCCGCGCCTGGCCTACGAGGACGTCGTCACGACCGTCTGAGCCACCACGGCACACGAGAACACGGCACACGAGAAGAGGCCCCCAGCATCGCCGGGGGCCTCTTCTCGTGTGTGCGCGTGCGCCGGTTCTCGTGTGTTCGCGTGCGCCGGCGGGCGGGTCACCCGGTCTTCAGCGCCGCCGCCATCTTCGTCAGCTCGGTGAAGGACGCGGTGCCGGCCACCACCGTGGTGGAGCCGGGCGTCTTCTCCAGGACGAGCGCGTCGTAGCGGCCGCCGGTGTAGCGGGTCCAGGTGCGGCCGGCGATCTCCTCGGTCCGCTGGGTCGCCGAGGCGCCCTGGCTGGCGTCGTCGATGAACCCGGCGCGCTTCTGCGTGGACTGCTCGACCTGGACGTACTGCCCGTCCGGGGTCTGGAAGCCCAGGTGCCAGCGGTCGCCGCTGTCCTCCTGGAAGCTTACGGAGGTCGCCTTCCAGGTACTCGGCAGGCCCTCGGGTGCCGCGACCGGGTAGCCCGCGGCCCGGCGGGCCGTGAGCAGCTCGACCCGGTAGTCGACCCGCTTGAGTTCCGGAGCGTGATCGTCGTGCGGGACACCGACGAACCAGATGCCGGCCGCCACGACGGCGATCAGGGCCAGGGAGAGAACCATGTCCCGGGCCGTCTTCTGCTTGCCTTTCGAACCTGCCACGCCCTCTATCGTCGCAGGTGCCCCAAGCGCTCATCCGTGGGGTCCCCTGCTCATTTTGTCTGCCTAACGATAGAGTCAGGGGCACTACCCTCATCCGGCCGTCGTCGTATCAGAAAGGTGCGCTCCGATGACCGAAAATCATCATCTGCCGTCCGAGCTTGACGTTCCCTCCGAGGCTCCCGACCGCAACCTCGCCCTGGAACTGGTCCGGGTGACCGAGGCCGCGGCGATGGCCGCGGGCCGCTGGGTGGGGCGCGGTGACAAGAACGGCGCCGACGGTGCCGCGGTGCGTGCCATGCGGACCCTCGTCTCCACCGTCTCGATGAACGGCGTCGTCGTCATCGGTGAGGGCGAGAAGGACGAGGCCCCGATGCTCTTCAACGGGGAGCACGTGGGCGACGGCACCGGCCCCGAGGTCGACATCGCCGTGGACCCGATCGACGGCACCACGCTGACCGCCAAGGGCATGCCGAACGCGATCGCCGTGCTGGCCGCCGCCGAGCGCGGCGCGATGTTCGACCCGTCCGCCGTGTTCTACATGGACAAGCTGGTCACCGGCCCCGAGGCCGCCGAGTTCGTCGACATCGACGCGCCCGTGGCCGTGAACATCAAGCGCATCGCCAAGGCCAAGCGGTCCGCGCCGGAGGACGTCACCGTCGTCATCCTCGACCGGCCGCGGCACGAGGGTCTGATCCGCGAGGTCCGGGAGGCCGGCGCGCGGATCAAGCTGATCTCCGACGGCGATGTCGCCGGCTCCATCTACGCGCTGCGCGAGGGCACCGGCGTCGATCTGCTGCTCGGCATCGGCGGTACCCCCGAGGGAATCATCTCGGCCTGCGCCGTGAAGTGCCTCGGCGGCACCATCCAGGGCAAGCTGTGGCCCAAGGACGACGAGGAGCGGCAGCGGGCCATCGACGCCGGGCACGACCTGGACCGGGTGCTGACCACCGACGACCTGGTGTCCGGCGAGAACGTCTTCTTCGTCGCGACCGGCATCACCGACGGTGAGCTGCTGCGGGGTGTGCGGTACCGGTCGGAGACCGCGCTGACCGAGTCGATCGTGATGCGGTCGAAGTCGGGGACGGTGCGCAGGATCGACTCCGAGCACCGGCTGCGGAAGCTGCGGGCCTACAGCGCGATCGACTTCGACCGGGCCAAGTAGCACCTGCCGGGACGTGCGGCGCCCCCTGTGCGGAGGGGGCGCTGATCTCGTCCGGCCGGGCGGCGGCTCTGCCTGCGGCTACGCGGCCGGGCTCATCCCGCTATGCGGTTGGTGGTCGCCCGCGCCGCCTTCTTCAGCTCCAGGTCCCGCCGGCGGCGCCTCGCCAGCACCACGCGGCGCTCCGCCGCCGTCAGGCCGCCCCAGACGCCGTAGGGCTCGGGCTGGAGGAGGGCGTGTTCGCGGCACTCGACCATGACCGGGCAGCGGGCGCAGACGCGTTTGGCCGCTTCCTCACGGGACAGCCGGGCCGCGGTCGGCTCCTTCGACGGGGCGAAGAACAGACCCGCCTCGTCGCGCCGGCACACCGCCTCGGTGTGCCACGGGGCGTCCTGGTCCCGGTCCCTGCCTCGATCCCTGTCCTGTGCCGGCATCCGCTGGGCCGGAACGGCAGCTACATGCAGGGACGAATGCGGCGGTTGCAGCACGGTCTACTCCTGACGACGGCTTCGCGGGCGAGACACGATGCAGCAAGGCCTACCCGCTGTGCGCGGGCCTATGCACAGCGTTCCCAAGCGCAGGCGCACGGCGGCTCGTTCGCGCCCCCCGGCACGGCGCCACCGGCGCAGCGCCCCCGGCGGTCCGGCCGTCCGCCCGGCGGGCGATGCGCGGCCGTCAACGCCCCAGGTGCTTGCGCAGCTTCCGGTCGACCTTGTCCTGGACGCGCTCCAGCTTCCGGTCGACCTTGCCCTGCACCCGCTCCAGGATGTCCGCCACTCGTCTGCCGCGCTTGGCCCGCGCCTCCACATTGCCGAGTACGGCCCAGCCGTCGACGTAGACGACCGGCGCGTTCGCGTCGACCGAGTCCAGCGTGTCCACCTCGAAGTTGCCGAGGACGCCGCCGCCGGTGCCGCGCAGCGACACGTTCTCCGGCACCCGGATCTGGACGTCGCCGAAGACCGACACGGCCTTGATGACGACCTGCTGGTACTCGAAGATCGCCTCGCTGAGGTCGATCTCGACGCTGCCGAAGACCGAGTACGCGTGCAGCCGGCGCCCGGCGCGCCAGCGGCCGCGGCGGACGGCGCTGCTGAAGACCGCGACCACGCTGGCGTCGGCCTCGGCGGGCAGCGCGTCCGGGGCGGGCCGGGGCGCGGCCGCGGTGTAGGCGGAGGCGGCCGGCCGCTGGTGGGCGCCGGGCAGGTCCTGGAGGAAGACCTCCAGTTCGCCCACGGTCTTGGCGCGCAGCACGCCGTCCACGCGCTCGGCGTGCTCGTCGGCGGTCAGCCGGCCCTCGGCGAGGGCCTCGCGGAGGATGTCGGCGACCCGGTCACGGTCGGCGTCCGAGGCGCGCAGCCCGCCGGGGCCCGGGGCACCCGGGGCACTCGGGGCGGCGGCGACCGTGTCGGCCGTGTCGGTCGCGTCGGGGGTTCGGGCGGGCTTCTGAAGGTCCACGGCAGCAGCGTACCGAAACGCGATAGATCGCGACTAGGGGCTGTGGAAAACCCCGGCGTGTCGAACTGAGCCTTACCTCACAGCTTTCGTGTCGGCGGCAGGTTCTAGGCTGGTGAGGCCCGCCAGCGTCGGCGGGCGGCCGTCCGTCAGAGTGAGGAATGGGCTGAGATGCCTGAGTTCGCGTACACCGACCTGCTCCCCCAGGGAGAGGACACCACCCCGTACCGGCTGGTGACGTCGGAGGGCGTCTCCACCGTCGAGGGCCCGGACGGGCGGACGTTCCTCAAGGTGGAGCCGGAGGCGCTGCGCACGCTGGCCGCCGAGGCCATCCACGACATCCAGCACTATCTGCGCCCCGCCCACCTCGCCCAGCTGCGCCGGATCATCGACGACCCGGAGGCGTCCGGCAACGACAAGTTCGTCGCGCTGGACCTGCTGAAGAACGCGAACATCGCGGCGGCCGGCGTGCTGCCCATGTGCCAGGACACCGGCACGGCGATCGTGATGGGCAAGCGCGGCCAGAACGTGCTCACGTCCGGCGAGGACGAGAAGCACCTCTCCCACGGCATCTACGACGCCTACACCAAGCTCAACCTGCGCTACTCGCAGATGGCTCCGCTCACCATGTGGGAGGAGAAGAACACCGGCTCCAACCTGCCGGCCCAGATCGAGCTGTACGCCACGGACGGCGGCGCCTACAAGTTCCTGTTCATGGCGAAGGGCGGCGGCTCCGCCAACAAGTCCTTCCTCTACCAGGAGACGAAGGCCGTCCTGAACGAGGCCTCCATGATGAAGTTCCTGGAGGAGAAGATCCGTTCGCTCGGTACGGCCGCCTGCCCGCCGTACCACCTGGCGATCGTCGTCGGCGGCACCAGCGCGGAGTACGCGCTGAAGACCGCGAAGTACGCCTCCGCGCACTACCTGGACGAGATCCCGGCGGAGGGCTCGGAGCTGGGCCACGGCTTCCGTGACAAGGACCTGGAGGAGAAGGTCTTCGAGCTGACCCAGAAGATCGGCATCGGCGCGCAGTTCGGCGGCAAGTACTTCTGCCACGACGTGCGGGTGATCCGGCTGCCGCGGCACGGCGCGTCCTGCCCGGTCGCCATCGCCGTCTCCTGCTCGGCCGACCGCCAGGCGGTCGCGAAGATCACCGCCGAGGGCGTCTTCCTGGAGCAGCTGGAGACCGACCCGGCGCGGTTCCTGCCGGAGACCACGGACGAGCACCTCGACGAGTCCTCGGACGTCGTCAAGATCGACCTCAACCAGCCGATGGACACGATCCTCGCGGAGCTGACCAAGTACCCGGTCAAGACCCGTCTCTCGCTGACCGGCCCGCTGGTCGTGGCCCGTGACATCGCGCACGCCAAGATCAAGGAGCGGCTGGACGCGGGCGAGGAGATGCCGCAGTACCTGAAGGACCACCCGGTGTACTACGCGGGCCCGGCGAAGACGCCCGACGGGTACGCCTCCGGTTCCTTCGGCCCGACGACGGCCGGCCGGATGGACTCCTACGTGGAGCAGTTCCAGGCGGCGGGCGGCTCCAAGGTGATGCTCGCGAAGGGCAACCGGTCCAAGCAGGTCACCGACGCGTGTGCCGCGCACGGCGGCTTCTACCTCGGCTCCATCGGCGGCCCCGCCGCCCGTCTCGCCCAGGACTGCATCAAGAAGGTGGAGGTCCTGGAGTACGAGGAGCTGGGCATGGAGGCCGTCTGGAAGATCGAGGTCGAGGACTTCCCGGCGTTCATCGTGGTGGACGACAAGGGCAACGACTTCTTCCAGGATCCCGCCCCCCAGCCGACGTTCACGTCGATTCCGGTTCGCGGGCCCGGGCTGGCGTAGTACGTCGGGCGCGGCGGGGGACGGATCTCGCCCCCGCCGCCCCTACCCGTCCCCTCCCCAGGGGGGGGCCGCGCCCCCCCACCCCCCCCCCGCGGGGCGGGGCCCCCCCCCCCCCCCCCCGGCCCGCCGGCGGGCCGGGGGGGGGGGGGTATGTTAAGCGCCCCCCCCGCCCCACCCGTACCCATCCCCTGGGGCGGCCGCCCAGTCGCCCCCGCACCCTGGGGGCCCGCCCCCCTGGACCCCCGATCGGCCCCGAAAGGGCCTCGTCCTCAAACGCCGGACGGGCTGAGAGGCGGCGGGACGGGCGGTTGCCGGAGGCGCCGTCAGCCCCGGCGGTAGCCGGCCCACAGGGGGCCGCCGGCCAGGTCCAGAGCCTCCCGGACCGCCGCCGCGAAAGCGTCGGCCCCCTCCGCCGTACCGGCGACCGCCGCCGCCGCGCCCGCCGTCAGCCGGCCGTGCAGGCCGGGGTCGGCCATGGCCAGACGGCGGGAGAGCCACTTGCCGCCGCCCAGCCAGTGGCCCCCCGCGAGCAGCACCAGCTCGGAGGCGCGGCGGAGCAGGTCGGCCACCAGATAGGTGCGCTCCAGCGGGTCGGTGCAGCCGCGGAGGTCGTCCAGGGTGTCGGTCAGCGCGTACCGCCGGTCGGCCAGCTCGGCGGGCGGGACGGGCGGCGGGCCCGCGGCGAGGCGTTCCCGGGCCTCGGTGCGCAGGGCCGCGCCGAGGCCGTCCGCGTCGGCCAGCAGCATGCCGTGCGCGCACATGTGCAGCAGCGGGGAGCTCCGCCCGGCCGTCTCCCGCTCCGCGAAGGCCCGCCAGTCGGTCTCCGTCTGGACGAACAGCTCCACCGGCCATCCCCGGTGCACCAGGCTCTCCCGGAAGGGCGCGGGCGGCCCCGCCAGCAGCACCACGATGTCCAGGTCCGAGGTGGGGGTACGGCGCTCGGTCAGCACGCTTCCGGCGAGGAACGCGGCGCGCGCGTCGGGGAAGCGGTCCCGCACCAGGTCCCGGGCGATCGTCACATGATCCATCGGCCCAGTGTGGCGGACCGCGGCCCGCAGCCAACCGGCCCAGCGCCCGGAACATACGCGTGCGTCCGATCGCTGTACCCGGCATGAGCGACTACCGCATCGAGCACGACTCCATGGGCGAGGTCAGGGTTCCGGCGCACGCGAAGTGGCGGGCGCAGACCCAGCGTGCCGTCGAGAACTTCCCCGTCTCGGGGCAGCGGCTGGAACGCGCCCACATCGAGGCGCTGGCCCGGATCAAGGGCGCCGCCGCCAAGGTGAACGCCGAGTTGGGAGTGGTGGACAAGGACATCGCCGAGGCGATCCAGGAAGCGGCCCGGGAGGTCGCCGAGGGCAGGTGGGACGAGCACTTCCCGGTGGACGTGTTCCAGACCGGCTCGGGGACCTCGTCCAACATGAACACCAACGAGGTCATCGCCACCCTGGCGAGCGAGCGGCTCGGCCGGGACGTGCACCCCAACGACCACGTCAACGCCTCGCAGTCGTCCAACGACGTCTTCCCGTCCAGCATCCACATCGCGGCCACCGCCGCCGTGACCCACGACCTGATCCCGGCCCTCGACCACCTCGCCGCCGCGCTGTCCCGCAAGGCCGACGAGTTCGCCGACGTCGTCAAGTCCGGGCGGACGCACCTGATGGACGCCACCCCGGTGACCCTGGGGCAGGAGTTCGGGGGGTACGCGGCCCAGGTGCGGTACGGCGTCGAGCGGCTGCGGGCGTCCCTTCCCCGGCTCGCCGAACTGCCGCTCGGCGGGACCGCGGTCGGGACCGGGATCAACACGCCGCCCGGGTTCTCGGGCGCCGTGATCGAGGAGGTCGCCCGGGTCACCGGGCTGCCGCTGACCGAGGCCCGCGACCACTTCGAGGCGCAGGGCGCCCGGGACGGGATCGTGGAGACCAGCGGACAGCTCAGGACCATCGCGGTGGGCCTGACGAAGATCGCCAACGATCTGCGGTGGATGTCGTCGGGGCCGCGGACCGGGCTCGCGGAGATCCGGCTGCCCGATCTCCAGCCGGGGTCGTCCATCATGCCGGGCAAGGTGAATCCGGTCGTACCGGAGGCGGTGCTGATGGTCGCCGCGCAGGTGATCGGCAACGACGCCACCATCGCGACCGCCGGTGCCGCCGGCAACTTCGAACTCAACGTCATGCTGCCGGTCATCGCCAAGAACGTGCTGGAGTCGGTCCGGCTGCTCGCCAACGTCTCGCGGCTGCTGGCCGACCGGACCGTCGACGGCATCACCGCCGACCGTGAACGCGCCCGGGAGTACGCCGAGTCGTCCCCGTCCGTCGTCACCCCGCTGAACAAGTACATCGGGTACGAGGAGGCCGCGAAGGTCGCCAAGAAGTCGCTCGCCGAGCGGAAGACGATCCGTGAGGTGGTGCTGGAGGGCGGATACGTCGAGCGGGGCGATCTGACGGCGCAGCAGCTGGACGAGGCGCTGGACGTGCTGCGGATGACCCGCCCGTGACGGCCCGGTGACCGGGCACGTCCCCGGCGGCGAACGTTTCCGGCCACCGCCGGGGACCGTGACCCGCACCGCAGCGGCACGGTCCCGGGGCACCTAATATCTGTCCATGACGGACGACGGAGCGATGACACAGATGGCAGCCGGACCCGTGACCTACTGGGCCCCGGGGACACCGATCCTGTGGCGGTACCGGGAGAACTCCGGTGCGCACTTCCACATCGCACGGCCCGTCACCGTCGTCCGCGACGACGCCGAGCTGCTCGCCGTCTGGATGGCCCCCGGCACCGAGTGCGTCAAGCCGGTGCTGGCCGACGGCACCCCGGTCCACCAGGAGCCGCTGGAGTCCCGCTACACCAAGCCCCGCGCGGTGCAGCGGGGCCGCTGGTTCGGCACCGGTGTGCTGAAGCTGGCCCAGCCCGGCCGGCCCTGGTCGGTGTGGCTGTTCTGGGAGGCGGGCTGGCAGTTCAAGAACTGGTACGTCAACCTCGAGGAGCCGCTGGCCCGTTGGGCGGGCGGGGTGGACTCCGAGGACCACTTCCTGGACATCACGGTCGATCCGGACCGCAGCTGGCAGTGGCGCGACGAGGACGAGTTCGCCCAGGCCCAGCGGGACGGGCTGATGGACGCGGTGACCGCCGAGCGGGTCCGGGCGGCCGGGCGGGAGGCGATCGGGGTGATCGAGGCGTGGGGGGCGCCGTTCTCCGACGGCTGGCAGCACTGGCGCCCGGACCCCTCCTGGGCGGTACCGTCACTCCCCGAGGACTGGGACCGCACCCCCGCGCACGTGTCCTCATGAGACCCTTGATGCGCCCCCGGGCAAGAAACGTAGGATCGTCCTCCGCAAGGGCGTACAACAGCAGCAACTACCGGAGCAAGCACCGGGCCTGACCGATCGTCACCGAGGGGCGTCAGCACGTGAACGAGGGGTACCAGGGCACCATCACCGGCCGCGCGGGCCCCGCCGGTGGCACGGCGACAACCGCTCAGCACGCGGAAATTCCGTTCCTGGGGCACGTATTGCGGGTATCGGGACTTCTGCGGGACCAACTGCGCGCCCGGCGCGCAGCCCCGGACGGATGGATGCGACACGCGTGACGGAGCAGCCCACCTCCTTCGAGCGCCCTCAGGGCGCCGACCCCGCGGAGGCCCGCGGGGCGCTCTTGCGTACCCCGACCCAGCTCGGCATGCCCGCCTTACCGGTCCAGGCCCGGTCCGACGGGACGCCCTCCGGCCCCGGGACGGCCACGTCCCGCGGCCCGGGTGACCAGGGGAAGGAGCCCGCAGTCAACGGTCCAGAGCACTCCCAGCCGGCCACCGCCGAACCCGGCGCGCACCGCCCGCGTCCCGCGGCGGAGGGGATTCCGCCGCAGCCCGGTGCCGAGCAGGACCGGACACCGGGCGCCGCGGAGCGCCGTACCGGGCGGGGACTGCCGCCGGGGCGGCCGATGCCGATGCGGCGCGACGGCGACCGGCTCCGGTTCGTCGGCGCGGCCACCCGGCGGATCGCCCGCGGCCTCGACCTGGACGAGATCGTGATGGGCCTGTGCCGGGCCACGGTACCGACCTTCTCGGACGCGATCCTGGTCTATCTGCGCGATCCGCTGCCGGTCGGCGACGAGCGGCCCACCGGTCCGGTGATGCTGCGGCTGCGCCGCACCGACCGGATCCCGGAGGAGCGGGACACCGACGGTGTGCTGCTGCCGCCGGCCTTCGAGCCGGAACCGGATCCCTCCCCGCTGGCCGATCTGTCGGCGCTGACCACCGAGCTGTGCGAGGTGCTGCCCGGCGGCGCGCTGAACGAGGTGCTGCGCGGGGTGCGCCCGGTGTTCGCCGACGCGCCCGCCGCCCGGGCCGCGCTGCCCGAGCTGCTCGGCGAGGACGGCGAGGCGCTGGTGCCCTCCGGGCAGCACGCGATCCTCGCGCCGCTGCGCGGCCGGCGCCGGGTGATCGGCGCGGCGCTGTTCCTGCGCCGCCCGGAGCGGCTCGCCTTCGAGGCGGACGACCTGCTGGTGGCCGCGCAGCTGGCCACGCACAGCGCGCTCGGCATCGACAAGGCGGTGCTGTACGGCCGGGAGGCCTACATCGCCGACGAGTTGCAGCGCACCATGCTGCCCGAGACGCTGCCCCGGCCGACCGGTGTGCGGCTCGCCTCCCGGTACCTGCCGGCCGCCGAGACGGCCCGGGTGGGCGGCGACTGGTACGACGCGATCCCGCTGCCCGGCAGCCGGGTGGCGCTGGTCGTCGGGGACGTCATGGGGCACTCGATGACCTCGGCGGCGATCATGGGGCAGCTGCGCACGACCGCGCAGACCCTGGCCGGGCTGGACCTGCCGCCGCAGGAGGTGCTGCACCACCTGGACGAGCAGGCGCAGCGGCTGGGCACCGACCGCATGGCGACCTGCCTGTACGCGGTCTACGACCCGGTGACGCACCGCATCACCATCGCCAACGCCGGTCATCCGCCGCCCGTGCTGCTGCATCTGGGCGGGCGGGCCGAGGTGCTGCGGGTGCCGCCGGGCGCGCCGATCGGCGTGGGCGGGGTGGACTTCGAGGCGGTGGAGCTGGACGCGCCCGCCGGGGCCACGCTGCTGCTGTACACCGACGGGCTGGTGGAGTCCCGGCTGCGGGACGTGTGGACCGGCATAGAGCAGCTGCGGGAACGGCTGGCCGCGACCGCCCAGTTGACCGGCCCGGACCATCCGCCGCCGCTGGAGGCGCTGTGTGACGAGGTCCTCGACATGCTCGGCCCGGGCGACCGGGACGACGACATCGCGCTGCTCGCGGCCCGCTTCGACGGGATCGCGCCGAGCGATGTGGCGTACTGGACGCTGGCGCCGGAGGACTCGGCGCCGGGCCAGGCCCGCCGGCTGGCCCGGCGTGCGCTCGCCCGCTGGGACCTGGAGGAGCTGACGGACTCGGTGGAGCTGCTGGTCAGCGAGGTCGTGACGAACGCCGTACGGTACGCGTCCCGGCCGGTGACGCTGCGGCTGCTGCGCACGGACGTGCTGCGCTGCGAGGTCGGCGACGATGTGCCGCAGTTGCCGCGGCTGCGGCAGGCGCGGGCCACGGACGAGGGCGGGCGCGGCCTGTACCTGGTGAACCGGCTGGCCCGGCGCTGGGGTGCGACCCGGCTGAGCGTGGGCAAGGTGGTCTGGTTCGAGCTGAACCGGAGCTGAGGTCCGTACGCACGCGAAGGGCGCCCGGTGTGCACCGGGCGCCCTTCGTGTGTCCGCTTCCCTGCCGGGCCTACTGGTTGGCCGGGTCCAGCGGGTCCTCCGGGGTGATCGGGTCCGTCGGCTCCTGGCTGGTCGGCGTCTGGGTCGGCGGGGTCTGGGTGGGCGTCCGGGACGGCGGCGCGCTGGTCGGCGTCTGCGTCGGGGTCCGGGACGGCGGCGCGGACGACGTCGGTGCCTTGCTGGTGGGCGTCTGCGAGGGCGTCCGGGTCGGGGTGTGGCTGACCGTAGGCGGCGGGGTCGGGGCGACGGCGGCGCCCTGGGTGGTGTCCAGCTCGAACGTGGCCGCGTGGGTCACGCCGAAGGTGTACTGGGCCCAGATCTGCGCCGGGTAGGTGCCGCCGTTGACGCGGCCCGAGCCGGGCAGTTGTCCGGTCGCGCCCGTCAGGGAGACATGGCGGCCGGTGCCCTTCTCCTCGCCGAACAGGCCGACGGAGGTGACCAGGTCGGGCGTGTAGCCGGTGAACCAGGCGGACTTGTCCTCGTCGGAGGTGCCGGTCTTGCCGGCCACCTGCTGGCCGGCGCGCAGCGGGTTGTCGGCCACGTGCTCCTTCGCCGTACCGTCGTCGACCACGCCGGTGAGCACCGAGGTGACGGTGTCGGCGGCGCTCCGGCTGAGCACCGAGGCGCCGAGCGAGTCCGGCTTGACGGTACGGCCGTTCAGCTCGGCCGACTTGATGATCGACGGGGTGACCCGGTCGCCGTGGTTGGCGAAGGTGGCGTAGATGCCGGCCATCTCCAGCGGGCTCGCGCCCATGGAGCCCAGGGTCTGGGCGGGGACGGCCTGCATGCCCTTGGTGTCCATGCCGAGCTGCTTGGCGGTGTCCATCACCCGGGTCATCCCGACGTCCACGCCCATCTGCGCGAAGACCGAGTTGACCGAGTTGTTCATCGCCTGCTGGACGGTGATGGGCCCGTAGTCGACGTCGTCCTCGTTGGGCGGTGCGAACCCGGCCTTGCTGCCGTGGTCCACGACCGGGCGGCCGCTGGTGCCGTCGTAGACGGTGTCGGCGCTGATCGGGGTGCCGTCCTGGGTGGTGGCGCCGTTCTGGAGCGCGGCGGCGAGGATGACGGGCTTGAACGTCGAGGCCGGCTGGTAGTCCCGCCGGGTGGCGTTGTCGATGTAGTGCTTGTAGTAGTCCTGGCCGCCGTACAGCGCGACGATCTGGCCGTTGCGGGGGTTGACCGAGACGGCTCCGGCCTGGACGTTGCGGTCGACCTTGCGCTGCTTGGGCTCGAGCTTGCCGGTCAGCTGGGTCTTGACGGCCTGTTCCAGCGCGGCCTGCTTCTTGCGGTCGACGCTGAGCGTGATGGTCCAGCCCTTGCGTTCGACCGCGGTCTCGGCCTGGGCCTGGGTCAGGCCGTCGGTCTGCATGAGCCGCTGTTCGAGCTGCTGGTTGGCGAGTTCGACCAGATAGCCCTTCTGCCCGTCGAGGCCCGGGGCGCCCTTGGGGGCCTTGGGCTTGGGGAAGTGCATGGCCTGCCGCGCGGCGGGGTCCAGCCAGTGCTGCTTGACCATGTTGTCGAGGACGTAGTTCCAGCGCTCCTTGACCAGCCGCTTGCCGGTGTCGCTCGCGACGGCCCAGTCGTACTGGCTGGGCGCCTGGAGCAGGGCGGCGAGATAGGCGCCCTGCTGGACACTGAGCTTCTTGGCGTCGATGTGGTAGTACGCCTGGGCCGCGGCCTGGATGCCGTAGGCGCCACGGCCGTAGTAGCTGGTGTTGATGTAGCCGGCGAGGATCTGGTCCTTGGTCTTCTCGCGGTCCACCTTCAACGAGATGACCAGTTCCCTCAGCTTGCGGGTGACGGTCTGGTCCTGGTTGAGGTAGTAGTTCTTGACGTACTGCTGGGTGATCGTCGAGCCGCCCTGCTTGCCCTTGCCGGTCAGCGTGTTGAGCATGGCGCGGGCGGTGCCCTTGAAGTCGATGCCGACGTCGTTGTAGAAGCTCTTGTTCTCGGCGGCCACGAAGGTCAGCTGGACCTTGCGGGGCACCTTCGACAGGTCGACGATCTCGCGGTTGGTCTTGCCGTCGCGGGCCAGCACCGTGCCGTCGCTGAACTTGTAGACGTTGCTCTGCTGCTGTGCGGCCGCGTTCGCCTGGGGGATGTCGACGGACAGGTAGAGCGCGATGAAGCCGCCGATCAGCAGCAGGCACAGCCCGAAGAAGGTGCCGAGGACCTTCTTCCAGGTGAACAGCCGGCGTATGAGCGGCCTGCGGCCGGTCTCGGGCCCGGAGCGGCGCGGCTGGGGCGCCGCGCGGCGGCCACCGCGCTGCCGCGCTCGTCTCTCTTCCGCTCGTCCCATGAGTCCCTACGCTCGCTTCCGTCTCTGGATGGTCAGCTCCGAAAGCTAACACCCGTCTCTATGACAAAGGGCGTCCGATCCGCCCTTTTACGGACGTGACAATCAGCACCCGCCCCAACGGAACCGACGGCTGTGACGGTTGCAGGGTTGCTTGACAGAGAAAAGTGATATCACTTAGCTAGTCACACACCAGGCGCCCCGACGGGCGCCGTCGAGCACGACCAGGAACGGGGGACACGACCATGTCCACGCACACCACCGCCGACGTACCCGAGATGCCCGCCCCGCGGGTGCGGGAGTTCCCCGCGCACAGCATCGGCGGCGGGCTCGCCCTGCTGCTCGGCCTGCTGGGGCTCGGCGGCACCGCGGCGCTGCTGGCCGCCGCCGCGAACGTCTCCGCGGCGGGCCCCAAGGCGGGGCTGATCATCGCCGGGATCGTCGTCTTCCTCGCCGCGGTCATCTCGCTGCGCGGCCTGAACACGGTCGCGCCCGGCGAGGCCCGGGTGGTGCAGCTCTTCGGCCGCTACCGGGGCACCATCCGGCAGGACGGCCTGCGCTGGGTGAACCCCTTCACCTCGCGGACCCGGATCTCCACCCGGGTGCGCAACCACGAGACCGCCGTACTGAAGGTCAACGACGCCTACGGCAACCCGATCGAGCTGGCCGCGGTCGTGGTCTGGAAGGTGCAGGACACCGCCCAGGCCGTGTTCGAGGTGGACGACTTCGCCGAGTTCGTCGCCACGCAGACCGAGACGGCCGTACGGCACATCGCGATCGAGTACCCCTACGACGCGCACGACGCGGACGGCCTCTCGCTGCGCGGCAACGCCGAGGAGATCACCGAGAAGCTGGCCGTGGAGCTCCAGGTCCGGGTGGAGGCGGCCGGTGTGCAGATCGTCGAGTCGCGCTTCACGCATCTCGCGTACGCTCCGGAGATCGCCTCCGCGATGCTCCAGCGGCAGCAGGCGGGCGCGGTCGTGGCGGCCCGCCGGGAGATCGTGGACGGCGCGGTCGGCATGGTGGAGGCGGCGCTCGCCCGGATCTCCGAGGCGGACATCGTGGAGCTGGACGAGGAGCGGAAGGCGGCAATGGTGTCGAACCTGATGGTGGTGCTGTGCGGGGACCGCGCCCCGCAGCCGGTCCTCAACACCGGGACGCTCTACCAGTGACCGACCCGGCCGAGGGCGCGGCCCCGCGGCGCCGGCCTCAGCAGCGCAAACAGGTGCTGCTGAGGCTCGACCCGGCGGTGTACGACGCGCTCGCCCGGTGGGCCGGGGACGAGCTGCGGTCCGCCAACGCGCAGATCGAGTTCCTGCTGCGCAAGGCGCTGGCGGAGGCGGGGCGACTGCCGAAGGACACCGGGCCGCTGCCCCGCCGCGGACGGCCGCCCGGCAGCTCCTGACCGGCCGACAACCCGGGTGACCTGCGACTTCGCGGGTATACCCGGGTTCTATACATACCGCGTATACACGGTGTGTAGAGTGCTCGGCATGTCCATCGGTCACACCCTTCTGGGTCTCCTGGAGTCCGGCCCTCGGCACGGCTACGACCTCAAGCGGACCTTCGACGAGAAGTTCGGTCAGGACCGGCCGCTGCACTACGGCCAGGTCTACTCGACGATGTCCCGGCTGCTCAAGCACGGCCTCGTGCAGGTCGACGGGATCGAGGCCGGCGAGGGCCCCGAGCGCAAGCGGTACGCCATCACCGACGCCGGCATCACCGACGTCGAGCGCTGGCTCGGCACGCCGGAGAAGCCCGAGGAGTACCTCCAGTCGACCCTCTACACCAAGGTCGTCCTCGCCCTGCTCACCCACCGCGACGCAGGTGTCGTCCTCGACACCCAGCGCGCCGAGCATCTGCGCAGCATGCGGATCCTCACCGACCGCAAGCGCAAGGGCGACCTCGCCGACCAGCTGATCTGCGACCACGCCCTGTTCCACCTGGAGGCGGACCTGCGCTGGCTGGAGCTGACCGCGGCCCGGCTGGACCGGCTGCGCGAGGCGGTGGCCCGGTGAACGCTCCCGCAGGCTCCCTGCTCGTCGCCGACGACCTGCGCAAGAGCTACGGCCCGACCGTCGCGCTCGACGGCGCCGAGTTCTCCATCCACCCCGGCGAGGTCGTCGCCGTGATGGGCCCGTCCGGCTCGGGCAAGTCGACGCTGCTGCACTGCCTCGCCGGCATCGTGCCGCCGGACTCCGGGTCGATCCGCTACAACGGCCGCGAACTGGCCGGGATGGGCGACGCCGAGCGCAGCGCGCTGCGCCGCTCCGAGTTCGGGTTCGTCTTCCAGTTCGGCCAGCTGGTGCCCGAGCTGACCTGTGTGGAGAACGTGGCGTTGCCGCTGCGGCTGAACGGCGCCTCCCGCAAGGCCGCCGAGAGGACGGCGCTGGGCTGGCTGGAACGCCTGGAGGTGGACGATCTCGCGGGCAAGCGGCCCGGCGAGGTCTCCGGCGGCCAGGGACAGCGGGTCGCGGTGGCGCGCGCCCTGGTCACCAGCCCCCGGGTGGTGTTCGCCGACGAGCCGACCGGCGCGCTCGACTCGCTCAACGGCGAGCGCGTGATGGAGCTGCTGACCGACGCGGCCCGCTCCACCAACGCGGCCGTCGTGCTGGTCACGCACGAGGCCCGGGTGGCCGCCTACTCCGACCGGGAGATCGTCGTACGGGACGGGAAGTCGCGGGACATGGAGCGCACCGTATGAGCATCCGGCAGTGGAGCCGCGATCTGGGCATGGGGGTCAGGTTCGCGTTCACCGGCGGGCGCGAGGGCTGGGTCCGGGTGCTGCTGACGGCGGTCGGGGTCGGACTCGGCGTGGCGCTGCTGCTGCTGACGACCGCGATCCCGAACGCGCTGGCGGTACGGGACCAGCGCGGCCAGGCCCGCCAGGACCACACCTACGGCCCCTACCGGCCGAAGGCGTCGGACACCCTGGTGATCTCCGACGCCGACAGCAGCTTCCGCGGCAGTGACCTGCGCGGCCGGCTGGTGCAGCCCGAGGGGCCGCGGGCACCCCTTCCCCCGGGGCTGACCCGGTATCCCGCGCCGGGCGAGATGATCGTCTCCCCCGCGCTGCGCGACCTCCTCGGCTCGGCGGACGGCAGGCTGCTGCGCGAGCGGCTGCCGTACCGGATCGTCGGCACGATCGCCGAGCCCGGGCTCATCGGCTCGCACGATCTCGCCTACTACGCCGGGGCGAAGAACCTGGACCGGCAGCTCGACGGGTGGCGGACGGCCCGGATCACGCACTTCGGGCCGGAGGAGCAGACCCAGTCCGACCCGACGGACCCGGTCCTGCTGCTGCTCGTGCTGGTCGCCTTCGTGGTGCTGCTGACACCGGTCGCCGTGTTCATCGCCACGGCCGTACGGTTCGGCGGCGAGCGGCGCGACCGCAGACTGGCCGCGCTGCGGCTGGTCGGCGCCGACGGCCGGATGACCCGGCGGATCGCGGCGGGCGAGGCGCTCGCCGGCTCCCTGGTCGGACTGGTCTTCGGCACCGCGTTCTTCCTGCTCGGGCGGCAGGTCGCGGGCTCCGTCGAGATCGTGGGCATCAGCGTGTTCCCCAGCTATCTCAACCCCTCCCCGGCGCTGGCCGCCCTCGTCGCCCTCGCCGTTCCGGCGGCGGCGGTGCTGGTGACGCTGTTCGCGCTGCGCGGGGTGGTCATCGAACCGCTGGGCGTGGTCCGTACGGCCCGGCCGGCGCGCCGCCGGCTGTGGTGGCGGCTGCTGCTGCCACTGGCCGGACTGGCGTGCCTGGCCCCGCTGATCGGAGACATCCGCGGCAACGGCGACTTCAACCGGTATCTGGTGGTCGCCGGCATCCTGCTGCTGCTCCTCGGTGTCACCGCCCTGCTGCCGTGGGCCGTCGAGGCGGCCGTGGCCCGGCTCGGACGGGGTGGTGTCGCCTGGCAACTGGCCGTACGACGGCTCCAGTTGAACAGCGGATCCGCGGCCCGCATGGTGAACGGCATCGCGGTCGCGGTCGCCGGGGCGATCGCGCTCCAGATGCTGTTCGCGGGCATCCAGGACGACTTCACCAAGTCCACCGGACGGGACACCGACCAGGCCCAGATGCAGGTCAACCTCTCCCGTGGCGTTCCCTTCCTCCCGGCCACCGCGCGGTTCGCCCGGACCGAGGGCGTACGGAAGGCCACCGCACTGGGCAGCACCGAGCTGGGCGACGGAACCTGGAGTTCCGAGCAGGGGCCGCAGCACACCGTCGGTCTCACCGTCGGCACCTGCACCGCGCTGCGCACGGTGGCCGAGCTGCCCTCCTGCCGCGACGGCGACGTCTTCGCCGTGACCGGCGGGGACCGGGACGCCGACGTGGCGAAGCTCGCCCGGCCCGGCCGCACCCTGCACCTGAATCCGGGCAGCGGGCGGCCCCACCTCCCCGACACGACGTGGACGGTACCGGCCGGGCTGAAGAAGGGCCGCGCGCTCAAGGGCCCGGACGGGCTCGCGGAGAGCGAGGTGCTGGTCACCCCGGGCGCGATGTCGGCGCGGATGAGCCGCACGCTGGTCGGCGCGGTGTACCTCAAGCTCGACGAGAAGCGGCCGGACGTGCACGAGTACGTCCGCAACACCGCGGCACGGATCGATCCGCTGGCGGACGCGATGGTGCTGGCGGCCACCGAGCGGTCGGCGCAGTTCTCCTCGATCCGCACCGGTACCTTCGCGGGCGCCGTCTGTGTGCTGGCGTTGATCGGGGTGAGCCTGCTGGTCTCCCAGCTGGAGCAGCTGCGCGAGCGCCGGAAGCTGCTGTCGTCGCTGGCCGCCTTCGGCACCCGCAAGCGCACCCTGGGCATGTCGGTGCTGTGGCAGACGGCGATCCCCATCGCCCTGGGCCTGCTCCTCGCCGCGGCGGCCGGACTGACGCTGGGCGCGGTCCTGCTGCGCATGGTCGGCGCGACGGTGTCCGTGGACTGGCCGGGCGTGCTGTCGATGACCGGCGCGGGGGCGGGGGTGATCCTCACGGTCACCCTGCTGAGCCTGCCGCCGCTGCTGCGGCTGATGCGGCCGGAGGGCCTGCGCACCGAGTAACCGGGCGCTTCGCCGGCCGTCAGGCCACCACCCGCACCGGCAGGGCCCGCATCGCCTCCCGCAGTGCCGCCGCCAGTTCCTCGTACTCCGCGGAGCGCGCCGCGCCGGCCCGCATGGCGAGCGCGACCCGGCGGCTCGGCGCCGGGTCGGCGAAGTACCCGGTGAGCAGCTGGCTGCTGCGGGCGGTCTCCAGCTTCAGGGCGGTGCGCGGCAGCAGCGTGCAGCCCAGCCCGCCCGCCACCAGCTGCACCAGCGTGGAGAGGCCGGCGGCCGTCGTGGTCACCGGGGCGTCCGCGCGGCCGGCCTCCCGGCAGATGTCGAGGGCCTGGTCGCGCAGGCAGTGCCCCTCGTCCAGGAGGAGCAGCTTCAGCTCCTTCAGCGCCTCGCGCGGAATGCCCTCGCGCCCGCCGAGCCAGTGGTCGAGCGGGGTGAGCAGGACGAAGTCCTCGTCGTACAGGGGGAGTTCGACCACGCCGGGCACACCGAGCGGGACAGCGAGCAGCAGCAGGTCGAGCCGGCCGGAGTGCAGGCCGTCGATCAGGCTGGCGGTCTGCTCCTCGTGCACCTGGAGGTCGAGCTGCGGATAGCGCTCGTGGACCAGCCGCAGCACGGTGGGCAGCAGGTACGGCGCCACCGTGGGGATCACCCCGAGGCGCAGGGCGCCGGTGAAGGGGGCCCGGACCGCCTCGGCCTCCTCCAGCAGCGCGCCGACCGCGTCCAGCACCGCCTTCGCCCGGACGGCCAGCCGCTCCCCCGCGGGCGAGAGCAGCACCTTGCGGGTCGTACGCTCGAGGAGGGTCACCCCGAGGGCCTCCTCCAGCGCGGAGACCGCGCCGGACAGGGCGGGCTGGCTCATCCCGATGGCGGCCGCCGCGTCCCGGAAGTGCAGGTGCTCCGCGACGGCGGCGAAGGCACGCAGCTGTGCGAGGCTCGGCTGCCTCCGCTTTCCGTTACCCATGGTCACTGATAACTACCTCCGATCAACATGACCGAGTGTAGCTATTTCACTAATCAATGCACCCTGTGCCACCATCGACGACGTCCAACCCAAGGGGGCAAGACCCTCACAAAGGGTGTCCCTAGCTGCAAGGAGAGCGCGTGCTCACTGTCGGTGACAAGTTCCCCGAGTTCGAACTGACCGCCTGCGTCTCGCTGGAGAAGGGCAAGGAGTTCGAGCAGATCCACCACAAGTCCTACGAGGGCAAGTGGCTGGTCGTGTTCGCATGGCCGAAGGACTTCACCTTCGTCTGCCCGACCGAGATCGCCGCGTTCGGGAAGCTGAACGACGAGTTCGCCGACCGCGACGCCCAGATCCTCGGCTTCTCCGGTGACTCCGAGTTCGTCCACCACGCCTGGCGCAAGGACCACCCGGACCTGACCGACCTGCCGTTCCCGATGATGGCCGACTCCAAGCACGAGCTGATGCGCGACCTCGGCATCGAGGGCGAGGACGGCTTCGCGCAGCGCGCCGTCTTCATCGTCGACCCGAACCGCGAGATCCAGTTCACCATGGTCACCGCCGGTTCCGTGGGCCGTAACCCCAAGGAGGTCCTGCGGGTCCTGGACGCCCTCCAGACGGACGAGCTGTGCCCGTGCAACTGGACCAAGGGCGAGAACACGCTGGACCCGGTCGCGCTGCTGGCCGGTGAGTGACCCATGTCGCTCGACTCCCTGAAGTCCCGCGTCCCGGACTACGCCAAGGACCTCAAGCTCAACCTGGGCTCGGTCATCGGCAACTCCGACCTCCCCGCGCAGCAGCTGTGGGGCACCGTGCTGGCGACCGCCATCGCCTCCCGGTCCCCGATCGTGCTGCGTGAGCTGGAGCCGGAGGCGAAGGCGAACCTGTCGCCGGAGGCGTACACGGCCGCCAAGTCGGCCGCCGCCATCATGGCGATGAACAACGTCTTCTACCGGACGCGCCACCTGCTGTCCGACCACGAGTACGGCACCCTGCGCGCCGGTCTGCGGATGAACGTCATCGGCAACCCGGGCGTGGAGAAGGTCGACTTCGAGCTGTGGTCGTTCGCGGTGTCCGCGATCAACGGCTGCGGCATGTGCCTGGACTCGCACGAGCAGGTGCTGCGCAAGGCCGGTGTGGAGCGCGACGTGGTCCAGGAGGCGTTCAAGATCGCCTCCGTGGTCCAGGCCGTCGCCGTCACGCTGGAGGCCGAGGCGGTCATCGCCGAGTAGGCAGACGTCCGTCCGAGGACCCCGCTCACCCTTCCTGGGGGGCGGGGTCCTCTGCGTTCTCCGGCGCCGGACGGACCTGGCCCGCCTGAGCGGCGGCGTACGTCCGCAGATACCCCACCACCGTGTTCGTCACCGCCACCAGCGGTACGGCCACCACCGCGCCGCCGATGCCGGCCACCATGCCGCCGGCCGCCACGGTCAGCACGACCGCCAGCGGATGGACGCGGACCGCGCGGCCGAGGATGAACGGCTGGAGCACATGCCCCTCGATCTGCTGGACCGCGAGGACGACGACGAGGGTCATCACGGCCGCGAACACACCCTGGGTCACCAGCGCCACGATCACCGCCAGCGCTCCGGAGGCGACCGCGCCGACCAGCGGGATGAAGGAGAACAGGAAGATGAACACGGCCAGCGGGACGGCCATCGGCACATTGAGGAAGTAGATGCCGATGCCGATGAAGATGGCGTCGATGAGCGCGACCAGGACCGTGCCGCGTACGTAGGCGGTCAGCGTGCGCCAGGCGCGCGGGCCGGCGCCGGCCACGCCCGGACGGGCGGCGGAGGGCACCAGCTTCAGGAACCACTGCCAGATCCGCTTGCCGTCGTAGAGCAGGAAGAGCGTCGAGAAGAACACCAGCAGGATGCTCGTCAGGCCCTCGACAATGACCTGAACGCCCTCCAGCCCGGCGGAGGTTATCTGGTCGGCGTTGGCGCCGATCGCCTCACGGAGGTTCTGGGCGATCTTGTTGATCTGCTTGTCGGTGACGTGGAAGGGGCTCTTCAGCAGCCAGTTGCGCAGGTCGTCGATGCCGGACTGGATCTGGGTGGAGAGGGTGTCGATGTTCTCCATCACCTGCCAGCTCACGAACCAGCCCATCAGGCCGATGACCGCGAAGCCGGAGATGGCGGTGAGCGCGGTCGCCGGTCCTCGGGGCACCCCCCAGCGGGTGAGCCGGGCGACCGTCGGCTGGAGCAGCGCGGTGATCAGCAGGGCGATGACGAACGCGAACACCACCAGCTGGATGGCGCTGATGACCCGCATCAGCACCCACACGGTGCCGGCGAGGACGAGCAGCCGCCAGCCGGCCTCCGCCGCGACCCGGACACCCCAGGGCACGGCCTCGGCGGGATCGGGGCGCGGACCGGCCGACGGCGCGGGCGCCACCGGCCGGGCGGGGCGATCGGTGTCGGTGGCCTGTCCGGGCACGGCGGCGGCGGGTTTGACGGACCCGGTGGGTTCGTCGTCCGCCTCGCGCTCCTGCTCCACCTCGGCGCGCAGCTCCTCCAGGCGCTCGCTCATCTCGCTGAGCCCGGCACCGAGTCGGCCGAGCCACCCTGGCACTCGCGACATGATCCGTCCTCTTCCCCCGCGCCCCGCGCGCTCGCCACCACTCCCCCCTGGAGTCGTCGGTTACGACCGTACAGGGCGAAAGCCCCTGCCCCGAGGACGGGGAGGGGCTGCGCGAGGCCGTGCGAGTACCGGGTGGCCTAGTACCAGTGGTTGGCCGCCCAGAAGGACCAGGCCTGGCAGGGGCTGCCGTAGCGGCTGTTCATGTAGTTGAGGCCCCACTTGATCTGGGTGGCCGGGTTGGTCTGCCAGTCGGCACCGGCGGAGGCGTACTTGCCCGCGGGCAGCGCCTGGAAGAGGCCGTAGGCACCCGAGGAGGCGTTCACGGCGTGGTAGTTCCAGCTGGACTCGTGGTCCACGATGTTGCTGAAGCACTGGAACTGGTCGCCGGCCACCATCTGGCGCGCCATCGCCTGGATCTGCGCGACGGTGTAGTTGGACTGGACCGGGAAGCTCGAGGAGTCGCGGACGTCGTCGCGGCTCGCCGCCGCGGCCTTCGTCTCGGCGCGCTCCTTGGCCTCCTTGGCAGCCTTCTCCGCGGCCGCCTTCTTCGCGATCGCGGTGTCGGCGGCTGCCTTGCGGGCCGCCGCCTCGGCGTCCTTCTTGGCGCTCGCGTCGGCCGCGATGGCCTGGGCATCGGCCTGGTGCGTCAGGGACGCCGACTGGACCTGCGCCTGCTGACCTGCGGGTATGTCGGCGAGGAGCGTGGCATCGGCTGCCGTCGCCTCGGCGTCGTTGTTGTTCTGCGCGACGCTGCCCGAGGCAACTCCGACGACGCTTCCGACGGCGGTGACCGCGGTGGCCGAGGCCACTGCGAGTCCCCGGACCGAAATCCGGCTCACACGGGTTCCTTCCAGCATCGCCCGCTTCGGTGACCCTGGCGGACGCAATCGTGCCCCTGACACTGGCCTCCCAACTTCTGGGTCACGGGAGGCGCGGGCCCGGTGGGCAACTCCCCTGGAGGGAGCGCCGCGTGGTGCGCGGGCGGCATACGACGGGTCTATGGAGTTGGTGATGCTTCTGAGGTGCCGTACCGCTGGGGGTACGGCTGTGTCGTATGCGGGGCCTGACAGGACTGAGACTCTGCCGTAACCGGACGCCGGGTGGCAATTCTGTGTTGCGTGTGAAAGCTCACATCCCGTTTGGCCCTGGGGATTTCCGGAAACCTCCGCGCGCCAAGGCGCCGCCCGGCTAGGCTCTTCGCCTTTGCCGGACGGCGCCAACAGGCCGTACCGCTATGTCAGATGACGTCCATCCATGTCAGATGTGTCCGTCCTCCAGCATTTCGGTGACAAGCGCGGCGATCTGGGACCTTTCGGACCGGGTCAGGGTGACATGCGCGAAGAGGGGATGCCCCTTCAGCTTCTCCACGACGGCCACCACACCGTCGTAGCGTCCGACGCGCAGATTGTCCCGCTGTGCCACGTCATGGGTGAGAACCACCCGGGAGTTGGCGCCGATCCGGGACAACACGGTCAGCAGGACGTTCTTCTCCAGGGACTGCGCCTCGTCCACGATCACGAACGCGTCGTGCAGGGAGCGGCCGCGGATGTGGGTCAGCGGCAGCACCTCCAGCATCCCGCGCGCGGTGACCTCCTCGATGACCTCGCGGCTGGTGACGGCCGACAGCGTGTCGAAGACGGCCTGCGCCCACGGGCTCATCTTCTCCGCCTCGGTGCCGGGCAGATAGCCCAACTCCTGCCCGCCGACCGCGTACAGCGGCCGGAACACCATCACCTTCTGGTGCTGACGGCGCTCCAGGACCGCCTCCAGCCCGGCGCACAGCGCCAGCGCCGACTTGCCGGTGCCGGCCCGCCCGCCCATCGACACGATCCCGATGTCCGGGTCGAGCAGCAGGTCGAGCGCGATGCGCTGCTCGGCGCTGCGGCCCTTGATGCCGAACGCCTCCCGGTCGCCGCGCACCAGCCGGACGTTGCCCTCGGCGGAGACCCGGCCGAGCGCCTTGCCCCGCTCGGAGTGGATGGTCAGACCGGTGTGCACGGGCATCTCGGCGGCCTCCGGGACGTACAGATGGCCTTCCTCGAAGAGGATGTCCACCTGCTCGGCCGGGAGGGTGAGTTCGCTCATCCCGGTCCAGCCGGAGTTCTCCGTGATGGCGAGCTCGGCGCGGTACTCCTCGGCGAGGAGACCGACCGAGGACGCCTTGATCCGCAGGGGCAGGTCCTTCGATACGACGGTGACGTCGAACCCCTCCGCCTGGAGGTTCCGGGCCACCGCGAGGATGCGGGAGTCGTTGTCCCCCAGGCGGTAGCCGGTGGGCAGCACGCTGGGGTCCGAGTGATTGAGCTCGACACGGATCGTGCCGCCGAGGTCCCCGATCGGGATGGGGGCGTCGAGACGGCCGTGCCGGACCCGGTAGTCGTCGAGCAGGCGCAGGGCCTGCCGGGCGAAGTAGCCGAGTTCCGGATGGTGCCGCTTGGCCTCCAGCTCCGTGACCACCACGATGGGGAGCACGACCTCGTGCTCCTCGAAGCGGCTCAGGGCGTTCGGATCGGCCAGCAGGACGCTGGTGTCGAGAACATAGGTGCGCCGGTCGGGCTTGTGGCGCTTTGTGCTGGTCACCACGGAAGGACGTACCCCCTCGGATGAGGTCGGGGAGCGACGAAGTGGAGCTGGACCGGTGTCTGGCCCCCGCGTACGGCGGGCCGTGGACCGGCCCTCCGCGGCTCTTTCCGTGCCGTGACCGGACGGTCGGGCTGGTGCAAAGGGCCTCCCGGGCGGGACGGCCCCGTGCCGCCCGCTGAGAACCGACGCCCGTGGTTCGGGTGTCGACCTGCTTGGCTTATGCCCTCGAACTGTCGCCGCCATGCAAAAGCGGCCAACAGCGCGCTGGTGAACTCCTTGTTACGCGTGCGCGAATCGGGGTATACGGAACCGCCCCGGCGCCGGGTGGCGACGGGGCGGTGCGGTGCGGTGTCCGGGGTCAGCCGCCGTAGCGGCGGTGACGTGCGGCGTAGTCGCGCAGGGCGCGCAGGAAGTCGACCTTCCGGAAGGACGGCCAGAAGACCTCGCAGAAGTAGTACTCGGAGTGCGCGGTCTGCCACAGCATGAATCCGGACAGCCGCTGTTCGCCGCTGGTGCGGATGACGAGGTCCGGGTCGGGCTGGTCACCGGTGTAGAGGTGACGGCCGATCATGTCGATGTCGACGGACTCGGCGAGGTCCTCCAGGGACACCCCGCGGTCGTGGGCGTCCAGCAGCATCGAGCGCACGGCGTCGGCGATCTCCTGCCGGCCGCCGTAGCCGATGGCCACGTTCACGACTATCCCGTCGATGTGCCGGGTGGCCTCCTCGGCCTCCTTCAGCGCCGTCTGCATCTGCGCGGGCAGCAGGTCGGGGGTGCCGACGTGGTGCACGCGCCAGCGGCCGTCGGCGGCGAGGGTGCGGACGACGCCCTCGATGATGCCGAGCAGGGGGCCGAGTTCCTCCTGCGGGCGGTCGAAGTTGTCCGTGGACAGCAGCCAGAGGGTGACGACCTCGACGTCGGTCTCCGCGCACCAGCCGAGGAACTCCTCGATCTTCTCGGCGCCGGCCCGGTGGCCGTGGACGGTGGTGGAGCCGGACGCCTTCGCCCAGCGGCGGTTGCCGTCCATGATGACGCCGATGTGCTTGGGCACCTGGTCGTGGTCCAGGTGTCCTTCCACCCGGCGTGCGTAGAGCCTGACGAGCAGGCTGCGCAGCTTGTCACGCAGGTTCACGTGGCCCTCCGGGGTTGGCACGGGGTACGGGTTCGGGGGGTGTTGAGCCTACCGCTGCCCGGGGCCCGGTCCGGGTCCGGGGCTCGGCCTGCCGTCCGGGCTCGGGATCCGGGGCCGCGGAAACGTTCCTGGCGGCCCGGCAAAAAAACGGGCCGGTCCGTGGGGGGGAGACGGACCGGCCCGAGGGGGGGTTTCCACCATAACCCTTCGTAAGGGCTGATGGGTGCATCGGCGCGAGACAACTACTCTCCGGAATCATCCGGCGACGCCCCGGGCGACCCGGAATGTGAGATTCAGGGGCCTCTCATGGCCGATTCCCCGCCGATTCCCAGGGGAATCCGGTCGGATACAGACACATTCGGAGGCATTCGAATGCTTTGCGGCGCCTTATGGACTCTTCGGCGCGTTGGCCGAGGGTCCCTCCGATGGGGGACCCGGCCCGCGAACGGTGATTTGACGGTTCCGGTACGGCCCCCCACCCGGTCCCACGGCACCGCGCAGCCCCCTCCACTGCGCGGTACCGTCCGCACAGCTTTGCTGACGCGAATTACCTTGGTCTGAACTTACGTGACGGGTGAGGCGTGTGTGAACCGCAGCGCATAACAATGTGGAAACTGCGGACGAACGGCAGATGAACGACGTCTGTTTTCAGCCCTTACGCGGCTTGCGGACCTCGAAGAGATGCCGGGAGCTGTGCGCCAGGAACGGCCCCTCCCGCTCGATCCGCTCGTGCAGGGCCCGGAGTTGGGGCTCGTACGCCTCCACCGTGAAGCCGGGGACCATCCAGACGACCTTGCGCAGGAAATGCACGACCGCGGCGATGTCGTGGAACTCCATCCGCAGCCGCTCCGCCCGCAGTCCGGCCACCTCCAGGCCGGCCGCCTCCGCCTCGGCCCGCTCCCGCTCGGGGTCCCGGCCGGAGCGCACCTCCTCCGGCTGCGGCCCGAGGAAGTACTCGACCAGTTCGAAGACGCTCGCCGGCCCGACGTGCTGGGCGAAGTAGGTGCCGCCGGGCCGCAGCACCCGGGCGATCTCGTCCCAGTACGGGCGCACCGGGTGCCGGCTGAGCACCAGGTCGAAGGCCTCGTCGGCGAAGGGCAGCGGCGCGTCGTCCGGGGCGGCGACCACCACGACCCCGCGCGGCCGCAGCAGCGCGGTGGCCCTGGCCACGTTGGGCGGCCAGCCCTCGGTGGCGGCGGCCAGCAGCGGCCGGACGGGCTCGGCCCGGCCCAGCGCGAAGTCCAGCACCTCTCCGCCGCCGGTCTGGATGTCCAGCACGGCCTCGGCACCGGCCAGCCGCCGCCCCGCCGACTCGGCGTACCGCCACGAGGGCCGCGCCTCGGTGGCCCGCCCCTCGAACCACGAGAAGTCCCACCCCTCGGTGGGCACGGCGACCCCCTCCGCAACCAGGTCGTCGAAGGAGCGGTGAGGGGAGGGGTGGGGGTGGTGGTGCTGCGCTGCCATGGCAGTCATCGTCCCAGGGGCGGACCGTCACGTCCTGCCGATTTCCGCCGCTTCCGTCTCCTCCGCTGGGTGAAGGGCGAGCAGGAGGTGGGTGTCCGTGCCGTGCCGGACCGTGCCGGTGCGCCGGAAGCCGAGGCGCTCCAGCAGGCGGACGGAGGCGGTGTTGCCGGCGAACGGGTCGGCGTACAGGGGGCGGACGGCTTCCTCGCGGAGGAAGAGGGCGAGGGCGCGACTGCCGACGCCGCGCCCCCAGTACGGCCGGCCCAGCCAGTACCCGAGGAACCGCCGCCCGTCCGCCACCGTCCAGGAGACGACGTGCCCCGCCGGCTCCCCCGCCACCACGACCGTCCGCACGAGCACGTCCGGGACGCCGAGGATGCCGGTCCGCCAGTGCGCGAGGAAGGCGTCGCGCGGGCGCGGGGCGAACCTCGACCGGCGGACGGCCTCGGGGTCGTGCTCGTAGGCCAGGAACGCCTCCAGGTCGGCCTCGTCGACCTCGCGCAGCCACACGTCTGTCATGGCACGGAGTGTGGCAGGCGGCACTGACAACGGCGTTTACCGGCGGGGTGAGTTGGTGAGCGAGAGACAGTGAGGGGCGGACGGACGGAGGGCAGGCGGGCATGGGCTGGGGACGGCGGCTGCGGGACGGGCGGGGGCGGCTGGTGGTACGGGGGCCCGGCGGGGGTGAGCCGGTGGGGGTGCCGTTGGAGATCGCGGCGTCGTACCGGGCCCGTACGAAGGGGTTGCTGGGGCGGGACTCGGTCGACGGGGCGATGCTGCTGTCGCCGGCGAGCGGGGTGCACACCTTCGGGATGCGGATCCCGATCGACGTGGCCTACCTGGACCGGCGCCTGACCGTCATCGCCGTCCGCACCATGCGCCCCGGCCGGCTGGGCCTGCCCCGGTTGCGGGCCCGGCATGTGCTGGAGGCGGCGGCGGGGGCCATGGCGGGGTGGGGGCTGCGGGCCGGGGCGGAGGTCCGGGTGGAGGACGGGCGGCCGGAGCGGCCGTAGGTCTCCCTGGCCGCCGGGGTTCAGTTCTGGGTGCGGGGGAAGGAGACCTCGACCCTTCGGTTCTTCCTGCGGCCCTCCTCGGTGGAGTTGTCGGCGATCGGGAACTGTTCGCCGTAGCCGCGGACCTCGAAGGTGATGCCCGGGTCGTCGAGGTCCTGGTCCAGGACGGCCTGGACGGCGTTGGCGCGCTGCCGGGACAGGATGTCGCCGTGGGCGGCGGAGCCGAGGTCGTCGGTGAAGCCGAAGACGCGGACCTGGGTCGCGTGCTGCTTCCTGATCTCCTCGGCGATGGTGGCGATGCGGGCCTTCGCGTCGTCGCCGAGCCTGGCGCTGTCCTTGCCGAACAGCACCTCGGCCTGGAGGGCGAAGGTCACGTCGGCGTTGGTGTCCTCCCGGCGCTCGTCCCCGCTCTGGTCCTCCACGACCGACTTGATGTCCAGCACCTTGGGCGCGGCGAGCGTGGCCCCTTCGGGCAGCTTCAGGTCCGGATCGGTGGGGTCGATCTTCACCGGCGCGGCGGCGGACGGCGCGGTGCCGGGGGGCCCACTGGGGCCGGTGCCGTCGGCGTGGGCGGAGGTGGGGAGGGCGAGGGTGAGGAGGAGGGTGGCGGTGGTGAGGGGCAGTGCGAGGCGGGGTGTGGTGGTCACGGGGGCCTCACCCGGAGATCTGGATGGTGGCCGTCGAGAACCCAGGAAGCTGGAAGCCGACCTGGGACGTATCGGCCGGCGGGGAGGGGAACTGCATGAAGACCGGCAGGGACGCCCCTGACTTCAGTTCGGGCAGGCCCGTCGTGGTGAGGGGCCGTCCGTCCGTGTCGCGTAGGACGTAATAGCGCTTCTTGCCTTTCGGGTCGACGAGGGTCGCGCCACCGAGCGAACTGCCGTTCTTGATGATCTCGGTCTCGTTGCCGCTGAGGTTCGAGGGGATGACGGCCTCGCTGCCGCTGTCGTTCTTGAGGTCGCCGTTGACCGTGACAAAGCCACCGGTGTCCCGCTTCGCGGAGGTGATCTGAAGGAGCAGACCATTCGGGCCCTTGAGCTCGGCCAAAGGCGCGTCCGTCTGACCTTCCTGAGGACTGGCATCGGAACCACTGCTCTTGGACGCCGGTGCCGAAGGTGTCGGCTTCTTGGCGTCGTCCTTTCCCCCACCGCCACCGCAGCCGGCCGCGCCCACGGCCATGCCGGCCGCAATGGTCAGTGCGACCACTCCGTTGCGGGCTCTCGCAGTGAACCGCATGCTCATCGCTCCGCTTCCCTCTTCCATGGTCGTTCGCTTGTCAGTCGGCCAGGTGGACATCGAACAGATCCTGCGGCTGCGGCAATTCCTCCGGGCGACCCGGATCCGGGTTCCAGACCTTGCCGTCGCAGGTGAGCCGGGGAAGCGGGCTGTCGCCCGTTTCCAGGTCAGGCGGGTTGACCTTGCAGCGCAGCTCTACGACGGCCGTGGCGGACTCCGTCGACCTGATGTCCTTCACCCCGGGGACGACGGAATCGCCGACCGGCTTGTTGGTCCTGACGTCCACGGTGACTTTCAGCGGCTGGGATTCGTCGCACCGTTGCACCTGGCCGTCGTTCTGGGCGGCGAGCTCGTCGGCACGCCAGCACGACGAGGTGAGATCCGCCTTTCCGGCGAAGATGTCCTGCCACTTCGCGGGGTCTTTCAGGTTCTCCAGCCACTTTCCGGTGAGCTGGTCACGCTGGTCCTGGGCCGCCGCCAGCGCGGCCGCGTCCGCCGCGGTCTGCGCGCCGCTCCGGTTCACCGAGGCCTGGCCGATCGCCAGATAGGCGAGCGCAAGAAAGAGCAGGCCCGCCACCACCGTGAGGTAGATGGGGAAGGCCTGCCCGGAATCGCTGCGCCGACGTCGGCACATCAGGTGATTTCGGCGATCTTTTCCCTGATCTTGTCCAGGATGGTCTGCCCGATATCCGTGCCCGTGATCGCCAGCACGATCGCCACCACCACCGCGATGATGCCGAGGTACTCGACGGCGGTCTGGCCCCTGTCGTCGGTGCGGCGTTCCATGGCCACCAGCAACTTCAGCATCCAGTCGCTCATGGTGCTCCCCTCCGGCTGCGCTGCGGATCCCGGAACGGTAGGCGCCGGAGCGGGTCGGGGTGGAGGGTCCCAGGGCCCAATCGCGGGCCCATTCCGGGGTGGTGGGGGCGGGCATTCAGGCCACCCCCAGCCATTTCGCCGTCGCCTGGGACCTGGTGGTGGAGTGCAGCTTGGCGAAGATGCGGTTGATGTGGTTCTTGACCGTCTTCTCGCTGATGAAGCAGGTGGCGGCGATCTCCTGGTTGCTCATGCCGGACGCGATGAGGTCCATGATCTCCGCCTCCCTGGTACTCAGCCGGAACCGAGAGCGGAACGACTGTCCCACGGGTGGTTGCATCTGCGAAAGAGGATGGGGTGGGAATTTACCTTCAACGCAAGGGGCTTGGGGTTCGCTATGTGCGGGTGCATAAGGAAGAAGGGTCGGCAGTAAGGCCCTTGTCGCGCCCGGGGTCACATGCGGCCGCCCCTCCCGCACGTCCCGCACCGCCCGTACCAGCTGCTCCGTCGTGAACTCGCCGTGCACCAGGTATCCCCCCGCCCCCAGCCGCAGCGCCTCCCGTACGGTCTCCGGCTCATGGCTGTAGGTGAGCATCATGACGGGGGCCAGCCGCACCAGGTGGGGCAATGCCGCGATTCCGTCGACGCCGGGCATGCGGACGTCGAGGAGGACGACGTCCGGCCGGTGCCGCAGCGCCGCCTCGTACGCCTCGCGGCCGTCCGCCGCCTCGGCCACCACCGTGGTGTCCTTACGGCCGGACAGCAGGGCCGTCAGGCCCGCGCGGACCACCGGGTTGTCGTCGGCCACGACCAGGCGCAGCGGGGCCGCGGGTGCGGGCGGCAGCAGGTCGGGGTGGTGCATCGGGGGGCCTCCTCTCAGGGGGCGTCGGTGTCGGTGGTGAGGTGGGGCAGGGGCAGGTCCACGCGTACCTCGGTGCCCCGTTCGTGCGTGCCGCGGCCGATCCGGATGCGGGCGCCCGCCGCGGCCGCGCGCTCGACCATGCCGAGCAGGCCGAAGTGGCCGGAGCGGCGGAGGTGGTCGAGGGTGCTGTCGGGGGGCAGCCCCTTGCCGTCGTCGTACACCGTGAGGCGGAGCAGGCCGTCGTGCACCCCGGCGGTGATCTCCAGGCGGCTCGCGGCCGCATGGCGGTGCGCGTTCTCCATCGCCTCCGCCGCGATGGCCAGCAGATGCCGGGCCGGCGGGTCGGGGACGGGCGGGAGGGGGGAGTCACCGGTGTGGCGGAAGGTCGTCGGCAGGCCGGTGCGGGCGGCGAAGTCGGCCGCCTGCGCCTGGAGTTCCGGCCAGAGGTGTACGGCGTCCGGTCCGCCCTCCCTGCGCAGGTCCGCCAGGAGTTCCCGGGACTGCGCCGCCGCCCTGCGGGCCGAGCGGGAGACGAGTTCCGCCTGCTGCCGTACCCGGGCCGGATCGGGCGCGTCGGCCCGGGCCGTGGCCGCCAGGCCGTCGGCGGCGAGGGCCACGCCGTACAGGGTCTTGGCCACCGAGTCGTGCATCTCGCGGGCGAGCCGGGCCCGTTCCGCGCCGACCGCCTCCGTCGCCGCGAGCCGGGCCTGGACCGCCGTGAGCGCCTGGGTCGCCGCGCCGAAGCGGAGCATCAGGTTGCGCAGGGTGGAGCCCATGGCTCCGGCGATCACGCACAGGCCCGGCAGCAGCAGCGCCTCGGCCACCGGGGCGTGCCGGCCGGCCTTCAGGGTGGCGTGGACCAGCAGCAGGATCAGGGACTGGAGCGAGGCGAAGCAGGCCGCGCCCCGCCAGCCGTAGACGAGCCCGGCCAGCAGCGGGGTGCAGACGCTGACGTAGGCGAGGGTGGTGTCCGGGCCCGCCGAGACGAGAAGGAGGGAGCCGAAGAGGGTGTCGGCGGCGAGCAGTGCGGGGTGGCGCAGCAGGAGGGGGCCGAAGCGGGCCCAGTCGCGGAAGAGGACGTAGGACACCATGAAGGTGACGACCACCGCCGCGCCCACCAGGCGGACGCCGAGGCCGGGGCGGGCGTTCAGCAGGGCGGCGGGGGCGGCCAGGACGATCATCGCCAGCCGGAAGCCGAAGACCTGCCGGCACATGGCCTGGAGCGCCCGCACCTGGAGTTTCTCGGAGGGCTCGGGCGTCCCGTCCCGTTCCCTGACCGGCCCGGCCCACGGCAGCGGCCACCTGGCCCGGGACAACAGCCGCCCCACCCACGGCAGTAGCCGTCCCGCCCACGACCGCGGCCGCCCGGCCCAGGACAGCAGCCCTCCCGCCCGGAACAGCGGCCGCGCGGCCCGGGACACCCGCTCTCCCGCCCACGACAGGGGCCGCCCGGCCCAGGACAGCAACCCACCTGCCCGGGACGGCCGTCGCCCCGCCCAGGAGACCAACCGTCCTGCCCAGGACGGCCGTCGCCCCGCCCACGACCGCGGTCGCCCGGCCCGGGCAAACAACCCTCCCGCCCAGGACCGCGGCCGCCCCACCCAGGACAACAACCCACCCGCCCACGACCGCAGCCGCCCCACCCAGGACAACAACCCACCCGCCCACGACCGCAGCCGCCCCACCCAGGACAACAATCCGCCGGCCCACGACCGCAGCCGCCCCACCCAGGACAACAATCCGCCGGCCCACCACAGCAGCCGTACCGCCCACGACAGCGGCCCGCCCCGCAGGGCGCCCCTCCCCACCGTCAGCCCCGGCACCGTCATGGCCGCCCCTACTTCCCCGTGAGGGAGCCGAAGTCCACCCCGGAGCCCAGGATCAGGCCCGCGCCCAGCAGCAGCATCGTCGCCGGGACCATGAAGGTGGTGATCAGCAGCGTGGCCTTGGGCACCGCGCGGGCGGCCTTGCGGCGGGCGTTCTGGGCGTCGGTGCGGCGCATGTCCTTGGCCAGGGAGACCAGGGTGTCCACGATCGGCGCGCCCAGCTCCTCGCCCTGCTGGAGGGCTGTGACGAACATGGCGACCTGCTCGGAGTCGTTGCGCCGGCGCAGCTCGGCGAAGGCCTGGCGGCGGCTCATGCCCAGGTCCATCTGGCGCAGGGTGATGCGCAGTTCGTCGGCCCACGGGCCCTCGTAGCGGGTGGCCACGCGGTCCAGGGCCTGGCGGAAGCCGAGCCCGGCGCTGACGACGACCGCCAGCACGTCCAGGAAGTCCGGCAGCGTGCGCTCGATGACGTCCTTGCGGACCCGGATCGCCGACCAGATGCCGACCTCCGTCCAGAACGCGCCGAACAGGAGCAGCAGCAGGGCCACGAACCACTGGCCGCGGAGCAGGAAGACCAGGCAGCCCACGGCGCCCAGCGCGCCGTACACCGCGCGGCGGGCCGCGTAGCGGTCGAGGGTCAGGCCGCCGGGGTTGCCCGCGAGGTCGATCCTGCGGCGCACCCTGGCCACCAGGCGGGGGCCCATCAGGCGGAGCACGGCGGGCGCGTAGCGCATGCCCATGCGGTCGATGACCGAGTCCACCGCGCCGGTGCGGGTGGCGCCGACCTCCAGGGCGACGGCGAGATCGCCGGGGAGCTTGGCGTCCGCCCGGTACATGCGGATGCCGGCGAGGGCGCCGCCGACGCCGAGGGCCGTCAGCAGAGCGAGCAGTAAGGCCATGGCGTGCCCCTCACACGTCGATCCGGCTCATCCGCCGGATGAGGACGAAGCCGACGGCGTACAGCACGAACGCCACGAGCACGCACCCCTGGCCGACCGGTGAGCCGGTCATCCGGGCCAGCGCGCCGTCCCTGACGCCGTTCATCAGGAACAGCGCGCCGACGCCGAGGACGGGGACGGCGTACGACGTCATGGTCACCTGGGAGAGCTGGGTGCGGATCTCGCGCCGGGTCTCCTTGCGCTCCTCCAGGGTCTCGGTGAGGTTGCGCAGGGCCGACACCACCTGGCCGCCGGCCCGGTTGGACAGCACCAGGGTGGTGACCAGGACGACCAGTTCGCGCGAGGGGAGGCGGTCGGCGAGTTCACCGAGCGCGTCGTCCAGGGAGTGGCCGATGGCCAACTGGTCGGCGACCTTGGAGAGTTCCTCGCCGGCCGGGGCCTCCAGCTCCTCCGCGGCCATGCCGATGGCGGTGCGCAGCGCGAGTCCGGCCTGGGTGGCGTTGGCGAGGATGCGGGCGAGTTCGGGGAGCTGGTTGATGAACCGCTCGATGCGTTTCTGCCGCTGCCAGTTGAGGAACTGCACCGCCGCCCAGACGCCCAGCAGCCCGGCGATCGGCCCGAAGAAGGGGGCGAGGGCGGCCTGGCCGATCAGCCAGAGCGCGGCGACCGTGCCGAGCATGGCGGCGAAGAACTCGCCCGGGGTGACGTCCAGGCCGGTGGTGGCGAGCCGGTGTTCCAGCCAGCGGCCCAGGCGGATGCGGCGCAGTCGCCGGTCCAGGTCGCGGAAGCGGCGCCGGCGGCCGGTCCGGGCGGACGGCGGGCCGGTGTGCGCGAGCCGGTCGACCAGGGCGGCGCGCCGGGCCCGGCCGGCCGCGTAGACGTGCACCCCGGCCACGGCCAGGACGCAGGTCAGCAGGGCGGCGCCGGTGGTCAGCAGGGTGAGGGTGTGCAGTTCCATGGGCGGCTACCTGGCTTCTCGGGTGGCGAGCTGGTCGGCGGTGCGGGCGACCCCGAAGGCCTGCGGGACCGGCTGGCTCGCCATGTAGAGGCGGTCGGCGGTGCGGCGGGGCAGCGGGAAGTACCGGAAGGTGCCGTGCACACGGCCGTCGGCGGCCATCGGTTGGGCCTCGAAGCGGGCGGCGGTGGCCAGCCGGTACGGCTCTCCGCCGTGGCTGTCGAGCAGGGCGATCTCGGTGATGCGGCGGGCGCCGTCGGCGAACCGGGTGAGCTGGACGAGGACGTCGACCGCGCTGTTGATCTGGTCGTGCAGGGCGATGAAGGGCACCTCGACGTCGGACATGGAGGCGAGCGTCTGGAGCCGGGTGAGCGCGTCCTCGGCGCTGTTGGCGTGCACGGTGGCCAGTGAGCCGTCGTGGCCGGTGGACATCGCCTGGAGCATGTCCAGGGACTCGCCGCCGCGGACCTCGCCGACCACGATCCGGTCGGGCCGCATGCGCAGCGAGTTGCGGACCAGGTCGCGGATGGTGATCTGGCCCTTGCCCTCGACGTTCGGCGGCCGCGACTCCAGCCGGACGACGTGCGTCTGCTGGAGCTGGAGTTCGGCGGAGTCCTCGATGGTGATGATGCGCTCGTGCGCCGGGATCAGCCCGGACAGGGCGTTGAGCAGGGTGGTCTTCCCGGTGCCGGTGGCGCCCGAGACGATGATGTTGAACTTGGCCTGCACCAGGCCGGCCAGCAGGTACACCATGTGCTCGTCCAGCGAGCCGAAGGAGACCAGTTCCTGGAGGGTGAAGGAGCGCGGGAAGCGGCGGATGGTGAGGATGGGGCCGGTCAGGGAGAGCGGCGGGATGATGACGTTGACCCGCTCGCCGGACGGCAGCCGGGCGTCGACCATCGGATTGGACTCGTCCACCCGGCGGTTGACCGTCGACACGATCCGCTCGATGGTCTGCATCAGCTGGTCGGCGGAGACGAACCGCAGCGGCAGCTGCTCGACCCGGCCGCCGCGTTCGACGAAGATCGCGTCCGGTCCGTTGACCATGATCTCGGTGATGGAGGCGTCCTCCAGCAGGGGTTCCAGGATGCCGAGGCCCAGCGCCTCGTCCACCACCCGGCGGATCAGCTGGGAGCGCTCGACGGTGGACAGCACCGGGCCCTCGCGGCTGATGATGTGCCCGAGGACGCGTTCGAGCCGGGCCCGGCGCTCGGCGGCGGCCAGCGAACTCATCTCCGCGAGGTCGATCTCCTCCAGCAGCTTGGCCCGGTAGGAGGCGACCAGGTGCCCGTCCTCGCCCCGGCTCGCGTGCTCCTCCGGAGTGCTGATGCGTGCCCGCAGGCTCATGGGTCGGCTGCTCCTCGGTCAGTGGTCGAGCGGCATGGTGGCGGTCTTGGTGGCGGTGCCGAGGTCCCAGACGATCTCGGGGATGCGGACGGTCGCGGTGACGGTCACGGTGGTGCCGTCCTCGGCGGAGGAGCAGTTCACCGTGATCCCGCCGCTCACCGCGTCGGCGCAGGCCTGCGCGGCGGACTGCCGCAGCGACGCGGCCCGCGCCCCGGCCCGGGCGGCGGTGCCGGCCTGTTCGGCGGCGTAGGCGACGGCCCCGAGCTGGAAGCCGGCCAGCCCGACGATCAGCAGGACCGGTACGAACCCCAGGTACTCGATGGCCACCTGGCCGCGGTCCTCGCGGGTCTTGCGGCGGTACGGCATGTCAGTGCTTCACCTCCTCCACGGCGCCGGCGTGGCCGTGCACCGTGACCGGGAAGTCGATCGAGCCGGGGAAGAGGACGGGGACCTTGACGGACACGTCCGCGGTCACATAGCCGGTGCCGCCGCAGTCGTCCACGGCGGCGCCCTTGCGCCACGCGTCCGACAGATGTCCCAGCGCCGCCTGCTCGCACACCGCTCGCCGCTCCCCCCGGGGCGCCGCCGTGCCCGCCCGCACCCCTTCGTCCGCAGCATTCCCCGCGAGGGTGTAGGCGTACCCCACGAGCACGGCCTGCCACATCAGCACCAGCGTCAGGATGATCAGCGGGGCCATCCCCAGGAACTCGATGCTGACCTGGCCGCGATCCCCACCCCTTCTCATGGGCCGTTCACTCCTTCCGCCGCCGGAAGCCGGCCATGCCCCGTCCCCCGCCCCGGTGGGCGGCGCCCTCGGCCGCCCTGGCGAGCCCCAGTTCCCCGGCGAGCGCCCACAGCGCCTGCTTCACCGCGCTTTTGCCGTCCAGTTCGTGCAGCCGCCCGGCGTCCACGACGCCTTGCAGCTCCTTGAAGCCGGCCGGGATCGCGGTGCGGGCCAGCGCGGTCCCGGTGATGCGCTGCACCAGCGGGGGCTGGATCTCCGTGCTGCGGGTGTGCCGGTTGACGACGACGGTCGTCTCCTCGGCCTTGCGGATCTGGAGCCGGTCCCACATCCGCACGGTCCGCTTGGCGGCGCGTACGGCGATGACGTCCGGGGTGACGAGCAGCAGCGCGGTGTCGGCCATCTCGACGGCCGCCGCGCCGGCCCCGCCGAGCTGGGCGCCGCAGTCCACGACGACGACCTCGTAGCGGGAGCGCAGGGCGCTGACGATCTGGCGGGCGGCGCGGTCGGTGACCTCCTCGCCGCGTTCGCCCTCGGCGGGGGCGAGCAGCAGGGCGAGCCCGGTGTCGTGGCGGAAGACGGCGTCGGCGAGGACCCGGGGCGAGATGTCGGTGATGGCGGCGAGGTCGGCCACCGAACGGCGGAACTGGATGTCCAGGTAGGAGGCGATGTCGCCGGTCTGGAGGTCGAGGTCGACCAGGGCGGTGGGCCGCCCGGAGGCCTGTGCGGCGAGGGCCAGCTGGACGGCGGTCAGCGTCGCGCCGACGCCGCCCTTGGCCCCGCTGACCGTGACGACCGTGCCGCCGGCTCCGCCGATCGCCTCGGCGGCGTGCCCGAGATGGCGCCGTACCCCGGTGGACCACTGGGCGACGGCCTGGACGCGGCTGGCGAGTTCCTCGTACGACAGCGGGAGCGCGACCAGGCCGCGCGCGCCGGAGTCCATGGCGGCGGCGAACAGGCCGGGGCTCGCGTCGGTGGTGACGAGGATGACGCCGACGGCCGGGAAGCGCAGCGCGACCTCGCGGATCAGCTCCAGCGCGGGGACCGGGCCGATCCGCTCGTGGACGACGACCACTTCGGGGAGTTCGTCCACGGACTCGGCGGCGAGCCGGGCGAGGCCGTCGACCAGCTGGGTGGAGTCGGCGACCGGCGGCTGGGGTTCGGCGTCCGGCAGCTGGCTGAGCAGGGTGACGAGGGAGCGTACGGCGTCCGGGTCGGCTCCCGCCGGAAGGATCCTGGTGGGCATGCGGGCCGCCTCTCACTTGTCCGTGGCGAGTTCGTAGGTGCGGTCCTTGTCGGGGACGCCGGTGTCGCCGCCGGGTGCCACCAGCGCGAGGCGGACGCGCTGGGCGAAGGACTCGGCGTAGGTGATGCGCTGGGCGTCCAGGGTGGACAGCGCGAAAGTGATGGGGACGGCCTCGGTGGGCTGCTGCTGGTTCTTGGTGCTGTCGGGGTCCAGGGCGGTGATGCGGCCGACGTCGAGGACCCGGGCGTCGGTGACGATGATCTTCGACTGGTCCGGGTCGCCGTCCTTCTTGCCCGCGAAGGTGGCGTACACGTTGACCCGCGAGCCGGGGGTGATCTTCCCGGCCACGCCCGTCGCCGCGTCGATCATGATGGCGACCTCCTGCTGCCCGGGCTGGAGGGCGGGCTGGTCGACGATCATGTCGGTCTGGAGCAGGGACCCGGCGCGCAGCGTGGTGACGGCGATCTTGCCCTGGATCTGCCGGAGGTCGGTGACGGCGGTGCCGGACAGCCACCGCCGGGGCATCTCGATCTTCTCGAACTGCCCGGCGTCCAGGGCGGTGTACGGCTGGACGTCGGACCGCACCCGGTAGGCGGTGACCTCGGGCCCGACCTTGGAATTGACGTCGTGGACGACGGACAGCACGCCGGCGAACGCGCCGAGAGCGCACAGGACCGAGAGGATCAGCAGTATCACGCCGCGGCGCTGACGGGAGTTCATGAACCGTGCAACCTCATTGGGGGAGTCGGCCGAGCGGGACGTGGGTCACGAGCGGGCGGATCGGGCGGGGGCGCGCCGTTCCAGTGCGCGGGGCGCGGCGGGTTCGGGGACGGGTGGGCCGGCGGAGCAGAAGACGCAGCGGTCGCCGATGACGTCGAGGCCGCACCAGTGGCAGCCGGTCTGCCGTACGGAGGTGACGAGCTGGTAGAGCACGGAGAGGTCGGCGAGATAGGCGCAGAACTCGACCAGCCGGCCGGTCCCCCACCACAGCGGTGACTCGGCGGGCAGCGGGGTCTCGCGCAGTCCGTGCACGCCCCACCGGGCGCCCAGGTCGGTGACCCAGTCGGTCTGTGCCTGCCCGTGCGTCTGGTTCTTCGCGACGAGCAGCCAGGTGTTGAAGTCGGGCCCCTTGAGGGTGACCCCGGGGGCGACCCTGACGAGCTGCGGTTCGGGGTGGGCGAGTACGGCGAACTGGCTGCCCGGGACCCAGGATCTGGCGTGTGCGGTGAGCCCGACCGGCACCCGGTCCAGCCGGGCGACGGAGCCGAGGACGGCTCCGGCGTGGATGTAGTGGCTGAGCAGCCGCCCCGCCGAGGCGAGCACGCCGGGGCTCAGATCGCACGAGGCGAGCTGGCGCAGCTGCCGGGCCAGTACGGCGACGCCCAGCGGGGGCAGCTCCGGCCGCAGGAAGGCGATGCGGTCGCTCTCCAGCAGGGCGCGCAGGGTGTGCAGCCGGCGCAGGACCGGCTCGGGGGTGACGGGTGAGCAGACGACCACGGCATAGCCGTACTGCTCGGTCAGCGCGTGGAGTTCGGTGAGGGTCTGCTCGATCGGCCGGCGGTCCAGGTCGTGCAGCACGACGGCGGGCATGGTGCGTTCGTCCTGGGCCGGCAGTGCCAGGTCGGCGCCGGTCACGGCAATGGCAGTTGGCACGCGCAGCTCCCCGCTCTCCACACCCGCCGGCCCACCGGTGTCACGGTCACTCCAATGCGCCAGGACGACTTCACTGCGTGACTACGTGAGCACTGTATCCACGGCCGTATGACCAAAGAACAGCGTTGGTGAAGCTCGCGTAGAACTCCCCTGCCACAACTGTCCTCAAACCAGGACAGGTTGCACCGCGAACCGTCCCCCAATTTGGTCTGGACCTCTTGACAGGGGAATTGGTCTGGACCAACTTGTTCCTCCAACGGCGGCCACCGCCCGAGCACCCCCTCTCCCCGTCGACTCCCCCACCGGAGGCCCCAGTGGACCGCGCTCCAGGCATACCCAGACCCCGTGGACGGCGAGGTGCGGCCCGGGCCGCCACCACCGCCCTGGCCCTCTCCCTCGCCGGACTCGCCACCGCCGCCCCGGCGTCCGCGGCGGACGTGAACAACGTCCGCAACGCCGGCTTCGAGTCCGGCCTCTCCGGCTGGACCTGCACGGCGGGCAGCGGTACGACCGTCTCCTCCCCGGTCCATTCCGGCACCGCCGCCCTCAAGGCGACCCCGGCCGGCCAGGACGACGCCCAGTGCACCCAGTCCGTCGCGGTCCGGCCCAACGCGACGTACACGCTGAGCGCCTGGGTCCAGGGCGGCTACTCCTACCTGGGCGTCACCGGCACCGGCACGACCGACGTGTCCACCTGGACCCCCGACACCGCGAGCTGGAAGCAGCTCACGACCACCTTCACCACCGGCGCGTCAACCACCTCCGTCACGGTCTACACGCACGGGTGGTACGGCCAGGCGGCCTACTACGCCGACGACCTCTCGGTCTACGGCCCCGACGGCGGCGGAGGCGGCGACCCGGCCCCGACCGTCCCGGCCGCCCCCACCGGCCTCACGGTCTCCGGTACGACCTCCTCCTCCGTCTCCCTGTCCTGGACCGGCGCCACCGGCGCGACCGGCTACAACGTCTACGAGAACGGCACCAGGGTGACGCCGTCGACCGGCACCTCCGCGACGGTGACCGGCCTGTCGGCGTCGACGTCGTACAGCTTCCAGGTGACGGCGACCAACGCGGCGGGCGAGTCGGCGAAGTCGGCATCGGTGACGGCGACGACGGCCTCCTCCGGCACGGGCGGGGGCGGCACCGGCGGCTCCCTGCCCAAGCACGCGGTGACCGGCTACTGGCAGAACTTCAACAACGGCGCGACCGTGCAGAAGCTGTCGGACGTCCCCTCGTCGTACGACATCATCGCGGTGGCCTTCGCCGACGCCACCTCGACGCCGGGAGCGGTCTCCTTCACCCTGGACTCGGCCGGTCTCGGCGGCTACACGGCCGACCAGTTCAAAGCCGACATCGCCGCCAAGCACGCGGCCGGCAAGAAGGTGATCATCTCGGTCGGCGGGCAGAACGGCACGGTGTCGGTGAGCGACTCCGCGTCGGCGGCCCACTTCGCCGACTCGGTCTACTCGCTGATGCAGACGTACGGCTTCGACGGCGTCGACATCGACCTGGAGAACGGCCTCAACGCGACCTACATGACCCAGGCGCTGCGCGCCCTGTCGGCCAAGGCGGGCCCGTCCCTGGTCATCACCATGGCGCCCCAGACGATCGACATGCAGTCGACCTCGACCGCCTACTTCCAGACCGCGCTGAACCTGAAGGACATCCTGACGGTCGTCAACACCCAGTACTACAACAGCGGTTCCATGCTGGGCTGCGACGGCAAGGTCTACAGCCAGGGCTCGGTGGACTTCCTGACCGCCCTCGCCTGCATCCAGCTCCAGAGCGGCCTCGCCCCCTCCCAGGTCGGCCTCGGCCTGCCGGCCTCCACGAGGGCGGCGGGCAGCGGCTATGTCTCTCCGTCCGTGGTGAACAACGCCCTGGACTGCCTGACGGCCGGCACCAACTGCGGCACCTTCAAGCCCGCGCAGACCTACCCCGGCCTGCGGGGCGCGATGACCTGGTCGACCAACTGGGACGCGGCCTCGGGCAACGCGTGGTCGAACACGGTGGCCCCGCATGTCCACGCCCTCCCCTAGCACCCGGTGACCCAACGGGGGGGGGGCGGCGCCGGCGGGGGCGGGGGGGGCGGGGGGTCGGAGCGCCCCGCGCGGAGCACCCGGACGCGGCAGAGCTCGCGAGTCCGAGGGCGGGGGT
>NZ_JBHXVE010000001.1:768478-769490 GCF_042672505.1 Streptomyces sp. NPDC127190
AAAACACTACGATATTGGGTGGGCTGTTTTCGTGTTTTTAATCCCCCCCCCCACACCGGGGCCCCCCACGGGCGCCGGCCCTGTGGCGTGGGCGGGCCGCCGGTGGTATGACTGTCCCCCCATGTGCGGTCGCCAGCGAGGAGACAGACGTGTTCGACGAGGCCGGTGAGGACGAGCTGCTGCTCGCGGCGCTGATGCAACTCGGCGCGAAGGGCGGCCGGCTGGGCGCCACGGCCGGCGGCGCGCTCACCGGCGTCCACGGCACGGGCGGAGCCGGCGCACGCGGCGGGGCGCGGGGCGCCGCCCGGGGCTTCAGATGGACGAAGAAGGACGTCGGCACCGGGCAACTGAGACTTCCCGGACCGGTGGCGGCCGCGTCCCACCTGGTCCACCGGACGCTGGCCGGCGCAGGCACCCTGACCGGGGCGGAGGCGCACGCCGACGGAGGCGTCACCGTACGCGCCGTCATCGGCGTCGGCATCGGCGGCATGAACCCGGCCGTCGTCACCGCGGTGGTGACCGCGGACCCCGAGGGCGCCCTGGTCCACCTCCGCGCGGCGGCCCGCGAGGGCCTCATCAGGCAACACCCTGCCGACAAGGCCCTCGCGAAGATCACCGAGCTGCTGCACGCCGCCGCGCGGTAGGGGCGGAGGCCGGCTCCCGGACGAGGAGCAGCCCCGGGGACGGGCCCGGCCCTAGGGCCTCTCTTTCGGATCTTGCCGGCGTCGCGCGCCCTGGCACGCACATCTGCCGCGTTGTCGTCCCTCGCCGACTCCCCCACGCTCGGCTTCGCTCGCGCGGGGGGACCCCCATCGCGTCGACTCGGTCCTCCGCCTTGCAGCTGCACGCACCAGACCCCGCTCGGGTCGGCCGATAAAGCGCCGACGCCGCAGCCGACCTGATCCGAAAGAAAGACCCTAGTAGTACTTCGTTAGGTTCTGGCTCTGGTTCTGCTTGTGGTTAGTGGTCGGCCGCAGGTGGTGCATGTGCCGGTCCAGCACCTCAGCAGGTC
>NZ_JBHXVE010000002.1:0-38531 GCF_042672505.1 Streptomyces sp. NPDC127190
TGATGGGGTAAGGCTCCCAGTAGACGACTGGGTTGATAGGCCGGATCTGGAAGCCAGGTAACTGGTGGAGGTGACCGGTACTAATAGGCCGAGGGCTTGTCCTCAGTTGCTCGCGTCCACTGTGTTGGTTCTGAAACCACGAACAGCCCCACGTTGCCACAGCGTGGTGCGGCATTGTTCGACAGTTTCATAGTGTTTCGGTGGTCATAGCGTGAGGGAAACGCCCGGTTACATTCCGAACCCGGAAGCTAAGCCTCACAGCGCCGATGGTACTGCAGGGGGGACCCTGTGGGAGAGTAGGACACCGCCGAACAATTTTTCAAAAAGGTCGGATCCTGAACTTCGGTTCGGGGTCCGGCCTTTTTCTGTTGGCCGTAACGTGTCGTTCACCCTCCGCGCCCAGCATCCAGCACATGGGAACTGCTGCAATGCTCAGGGCCGCCGGCGTCGGTATCGGTGACGAGGTCGTGGTGCCGGCCTTCGGAAACGTCGAAGTCGCCGAGGCCGTGAGCCTGGTGGGTGCCCTCCCGGTGTTCGCCGACATAGACCCGGTGACGTACTGCCTCGACCCGGCTGCCGTCGAAGCGGCCGTAACAGAGCGCACGGCGGCCGTCGTTGCCGTACACCGCTTCGGACGGCGGGCCGACATCGGGCGGTTGCACGCGCTCGGGCAGCGGCACGGGCTTCTGGTGCTGGAGCAGGCCGAGTCCGAGGCGCCGTACGACGAGATAGCGCAGCGTCGGGAGCGGGCGGCGTATCTCGACGCCAGGCTGAAGGGCGTACGGACGCCCGACGGGGGCGACGGGCACACCTATCAGCAGTACGTCGTGCGGGTGCCGGGCAACGGCCGGCCGGACCGGGACGCCTTCGCCCGGGCCTTGCGGATCAAGGGAGTTGCGTGCCGGGTGCCGGTGAAGACGCCCGTGCACCGGTTGCCGGAGTACCGGCGGTGCGTGGATCTGCCGGAGACGGAGCGGGCCGCGGAGGAGACGCTGGCGCTGCCCGTGGATGCCGCGCTGACCAAGCGGGAGATGCAGCGGATCGCCTCCGCCTGCAACGCCCTTGGTGGTCTGCTTCAGCCCGCCTTCTGAGGGCCGCCCGAACGAATTTGGGAACTGGGGCCACTTCGGGGTACAGTTTTCTTGTCGCCGAGAGGGAAACCTCGAAAACGACAAGGCCCCTATAGCTCAGTCGGCAGAGCGTCTCCATGGTAAGGAGAAGGTCAACGGTTCGATTCCGTTTGGGGGCTCCAGCAAAAAGGCCCCACCCTTTCGGGTGGGGCCTTTCGCATGTCCCGTGACGCTCACGCGTCCTTGTGGATTCCCGGGACCCGCATCGCCAGGATCGCCATGTCGTCCGAGGGGGCGTCCGACGCGAAGCGCTCCACCGCGCGCATGATGCGCGCCGCGACCGCGCCCGCGGTCAGGCCCGTGCACGTGGTGAGGACGTCGGCGAGGCCGTCGTCGCCCAGCATGCGCGTGCCCTCGCGGCGTTCGGTGACGCCGTCCGTGACGCAGAGCAGCACGTCGCCGGGGTCGAGGGTGACGGTCTCCTCGTGCAGTTCCAGGTCCTCGATGACGCCCAGCAGGGGCTGCGGTTCCGCCGCGGGCACCACCGTGCCGTCCTGGCGCAGGCGCAGCGGAAGCGGGTGGCCGGCGCAGACCACCTTGAGTTCGGCGCTGCCGTCCTCCTGGGGGCGCAGTTCGCCGTAGAGGAGCGTCAGGAAGCGGCTGCGGTCGCCCTCGTCGAGGATGGCGGAGTTCAGGCGTTCCAGAACGGCGGGGCCGGACAGGCCCTCCCGGGCGAGCAGGCGCAGGGCGTGCCGGGCGAGGCCGGTGACCGCCGCCGCGTTGGGGCCCGTACCGCAGACGTCGCCGATGGCGAAGCCGTAGGCGCCGTTGCCGATGGGGAAGAGGTCGTAGAAGTCGCCGCCGACCTCGTTGCCCTCGCCGGCCGCGCGGTAGATGACCTCCACCTCGACGCCGTCGATGTTCGGCAGGCCGGGCGGGAGGAGGCTGCGCTGGAGGGACTGGCTGATGGCCGTGCGCTCCGAGTACAGGCGGGCGTTGTCCAGGGCGAGGGCGGCCCGGCGGGACAGGTCCTCGGCCAGTTCGAGGATCTCCTGGCGGAAGTGCTCGTCCGTGGGCTTGCCCAGGGTGAGCATGCCGATGACCCGGTTCCGGGCGACCAGGGGCAGGACGACCGTCTCGCCGCCGACCGCGGAGGCCGTCGCCAGGGTCGGGCCGATGCCGGAGGCGAGCTGGTGCGTGGGGCCGCCGGCGAGGCCGAGGCTGCGCATGGAGCTGCGCAGGGCCGCCTGGTGGGCGACCTCGCCGGGGGTCGTCCAGACGCGGGCGCCGGGGGTGGGCACCGGGTCCGGCGGGGCGATCTTCGACAGCAACGACTTGATGCCGTCGATGAGTTCCTCGTCCTCGTGCAGGACGTACGACAGATACGGCTCCGAGGCCTGGTCGGCGATCGTATAGACGGCGCACCAGGTGGCCAGGGTGGGGACCGTCATCTGGGCCATCAGGGCCAGGGTCTGGTCGCGGTCGAGGGTGCCGGCGAGCAGGTCGGAGGCTTCGACCAGGAAGCTCAGGGAGCCGCGGCGCAGCCGCTCCAGCTCGCCGAGGCGGGCCGACTCGACGGCCAGGGCGATGCGGTCGGCGGCGAACTGGAGCCGAAGCGCCTCCTCGTTGGTGTATCTGCCGGGTGCCTCGGCCGCGACGCCGAGGGAGCCCGTGAGACGGCCCTCGACCTTGAGCGGGACCGTGACGACCGAGCGCATTCCGGTGCCGGCCAGCAGCGGGACGGCTCCGGGGACGGCGTTGAGGTCGTCATGGACGGCGGGCATGCGCGCGGAGCCGTAGCGGCCGGGGCCCGCCTCGACGGGCACGCGCGCGAAGCGCTGGCGGGCCGAGGGCAGGCCGGTGGAGGCGCGGACCTCCAGCTCGGTCTCGTCGTCGGTGGCGAGCAGCAGGAACGCGGAGTCGCCGTCGAGCATGTCGCGGGCGCGTTCCACCGTGCGCTGGAGCAGGCCGTCGAGGTCGTCGGGGGCGGGGGAGCCGATGAACAGCTCGAAGGGGTCGGCGCTCTGGCCGTCCGCGGACGTGCTCTGGTCGCCGGCGGGGACGCGGGGCGGGGTTTGCAGGACGGCGCGTTCGTGGTCGCGGACCAGGAGGCAGACGGTGGAAGGCTCGCCGCCGGTGTCGCGGACCCGGAGGTGGGAGGCGTACACCGGGACGACCCGGCCGTCGGCGCCGCGGATGCCGTAGCTGCCCTCCCAGCGGGAGAGCTGGAGGGCCTCGGCGACGCCGGTGCTGGTGCCCGGGGTGTGCGGCCAGGCGGCGAGTTCCGTCAGGGGCATGCCGGTGACCTCGGCCGCCGGATAGCCGAAGAGGTCCTCGGCGTCCTCGTTCCAGGCGGCGACGGTGCCCTTGCGGTCGATCTGGAGGACGGCGACGCGGACCCGGCCGTCGGGGGCCAGCGGAAGCAGCTCGGCGGGCAGGGACGGGCCGGCTGCGCGGGTGCCGGCCGGGCGTTCGGGCAGGTTGAGCTGGAACCAGACGTTTTTGTGGGTGGGCGTGTAGTCCACGCCCCAGCGGGTGGCCAGGGCCGCGCACAGCTGGAGTCCGCGGCCGCCTTCGCGGTCGGGGCTGCCCATGGCGACGGCGGAGTGCTGGAGCGGAACCTCGCGCTCGGGGTAGCGGTCCGAGACCTCGATGCGCACACTGTCCTCGGAGCGCAGGCAGAGCACCTCCGCGTGCGTGCCCGCGTGGACGACGGCGTTGGTCACCAGTTCGCTGGTGAGGACGACGGCGTCGTCGACGATGTCGGCGAAGCCCCAGCCCTGGAGGGTGTCGCGGACGAACGACCGGGCGGTCGCGACCGATCGCCCGACGGGCTCGAAACTGGCGGCCGCGCGCGCGGTGATCACAGAACTCCTCGGCCGGTTGTCTACGTACAGGGCTGCGGGGCCGGCCGGCTCGCGCCGCTGCTGCGGCATCAGCGCGCCCGTCGGCTGTTGCTCCGGGGTCTGTCCCCCGGGGATCAGTCCGGTGGTCATGGTCTGCGGCCGCCCCTCCGATGCCCGCTCGTGCTCGTGCCACCGCCCAGGCCGGTGGGACCGGTGCGGCTGGACAGCCGCATGCAAGGTTACTTACCTTCGCCGTCCGGGCGGATGCCGGTCGCCGGTGTTTACGCCCCCAGGGTGTGCGGACGGTGTGCGAAGCTGCCGAACTGTTATGGCCTGGTTCGGACGGGGTGAAACACTGGGCAGGCTTCTGACGAAGGTCGGGTCGCGCCGCGTGTTTTCCGTGTACGACGGGCAGCAGCCCTTGGTGTGGCCGGATCTCGTCTGGCAGAAATACGCATCAGTAACGGGTACGCGGGAGTAACCGGTATGCCGAGGACCGGCACGCCGGGGCCGAAGCGGCCGAGCACAGCAGTTACGGTCAACCCCTCCGGGAGGGACACAGTGGAGTCTGGCGCGGCGACGCGGGGCACGAAGACGCGCGCGAAGGGCGGACCGTCCCGGGGCGGGAGCGGCGGTACGACCGTCGTGGACACAGCCGCCCTGCACCGGCTGCTGGCCGCTCTGGTATCGATGCGGGACGGCAATTTCCGCAAGCGGCTCACGGTGTCCGGGGACGGCGTGATGTCGGAGATCGCGGCGGTCTTCAACGAGGTGGCCGACCGCAATCTGCATCTGACCGGCGAGCTGTCGCGGGTACGACGGATGGTCGGCCGTGAGGGAAAGCTCACGGAGCGGCTGGAGACGGGGGCCTGCGAGGGGTCCTGGGCGACGGCGATCGACAACTCCAACGCCCTGGTGGACGATCTCGTCTGGCCGGTGTCGGAGGTCAGCCGGGTCCTGACGGCGGTAGCCGAAGGTGATCTGTCGCCGCGGATGGAGTTGCGGACCCAGGCGCCGGACGGAGCCACCGGGCACCCGCTGCGGGGCGAGTTCCTGAAGGTCGGCCGTACCGTCAACAACCTGGTCGACCAGCTGTCCACGTTCACGGACGAGGTCACGCGCGTGGCCAGCGAGGTCGGTACCGAGGGCAAGCTCGGCGGCCAGGCCCGGGTGCGCGGTATGTCCGGTTCCTGGAAGGACCTGACGGAGTCCGTCAACACGATGGCGGACCGGCTGACCGCGCAGGTGCGGGACATCGCGCTGGTGACCACGGCGGTCGCCAAGGGTGACCTGTCGCGCAAGGTGACCGTCCATGTCGCCGGCGAGATGCTGGAGCTGAAGAACACCGTCAACACGATGGTGGACCAGCTGTCGGCGTTCTCCTCCGAGGTCACGCGGGTGGCCCGGGAGGTGGGCACCGAGGGCATGCTGGGCGGTCGCGCGCAGGTGCCCGGGGTGGCCGGTGTGTGGAAGGAGCTGACCGACTCCGTCAACACGATGGCGGGCAACCTGACCGCGCAGGTGCGGGGGATCTCGCAGGTCACGACGGCTGTCGCGAACGGTGACCTGTCGCAGAAGGTGACGGTTCCGGCGCGGGGCGAGGTGGCGCAGCTCGCCGAGACGATCAACCAGATGACCGAGACGCTGCGGATCTTCGCGGACGAGGTCACCCGGGTGGCGAACGAGGTCGGCGCGGAGGGGCGGCTCGGTGGTCAGGCGAACGTGCCGGGCGCGGCCGGCACCTGGAAGGACCTGACGGACTCCGTCAACACGGTGTTCCGGAACCTCACGACGCAGGTGCGGGACATCGCCGCGGTGACGACGGCCGTGGCCAGCGGTGATCTGTCGCAGAAGGTCACCGTGGACGTGGCCGGCGAGATGCTGGAGCTGAAGAACACCGTCAACGGCATGGTGGACCAGCTGTCGTCGTTCGGTGCCGAGGTGACCCGGGTGGCGCGGGAGGTCGGCGTCGAGGGTGAGCTGGGCGGTCAGGCGCAGGTGCCGGGGGCGGCCGGTGCCTGGAAGGATCTGACCGACTCCGTCAACACCGCGTTCCGAAACCTCACCGGTCAGGTGCGCAACATCGCCCAGGTGACCACGGCGGTGGCCAACGGCGATCTGTCGCAGAAGGTCACGGTCGACGTCTCCGGTGAGATGCTCCAGCTGAAGAACACCGTGAACACGATGGTGGACCAGCTGTCGAGCTTCGCCGACCAGGTCACGCGGATGGCCCGGGACGTGGGTACGGAGGGCCGGCTGGGCGGCCAGGCCCGGGTGGACGGGGTGTCGGGCACCTGGAAGGAGCTGACGGACTCCGTCAACTTCATGGCGGGCAACCTGACGTCCCAGGTGCGCAACATCGCCCAGGTGACCACGGCGGTGGCCAACGGCGATCTGTCGCAGAAGATCGACGTGGACGCGCGCGGCGAGATCCTTGAGCTGAAGAACACGATCAACACCATGGTTGATCAGCTGTCCGCCTTCGCCGACCAGGTGACCCGGGTGGCCCGGGACGTGGGTACCGAGGGGCGCCTCGGCGGGCAGGCGCAGGTGCCCGGCGTCGCCGGTGTGTGGCGGGACCTGACGGACTCGGTGAACGGCATGGCCGGGAACCTGACCGCACAGGTGCGCAACATCGCCCAGGTGGCCACCGCGGTGGCCCGGGGTGACCTCTCCCAGAAGATCACCGTGGACGCGCGCGGGGAGATCCTGGAGCTGAAGAACACGCTGAACACGATGGTGGACCAGCTGTCGTCGTTCGCGCAGGAGGTCACCCGGGTGGCCCGTGAGGTGGGTACGGAGGGCATCCTCGGCGGTCAGGCCGAGGTGCAGGGTGTCTCCGGCACCTGGAAGGACCTCACGCAGTCCGTGAACTTCATGGCGAACAACCTGACCATCCAGGTGCGCAACATCGCCGAGGTCACGACCGCGGTGGCCAAGGGCGACCTGTCCAAGAAGATCACTGTTGACGCGAAGGGCGAGATCCTTGAGCTCGTCACGACGGTCAACACGATGGTTGATCAGCTGTCCAGCTTCGCCGAGCAGGTGACCCGGGTGGCCCGTGAGGTGGGTACCGAGGGCATTCTGGGTGGTCAGGCGCATGTGCCGGGTGTCACCGGTATCTGGAAGGACCTGAGCAACAACGTCAACCTGATGGCCAACAACCTGACCATGCAGGTGCGGAACATCTCGCAGGTCGCGTCGGCCGTCGCCAACGGCGATCTGACGCGTCAGGTGACGATCGAGGCGCGCGGCGAGGTCGCGCAGCTCGCCGACACCATCAACATCATGGTCAAGACGCTGAGTTCGTTCGCGGACCAGGTCACCAAGGTGGCCCGTGAGGTGGGCACGGACGGCATCCTGGGTGGTCAGGCGCATGTGCCGGGCGTGGCCGGCACCTGGAAGGACCTCACGGAGTCCGTGAACCAGATGGCGTCCAACCTGACCGGTCAGGTGCGCAACATCGCCATGGTGACCACGGCGATCGCCAAGGGTGACCTGACGAAGAAGATCGACATTGACGCGCGGGGCGAGATCCTCGAGCTGAAGACGACGATCAACACGATGGTCGACCAGCTGTCCAGCTTCGCCGAGGAGGTCACGCGGGTGGCCCGCGAGGTGGGTACCGAGGGGCAGCTCGGCGGCCAGGCACGCGTGCGGGACGTCGACGGCACCTGGCGGGACCTGACCGAGTCGGTGAACGAGATGGCCGGGAACCTGACCCGGCAGGTGCGTGCCATCGCGCGCGTGGCGACCGCGGTGACCCGCGGCGACCTGAACCTGAAGATCGACGTCGACGCGTCCGGCGAGATCCAGGAGCTTCAGGACTACATCAACAAGATGATCGCCAACCTGCGCGACACCACGATCGCCAACAAGGAGCAGGACTGGCTCAAGGGCAACCTCGCCCGGATCTCCGCGCTGATGCAGGGCCGCCGGGACCTGGAGGACGTGGCCTCGCTGATCATGAGCGAGCTGACTCCGGTGGTCTCCGCGCAGCACGGTGCCTTCTTCCTCACGATGCCGCTGACGGAGGGCAAGGACGTCGGCGACGGCGACGAGGACTACGAGCTGCGGATGCTGGGCTCCTACGGCTATCTGACGGGGTCCATGCCGACCTCGTTCCGGCCCGGTGAGGCGCTGGTCGGCACGGCCGCCAAGGAGGGGCGCACGATCCTGGTGGACAACGCGCCCAGCGGCTATCTGAAGATCTCCTCCGGGCTCGGCGAGGCCCCGCCCGCGCAGGTGATCGTGTTGCCGGTGCTGTTCGAGGGCACGGTGCTCGGGGTGATCGAGCTGGCGTCGTTCACGCCGTTCACGCAGATCCAGAGGGATTTCCTGAACCAGATCGCCGAGATGATCGCGACCAGCGTCAACACCATTTCGGTCAACACCAAGACCGAGCAGCTGCTGAAGCAGTCGCAGGAGCTGACCGAGCAACTGCGGGAGCGGTCGGCCGAGTTGGAGAACCGTCAGAAGGCGCTCCAGGCGTCCAACGCGGAGCTGGAGGAGAAGGCCGAGCTGCTGGCCCGGCAGAACCGCGACATCGAGGTGAAGAACACCGAGATCGAGGAGGCCCGGCAGGTCCTGGAGGAGCGCGCCGAGCAGCTGGCGGTGTCGATGCGCTACAAGAGCGAGTTCCTCGCCAACATGTCGCACGAGCTGCGCACCCCGCTGAACTCGCTGCTGATCCTGGCCAAGCTGCTCGCCGACAACGCCGAGGGGAACCTCTCCCCGAAGCAGGTGGAGTTCGCCGAGACCATCCACGGCGCCGGCTCCGACCTGCTCCAGCTGATCAACGACATCCTCGACCTGTCGAAGGTCGAGGCGGGCAAGATGGACGTCTCCCCGACGCGCATCGCGCTCGTACAGCTCGTGGACTATGTGGAGGCCACCTTCCGGCCGCTGACCGCCGAGAAGGGCCTGGACCTGTCGGTGCGGGTGTCGCCGGAGCTGCCGGCCACGCTGCACACCGACGAGCAGCGGCTGCTCCAGGTGCTGCGCAACCTGCTCTCCAACGCGGTGAAGTTCACCGACTCCGGCTCGGTGGAGCTGGTGATCCGGCCGGCCGGGGCGGATGTGCCGCAGTCGATCCGGGAGCAGCTGCTGGAGGCCGGTTCGCTGACCGATCCGGCAGGTGAGCTGATCGCGTTCTCGGTGACCGACACCGGTATCGGCATCGCGGCGAGCAAGATGAGGGTGATCTTCGAGGCGTTCAAGCAGGCGGACGGCACGACCAGCCGCAAGTACGGCGGCACCGGTCTCGGCCTGTCGATCTCCCGGGAGATCGCGCAGCTGCTCGGCGGTGAGATCCACGCACAGAGCGAGCCGGGCCGCGGTTCGACGTTCACGCTGTACCTGCCGCTGCACCCGAGCGAGCTGCCGCCGCAGGGCTACCAGCAGTCGGTGGCCCCGCTGGAGGCCGGCGAGCTGCTCGCCTCGGAGTCGGGTCAGTCCTCGGAGCTGTCCGCCGCGGAGATCGAGACGCCGGCCGAGGTGAAGTCGTACCGGGAGACGCAGAACGGCCCCGCGGCGCTGTTCCGGCGCCGGCGGCGCAGTCTGCCGCAGGGCGAGCAGCGGCCCGAGCAGTGGACGGTGGTGCCCGAGCCGGAGAGCCCGCCGCAGTCCGCGCGCGCGATGCGGTTCGGCGGCGAGAAGGTGCTGATCGTCGACGACGACATCCGCAACGTGTTCGCGCTGACCAGCGTCCTGGAGCAGCACGGGCTGTCGGTGCTGTACGCCGAGAACGGCCGCGAGGGCATCGAGGTGCTGGAGCAGCACGACGATGTCGCGGTGGTGCTGATGGACATCATGATGCCGGAGATGGACGGCTACGCCACGACCACGGCGATCCGCAGGATGCCGCAGTTCGCCGGGCTGCCGATCATCGCGCTGACCGCGAAGGCGATGAAGGGCGACCGGGAGAAGGCGCTCGACTCGGGCGCCTCCGACTATGTGACCAAGCCGGTCGACCCGGACCATCTGCTGACCGTGATGCAGCGGTGGATGCGCGGGGAGTGACGGCGCCGGCTGCCGGGGACGTGAACAGCCGGGGAACTCCGGGCGGGTGCCGGGAGTTCCCCGCGTAGGGTGGCTGCGGCACGTATGGAACGCGGGATTCCGGGAACCATCCCGACCCATGCCGCGTTTCCGTTATGTGCACAGTGACATCGCGGTGACAGGGTGTGGCGACAGCCGGGGTGCGGCTACGATGACCGGCACAAGGACGGGCGGCGAAAGGGAGTCGTCCCCTGGGGCGGCGCCCGGTGTACCGCCGGGGCGAGGAGGGCGGGCCATGGTGCAGAAGGCCAAGATCCTCCTGGTCGATGACCGGCCGGAGAATCTGCTGGCGCTGGAGGCCATCCTCTCTGCGCTCGATCAGACGCTGGTGCGGGCATCGAGCGGGGAGGAAGCGCTCAAAGCACTGCTCACGGACGACTTCGCGGTCATTCTGCTGGACGTCCAGATGCCGGGCATGGACGGGTTCGAGACAGCGGCGCACATCAAGCGGCGGGAGCGGACCCGGGACATCCCGATCATCTTCCTCACGGCGATCAACCACGGACCGCACCACACCTTCCGCGGCTACGCGGCGGGGGCGGTGGACTACATCTCCAAGCCGTTCGACCCGTGGGTGCTGCGCGCGAAGGTCTCGGTCTTCGTCGAGCTGTACATGAAGAACTGCCAGCTGCGCGAGCAGGCGGCGCTGCTGCGGCTCCAGTTGGAGGGCGGCGGCAAGGGCGCGGTCGGCGGCAAGGAGTCGGCCGGGCTGCTCGCCGAGCTGTCCGCGCGGCTCGCGGCCGTGGAGGAGCAGGCCGAGGCGCTGTCCAAACAGCTGGACGACGACTCCGCGGACGCCGCCGCAGTGGCCACCGCGGCCCATCTGGAGCGCAAACTCACCGGTCTGCGCCGCGCGCTCGACGCCCTGGAGCCGGGCGCCGGAACCGGCGGCTCCTCGGTGCCCGTGCAGAACTGACGTGCGCGGGGCGGCGAGTTGTCCGTGAGCGTGCGTCAGTTCCGGGTCCGGGCAGGGGCGACACGAACGGGTGAAGCAGTGGGCACACGTGTCCGCTGTCGTCTCCCCCGGTAACCTCACACCCATGGCCTCACGTCCCTCCGCAGCCAAGAAGCCGCCCGCCAAGAAGGCGGCCGCTCCCGCGAAGGCTCCGGCGAAGAAGGCCGCAGCGAAGAAGGCCCCGGCCAAGAAGGCGCCCGCCAAGAAGGCCGCGGTGAAAAGGGCGGTGCCGCCGAAGCCGGCACCGAGCCCCACCGGGGGCGTCTACCGGCTGGTGCGCGCGCTCTGGCTGGGCCTCGCGCACGCCGTCGGCGCCGTCTTCCGCGGCATAGGGCAGGGCGCGAGGAACCTCGACCCGGCGCACCGCAAGGACGGCGTCGGGCTGCTGCTGCTCGGCGTCGCCCTGATCGTCGCGGCCGGCACCTGGGCGGATCTGAAGGGGCCCGTCGGCGACCTGGTGGAGATCCTGGTCACCGGCGCCTTCGGCAGGCTCGACCTGCTGGTGCCGATCCTGCTCGCGGTGATCGCCGTACGGTTCATCCGGCACCCGGAGAAGCCGGAGGCCAACGGGCGGATCGTGATCGGTCTGTCCGCGCTGGTCATCGGCGTGCTCGGCCAGGTCCACATCGCGTGCGGCTCGCCCGCGCGCAGTGACGGCATGCAGGCGATAAGGGACGCCGGCGGCCTCATCGGCTGGGCGGCGGCCACCCCGCTGACGTACACCATGACCGACGTGCTCGCCGTACCGCTGCTGGTGCTGCTGACGGTCTTCGGTCTGCTCGTGGTGACGGCCACCCCGGTCAACGCCATCCCGCAGCGGCTGCGGGCGCTCGGCGTACGCCTGGGCGTGCTGCACGACCACGAGGCCGACGAGTTCGGCGAGGACGACGTGCGCTACGAGAAGCAGTGGCGCGAGGCGCTGCCCGCGCGCCCCCGTAAGCGCTCGTCCGCCCCGCAGTCGTACGACCCCGATAGCGCGGAGGAGGAGGCCCTCTCGCGGCGCCGCAGCCGCCCCCGGCGCTCCGCGGTGCCCCAGCCGGATCCACAGCGCCAGATGGACGCGGTGGACGTCGCGGCGGCGGCAGCGGCCGCGCTGGACGGCGCCGTGCTGCACGGCATGCCGCCGTCCCCGCTGGTCGCCGACCTCACCCAGGGCGTCAGCGTCGGCGACCGGGAGGACACCACCCCGGTGCCCGCGCCCGCGCCCGCGCCGACTCCTGCGCCCGCGCCCACGCCGGTGCCGGCCGCGCGCCCCCGGCAGGAGAAGCTCCAGGCCGGAGTCGTCCCGGATCTCACCAAGAAGGCCCCGGCGGAACCCCGCGAGCTGCCCGCGCGCGCGGAGCAGCTCCAGCTGTCCGGCGACATCACCTATGCGCTGCCCTCGCTCGACCTGCTCGAGCGGGGCGGCCCCGGCAAGGCGCGCAGCGCCGCGAACGACGCGGTCGTCGCCTCCCTCACCCAGGTCTTCACCGAGTTCAAGGTGGACGCCGCCGTCACCGGCTTCACCCGGGGTCCGACGGTCACCCGCTACGAGGTCGAGCTCGGCCCGGCCGTGAAGGTGGAGCGGATCACCGCGCTGACCAAGAACATCGCGTACGCGGTCGCCAGCCCGGACGTGCGGATCATCAGCCCCATCCCCGGCAAGTCGGCGGTGGGCATCGAGATCCCGAACACCGACCGGGAGATGGTGAACCTCGGCGACGTACTGCGTCTCGCGGAGTCCGCCGAGGACGACGACCCGATGCTGGTCGCCTTCGGCAAGGACGTCGAGGGCGGGTACGTGATGCACTCGCTGGCGAAGATGCCGCACATGCTCGTCGCCGGTGCCACCGGCTCCGGCAAGTCGTCCTGCATCAACTGTCTGATCACCTCGGTGATGATGCGGGCCACGCCGGAGGACGTGCGGATGATCCTGGTCGACCCCAAGCGGGTCGAGCTGACCGCCTACGAGGGCATCCCGCACCTGATCACGCCGATCATCACCAACCCCAAGCGGGCCGCCGAGGCGCTCCAGTGGGTCGTCCGCGAGATGGACCTCAGGTATGACGACCTGGCCGCCTACGGGTACCGGCACATCGACGACTTCAACCGCGCGGTGCGCGAGGGCAAGGCCAAGCCGCCGGAGGGCAGTGAGCGGGAGCTCCAGCCCTACCCGTACCTGCTGGTGATCGTGGACGAGCTGGCGGACCTGATGATGGTCGCCCCGCGTGACGTGGAGGACGCGATCGTGCGCATCACGCAGCTCGCGCGCGCGGCCGGCATCCACCTGGTGCTCGCCACCCAGCGGCCCTCGGTCGACGTGGTCACCGGTCTGATCAAGGCGAACGTGCCCTCCCGGCTGGCGTTCGCCACCTCCTCGCTGGCCGACTCCCGGGTCATCCTCGACCAGCCCGGCGCCGAGAAGCTCATCGGCAAGGGTGACGGCCTGTTCCTGCCGATGGGGGCGAACAAGCCGACCCGTATGCAGGGCGCGTTCGTGACCGAGGAGGAGGTCGCGGCCGTCGTCCAGCACTGCAAGGACCAGATGGCGCCGGTCTTCCGGGACGACGTCACCGTCGGCAGCAAGCAGAAGAAGGAGATCGACGAGGACATCGGCGACGACCTCGACCTGCTGTGCCAGGCGGCGGAGCTGGTCGTCTCCACCCAGTTCGGGTCGACGTCCATGCTCCAGCGGAAGCTGCGCGTCGGCTTCGCCAAGGCCGGGCGGCTCATGGACCTCATGGAGTCCCGCAACATCGTGGGACCGAGCGAGGGCTCCAAGGCGCGTGACGTGCTGGTGAAACCCGACGAGCTGGACGGCGTGCTCGCGCTGATCCGCGGGGAGTCCGACGGGTAGCCCGCAGGGCCGTCCGGCGGACACGGGTTACGCCGGGCGGCGGCATCGCCGTGATCCACCCGTTAGAGAACGACGGGCAACCGTTTCCCTTTGTCGTACGTCCAGTTGAGCGAAAGGACAGATAGGCGTCCCAAGCTGGGGTACCTGCCTGTCCAGCCCGCGGGATGACCGGCCATTCCGATGGCGTACAAAGTCCGACCGCCCGGTTGCCCCACCCTTTCGTACCCCCCCTAGACTGAGCTTCCAGCACAGGTGGCTACACGCTCGAAAGGCGCCCCCGTGTCCATCGGCAACTCCCCCGAAGACGAGCGTCCGTTCCCCGACGAGTCCCAGGAACCCCGTGCCTCCGTCGGCCGCGCGCTGCGGCAGGCGCGGATCGCGGCGGGGCTCACCGTGGACGATGTCAGCAGCGCCACTCGTGTCCGTATCGCCATCGTGCACGCCATCGAGGCGGACGATTTCGCGCCCTGCGGCGGTGACGTGTACGCGCGCGGGCACATCCGCACGCTGGCGAGGGCCGTCCACCTCGATCCCGAGCCGCTGATCACCCAGTACGACGCCGAGCACGGCGGCCGTCCCGCGCCCACCCCGGCCGCACCGCTGTTCGAGGCGGAGCGGATCCGTCCGGAGCGGCGGGGGCCGAACTGGACCGCGGCCATGGTCGCCGCGATCGTCGTCGTGATCGGTTTCGTCGGGTTCACCGCGGTCAAGGGCGGTGGCTCCGGCAACGACGCGAAGACGCAGGTCGCCGAGGGCGCCACGCCCAGCGTCGGCAAGACCGCCGCGCCCACGCCGAAGAAGGACAAGCCCGCGGCGCCGACCACGGAGCCCTCCGACAGCGCGATCGCCGCCGCGCCCCAGGACAAGGTCACCGTCCAGGTCAGTGCGCCGAACGGGCGCAGCTGGATCTCGGCCAAGGACCACAACGGCCGGATGCTCTTCGACGGGCTGCTCAAGCAGGGCGAGTCCAAGACCTTCCAGGACAGCTCCAAGATCAACCTGATCCTGGGCGACGCCGGTGCCATCCAGCTCTACGTCAACGGCAAGAAGATCGAGGACGACTTCCAGCCCGGCGCGGTGGAGCGTCTGACCTACACGAAGGGCGATCCCGAGGTCGGTTAGACCGTGGGGGAGCGGATGTGACGGGGTCGGTCAAGATCGGCCAACCCCGTCGACGTGGGCTGTCAGCGAGACAAAGTAGTCTTGAGCCCATGCCTGAACGCCGTACCGTCGCACTCGTCACTCTTGGCTGCGCCCGTAACGAGGTGGACTCCGAGGAGCTCGCAGGCCGTTTGGAGGCGGACGGCTGGCAGCTCGTCGAGGACGCCGCAGACGCCGATGTCGCCGTGGTCAACACCTGCGGCTTTGTGGACGCCGCCAAGAAGGACTCCGTCGACGCCCTGCTGGAGGCCAACGACCTCAAGGCGCATGGCAGAACCCAGGCCGTCGTGGCGGTGGGCTGCATGGCCGAGCGGTACGGCAAGGAGCTGGCCGAGGCGCTGCCCGAGGCCGACGGCGTGCTCGGCTTCGACGACTACACGAACATCTCCGACCGCTTGCAGACCATCCTGTCCGGCGGTATTCACGCCGCGCACACCCCGCGCGACCGCCGCAAGCTGCTGCCGATCAGCCCGGCCGAGCGCCAGGAGTCGGCCGCGGCCGTGGCCCTGCCCGGGCACGGCCCCACCGACCTCCCGGAGGGTGTCGCGCCCGCCTCCGGCCCCCGCGCGCCCCTGCGCCGTCGGCTGGACGGCGCCCCGGTGGCCTCGGTCAAGCTGGCCTCCGGCTGCGACCGGCGCTGCACCTTCTGCGCCATCCCGTCCTTCCGCGGCTCCTTCATCTCCCGCCGCCCCAGCGACGTCCTCAACGAGACCCGCTGGCTGGCCGAGCAGGGCGTGAAGGAGATCATGCTGGTCTCCGAGAACAACACCTCCTACGGCAAGGACCTGGGCGACATCCGCCTGCTGGAGTCCCTGCTGCCCGAGCTGGCCGAGGTCGACGGCATCGAGCGGGTGCGGGTCAGCTACCTCCAGCCGGCCGAGATGCGCCCCGGGCTGATCGACGTCCTCACCTCGACCCCGAAGGTCGCGCCGTACTTCGACCTGTCCTTCCAGCACTCCGCTCCGGACGTGCTGCGCTCCATGCGCCGCTTCGGCGACACCGACCGCTTCCTGGAGCTGCTCGACACCATCCGCTCCAAGGCCCCCGAGGCCGGTGTGCGCTCCAACTTCATCGTCGGCTTCCCCGGCGAGAGCGACTCCGACCTGGCCGAGCTGGAGCGGTTCCTGAACGGCGCCCGGCTGGATGCCATCGGCGTCTTCGGCTACTCCGACGAGGAGGGCACGGAGGCGGCGACGTACGACAACAAGCTGGACGAGGAGGTCGTCGCCGAGCGTCTGGCCCGTATCTCCCGGCTGGCCGAGGAGCTGGTCTCGCAGCGTGCGGAGGAGCGCGTCGGGGAGACCGTGCGGGTCCTGGTGGAGTCGGTGGACGACGAGGAGGGCGTGTACGGCCGGGCCGCGCACCAGGCGCCCGAGACGGACGGCCAGGTGCTGCTCACGAGCGGCGAGGGGCTGAGCGTCGGACGTATGGTCGAGGCGAAGGTGGTCGGTACGGAAGGTGTCGACCTGGTGGCCGAGCCGCTGGCCGGCTCGCCCGCACGCAGTGAGGAGGCGGGCAGATGACCGGAGTCCCGGCATCCGCCGCGGGCGGCTCCTCCGGTGCGCACGGCGCCCGGGGTTCCGCCGCCGCTGCCGACGGCGCCCGCTCCGGGGTCTCCGCTTCCGCATCCGCTCCCGGCGCCGACGGGGCGGCCGACCCGAGGCCCGCGCGCGGTGGGAAGATCGCGGCCGCGGCCGTCAACCAGGCCAGCGTCTGGAACGTCGCCAATCTGCTGACGATGCTGCGGCTGGTCCTGGTGCCCGGCTTCGTGGCGCTGATGCTGGCCAACGGCGGTTACGACCCGGCCTGGCGCTCGTTCGCCTGGGCGGCCTTCGCCATCGCCATGATCACCGACCTGTTCGACGGGCATCTGGCCCGCACCTACAACCTGGTCACCGATTTCGGTAAGATCGCCGATCCCATCGCCGACAAAGCGATCATGGGGGCGGCGCTCATCTGCCTGTCCGCCCTGGGCGATCTGCCCTGGTGGGTGACGATCGTGATCCTCGGCCGGGAACTCGGCATCACGCTGCTGCGTTTTCTGGTCATTCGCTACGGCGTGATCCCCGCCAGCCGCGGCGGCAAGCTGAAGACGCTCACCCAGGGCGTCGCCGTCGGGATGTACGTCCTGGCACTGACGGGGTGGCTGGCCACGCTGAGGTTCTGGGTGATGGCCGTGGCCGTCGTCCTCACCGTCGTCACAGGCCTGGACTACGTAAGACAAGCCATTGTGCTGCGCCGCCGGGGAATCGCCGAGCGGGCCGCGGTGTTGGAGGAGACGGAAACGTGATTGCTCAGGCCACCGAGCTGGTGCGACTACTGACCGTGAGAGGCGAGACCCTCGCCGTCGCGGAGTCGCTCACGGGTGGCCTGGTGGCGGCGGAGATCACCGGGGTACCCGGGGCCTCCAGGGTGTTCCGGGGATCGGTCACCGCCTACGCCACCGAGCTGAAGCACGAGCTGCTGGGTGTCGACGCGACGCTGCTGGCCCAGCGAGGAGCGGTGGACCCGCAGGTCGCGGCCCAGATGGCGGCCGGAGTGCGGAAGGCGCTGGGTGCCGACTGGGGCATCGCGACGACCGGAGTCGCCGGCCCCGATCCGCAGGACGGCCAGCCCGTCGGGACGGTCTTCGTGGCCGTCGACGGGCCGCTCGCCGCCCGTTCCGGTTCTGCCGGTGGCGGAAAAGTCGAGGCCCTGCGGTTGAACGGCAGCCGTGCGGAAATTCGTATGGAGAGTGTACGGAGCGTACTCGCAGTGCTTCTGGAGCAGCTTGCGGGCGAACACACTGGGAATGAGCGGGCACAGGATACGGAACGGAACGGGGGGTTTTGATGTTTGCAGCCCTGAGTGAACACGACATCGCTCCCCGCACGGCCGCGGCGCAAGGCGGTACGGTGGGGCGTGAAGGATGCGGCTACGCGGTCCGAGGAGGGAGCCACCGATGATTCTGCTCCGTCGCCTGCTGGGTGACGTGCTGCGTCGGCAGCGCCAACGCCAGGGCCGTACTCTGCGCGAAGTCTCCTCGTCCGCCCGAGTCTCACTCGGCTATCTCTCCGAGGTGGAGCGGGGGCAGAAGGAGGCTTCCTCCGAGCTGCTCGCCGCCATCTGCGACGCGCTGGACGTACGGATGTCGGAACTGATGCGAGAGGTGAGCGACGAACTGGCGCTCGCCGAACTGGCCCAGTCCGCCGCGGCCACCGAGACCGTACCCGCGCCGGTCCGTCCGATGCTGGGTTCCGTGTCGGTGACCGGCGTGCCGCCGGAACGGGTGACCATCAAGGCGCCCGCGGAGGCGGTGGACGTCGTCGCCGCCTGACGCGACCGTCCACGGCGCGGCGGTCCGTCACCGCCGATACGACGACCGATCGGGTGAAGGCCCCGGCCGGCTGCTTCAGGGAGACCTGGGGGAGCCGACCGGGGCCTTCGCCGTATCCGAGCCACAGCCGCGCCGGTATGCGCCGGTTTGCCGCGGTTGTGCGGTGCGGTCATGGTGGAGGGACGTGACGGCGCCGAACGCACCGGAGGAAGCGGATGTACGTCGTGAAGAGCCCGTTGGCCGACGCGGATCTGAAGACCGTGTCGGAGGCGTTGCAGGGCGCCCTGGTCGACCTGGTGGACCTCTCGCTGGTCGCGAAGCAGATCCACTGGAATGTCGTCGGGCCCCGCTTCCGGTCCATCCACCTCCAGCTGGACGAGGTCGTCGCCTCCGCCCGCACCCACTCCGACACGGTGGCCGAACGGGCCTCGGCGCTCGGTGTCCCGCCCGACGGGCGCGCCGCCACGGTGGCCTCGGGCAGCGGCATCGGCACCACTCCGGCCGGCTGGATCAAGGACGGGGACGCGGTCGGCGCGATGGTGGACGCGCTCGGCGCGGTGATCACCCGGATGCGGGCGCGGGTGGAGTCCACCGGGGAACCGGATCCGGTGACCCAGGACATCTTCATCGGCATCACCGCGGACCTGGAGAAACATCACTGGATGTTCCAGGCGGAGAACGCGTAGCCGGTTGCCGGTGCTGTTCCGGTGCCCTGTGCCGCGCCTGCCGTCCGCTGATGCACCCGTGAGCCCACGGGTGCGCCTGGTGGGTGGGGGCGCCGGCGGTCTAGGGTCTTTCTTTCGGATCAGGTCGGCTTCGGCCGGCGACGCCGGCAAGATCCGAAAGAGCGGCCCTAGCGTCCCGCGGGAGGGGGTGGCCATGGTGGGGCGGATCGTGCGGTGCGGAGTAGCGCTGGGGTTCGGTGTGCTGTGGTGGTGGGCCGTGCTGCGGATCGCCCGGGGGGAGGGTGCCGGAGTGCTGGAGGGCGCCGTGGTGACCGGTGGGTGGGGGGTGAGCCTGCTGCCCGTGCACTGTGTGCCCAAGGGGCGGGCCGTCGGGGCCCTGTCGGCCGGGCGGTGGGCGGCCGCCTGGCGGGTGGACGACGCTACCAGGGCATCGCCACACCCCCGTTCGGGCGAAGTATCTGACCCGTGGTGAACGCGGAGGCGTCCGAGGCCAGATAGAGCACCGCGTGCGCCACGTCGTCCGGTTCTCCGACCCGGCCGAGCGGTGCCCTACGGGCCATCAGCGTCTCGGTGTGCGCCTGCGCCGCCTCGTCGTGACGGTCCGTCATGGGGGTGCGGATCCAGCCCGGGGCGACCGCGTTGACCCGGATTCCGTGCGGGCCGACCTCGGTGGCCAGCGTCCTGGTCAGCTGGACCACGGCCGCCTTGGCCGCGCCGTAGCAGAGCAGCCCCGGGCCGCCGGTGTCCACCGCGCCGGAGGCCATGGTGACGATGCTGCCCCGCCGCCGCCGGGCCAGCATCAGCCGCGCCGCCTCCTGGCAGGCGTACAGCACGCCCTTGAAGTTGACGTTCAGCACCCGGTCGAGGTCCTCGTCGCGGGTCTCCAGGACCGGGCTGCTGTGCATGATCCCGGCGATCGCCGCCATGACGTCCAGCCGCTCGCAGGACCGGACGGCCACCGCCAGCCGGGCCCGGTCGGTGACGTCGAGGACGTGTATACGGGCGGTTCCGCCGCGGTCCTCGATCAGTTTGGCCGTGCCGTGCAGCCCGTCCGCGTCCCGGTCGGCGCAGTGCACCGCCGCGCCCGCCTCGGCGAGCAGGACCGCGGTGGCCCGGCCGATGCCGCCGGCGGCTCCGGTGACGAACGCGGTGCGTCCGGTGAGGTCGTACGCCGTGAGGGGCATACCGTGACCGTACGAGCGTTTCTGACGGGCCGTCAATTACTGGGCGGTGACGGGTTCACGGCCGGGGGCGGCGTCAGCCGGCGCGGCGGGGATACCGCTCGCGCCATCTCTGCGGGGCTCCGGGCGCCGGCGCGGGGCCCCGCTGGCAGGTGGGACACCAGTAGGTGGGCCGGTCCTGGGAGCCGTCGCCCTGGTCGGCCACCCGCACCGGGGTGTGGCAGCGCAGGCAGGGGCGCGGGGCACGGCCGTAGACGAACAGGTCGTGCCGGTGCAGGCCCGTGGTCTGGCGGACCGGGCGGTCGCGGTTCACCTCCAGCAGCCGCTTGGCCAGCGCGGGCAGCTGCTCGGCGCGGTCCGCGGGGAGCGCCCCGACGGGCAGCCAGGGGGTCACGCCGAGCAGGAAGCACAGCTCGCTCTTGTAGATGTTGCCGATGCCCGCCAGATTGCGCTGGTCGAGCAGGGCCTCGCCGAGCGGGCGGGCGGGGTCGGCCAGGAGGTTGGCCCGCGCGCGCTCCGGGTCCCAGTCCGGGCCGAGCAGATCGGGACCGAGATGGCCGACGACCCGCTCCTCCTCGCTCGTGCGCAGCAGCTCCATGACCTGGAGGCGGTAGCCCACGGCCGTCCGGTCGGCGGTGCCGAGGACCGCCCGGATCTGGTGCGCGGGGCCGCCCCGCCAGCGCTCGTCCGGGCCGTAGACCTTCCACGAGCCTTCCATGCGCAGATGGGTGTGCAGGGTCAGGCCGCCCTCGAAGCGGGTCAGCAGATGTTTGCCGCGCGGCACGGTGCTCAGCACGCTCCGGCCGGCGAGGTCGACCGTCGCGTACTTCGGCACCCGGAAGTCGCTGCGGGTGAGCGCCTTGCCCGCGAGCGCCTCGTGCAGCCGCCGCGCGGCCTGCCAGACCGTGTCACCTTCGGGCATGCGTCAAGGGTGCCACGGCGGGTGCGGCGCCGGTCAGGGTCTCAGCCGCAGGCCGCGCGGGGTGGCCACGAAGCCCGCCGCTTCCAGGAGGGTGCCGGTGGGGGAGGTGAGGGCCTGGGCGCCGTTGATCCGCTCGACCGTGACCGTGCCGAGGGAGCCCGCCCGGGCCGCCGCTGCCAGGGCATCGGCGGCCGTACGCAGGCGCGGGTCGTCCGCGGCGCCGAGGTCCGGGGCCGTGGGCCAGGCCAGCAGTGTCTTGCCGCCGCGCTCCATGTACAGGGTCAGCTCGCCCTCCACCAGCACGACCAGGGACCCCGCCTTGCGGCCCGGCTTGTGCCCGGCGCCGGCCGGGGGCTCCGGCCAGGGCAGGGCCGCGCCATAGGCGTTGGCCGGGTCGGCCGCGGCGAGGACCACGGCCCGGGGGTCGGGCGCAGGCGTGCTCGTACGGCCGCTCCCGTAGCCCCGGTGCGAGCCCGGGCCGTAGGCGGGGGCCGCGCCGCCCCGGGGACCGCCGTAACCGGGGCTTCCACCGCCTCGGGGACCGCCGTAGCCGGGAGTCGCGAAGGGGTCGGCGAGATCGCGGGGCGAGACGTGCTCACCGGGAGCGGGCGGGTGGTCCGAGGGGGGCCAGGTGAAGTCGCCGTCGAGGCCGGGGTGGGCGAAACCGCCGCCGGGCCCCTCGAAGGCGCCGGGCGAGGTGTGGCCGTGCGGGAGGCCGTCGGCGGAGTCGAAGGGGTCGCCGAAGTCCGCGGCGGGTGCGAGCCGCTCGCCGCGGTCACGGGCGTTGGACACCGCGCGCAGGCGGTCCACCGCACCGTCCATGGCGAACTGGGCGGCGCCGAGGCCCTCGACCACATAGCCACGCCGTGCCTGGCCGCTCTCCTCGAAGACGGACAGCACCCGGTACACCGCGGAGAAGCCGCCCTCGACGCCCTCCGCGGCGACCGCGCCACGGGTGACCACGCCGTGCCGGTCCAGCAGGGTGCGGGCCCGTGCGTGCGCGCGCACCGTGGCGTCCGGTTCGGCGGCGGGCAGCAGGGACCAGCGGCCGGCGACGGTCGGCGGGCCGGTACGGGACGCGGTGCGGGCGGCGGCCGTCAGGGAGCCGTAGCGGCCGCGCGGGACGGCGCGCTTGGCGCGGTGGGCCGTCGAACCCGCGGTACGGCCCGAGCCCAGCAGGGAGCGCATCGGCGCGAGGGTGTCGTTGGTGAGCCGGCCCGACCAGGCCAGGTCCCAGAGCGCGTCGGCCAGCTGGGGGTCGGTGGCCTCGGGGTGGGTGGTGGCGCGCACCTGGTCGGCGATCTGGCGGAAGAACAGGCCGTAGCCGCCGGAGAGGGCGTCCAGCACGGACTGGTGCAGTGCTGTCAGCTCCAGCGGGTGCGGTGGTGGGAGGAGCAGCGGGGCAGCGTCCGCCAGGTAGAGCGAGACCCAGCCGTCCTTGCCGGGCAGGGCGCCCGCGCCGGCCCACACGACTTCGCCGGCCGCGGTCAGCTCGTCGAGCATCGACGGGGTGTAGTTCGCCACCCGGGACGGCAGGACCAGTTTCTCCAGCGCCGAGGCCGGCACCGAGGCGCCCTGGAGCTGCTCCACGGCCCGCACCAGTCCGTCGATGCCGCGCACTGCGTGGCCCTTGCCGATGTGCTGCCACTGCGGCAGGAACTGGGCGAGCGCGGCCGGCGGAACCGGCTCCAGCTCGTGCCGCAGCGCCGCCAGGGAGCGGCGGCGCAGCCGGCGCAGTACGGCCGCGTCGCACCACTCCTGGCCGATGCCCGCCGGGTGGAACTCGCCCTGGACGACGCGGCCGCTCGCGGCCAGCCGGTGCAGTGCGCCCTCGGTGACCGCCACGCCCAGGCCGAAGCGGGCCGCCGCCGTGGCCGACGTGAACGGCCCGTGGGTACGGGCATGGCGCGCGAGGAGGTCGCCGAGCGGGTCCTTGACCGGCTCCGTGAACGCCTCGGGGACGCCGACGGGGAGCGCGGTGCCGAGCGCGTCGCGCAGCCGGCCCGCGTCCTCCACCGCCGCCCAGTGGTCGGCGCCGGCGATGCGCACCTTGATGGCCCGGCGGGCAGCGGCCAGCTCCCGCGCCCAGTGCGGGTCCGCGCCCCGCTCGGCCAGCTCCGCGTCGGTGAGCGGGCCGAGCACCCGGAGGGCGTCGGCCGTGCCCTCCACGTCCTTGATCCGGCGGTCCTCGGTGAGCCATTGCAGCTCGCGCTCCAGCTCGGTCAGCACCTCGGCGTCGAGCAGCTCGCGCAGCTCCGCCTGGCCGAGCAGCTCGGCCAGCAGCCGGGAGTCCAGGGAGAGCGCGGCGGCGCGGCGCTCGGCGAGCGGGGAGTCGCCCTCGTACAGGAACTGGGCGACATAGCCGAACAGCAGCGAGCGGGCGAAGGGGGAGGGCTCCGGGGTGGTGACCTCGACCAGGCGGACCTTGCGGGACTCGATGTCGCCCATCAGCTCCACCAGCCCTGGCACGTCGAAGACGTCCTGAAGGCATTCGCGGACCGCTTCCAGGACGATCGGGAACGAGCCGTACTCGCTGGCCACCTCCAGCAGCTGGGCCGCCCGCTGGCGCTGCTGCCACAGCGGGGTGCGCTTGCCCGGGTTGCGGCGCGGCAGCAGCAGCGCGCGGGCGGCGCACTCGCGGAACCGGGAGGCGAACAGGGCCGATCCGCCGACCTGGTCGGTGACGACCTGATCGACCTCGCCCTTGTCGAATGCGACGTCCGCCGCGCCCACGGGCGCCTGCTCGCTGTCGTACTCCGTGCCGGCCTTCGCCGGCGGCCCATCGAGCAGGTCCAGGCCCATCAGGTCGGCGTCGGGCAGCCGCAGCACGATGCCGTCGTCGGCGTGCATGACCTGCGCGTCCATGCCGTACCGCTCGGACAGGCGGGCGCCGAGGGCGAGCGCCCAGGGGGCGTGGACCTGGGCGCCGAACGGGGAGTGGACGACGACCCGCCAGTCGCCCAGCTCGTCGCGGAACCGCTCCACCACGATCGTGCGGTCGTCCGGGACATGGCCGCAGGCCTCGCGCTGTTCGTCCAGGTACGACAGCACGTTGTCCGCCGCCCACGCGTCCAGGCCCGCCGCCAGCAGGCGCAGCCGGGCGTCGTCCTTGGGCAGCGAGCCGACCTCGCGCAGGAACGCGCCGACCGCGCGGCCCAGTTCCAGCGGGCGGCCCAGCTGGTCGCCCTTCCAGAACGGCAGCCGGCCCGGCACACCCGGTGCGGGGGAGACCAGGACCCGGTCGCGGGTGATGTCCTCGATGCGCCAGGAACTGGTGCCCAGCGTGAAGACGTCCCCCACCCGGGACTCGTACACCATCTCCTCGTCCAGCTCGCCGACCCGGCCGCCGCCCTTCTTGGGGTCGGAACCGGCGAGGAAGACCCCGAACAGGCCGCGGTCGGGGATGGTGCCGCCGGAGGTGACGGCGAGGCGCTGGGCCCCCGGCCGGCCGGTGATCGTGCTTGCCACGCGGTCCCACACCACGCGCGGGCGCAGCTCCGCGAACGCGTCGGACGGGTAGCGGCCCGCGAGCATGTCGAGGACCGCCGTGAACGCCGACTCGGGCAGCGCGGCGAACGGCGCCGCGCGCCGGACCAGGGCGAGCAGGTCGTCGAACTGCCAGGTGTCCAGCGCCGTGATGGCCACGAGCTGCTGGGCGAGGACGTCCAGCGGGTTCGCGGGGACCCGCAGGGACTCGATCGAGCCCGTGCGCATCCGCTCGGTGACCACTGCCGCCTGCACGAGGTCGCCCCGGTACTTGGGGAAGACGACACCCGTGGAGACGGCGCCCACCTGGTGGCCCGCGCGGCCGACGCGCTGAAGGCCGGAGGCGACCGACGGCGGGGACTCGACCTGGACGACGAGGTCCACGGCGCCCATGTCGATGCCCAGCTCCAGGCTGGAGGTGGCGACCACGGCGGGCAGCCGGCCGGCCTTGAGGTCCTCCTCCACCAGGGCGCGCTGCTCCTTGGAGACCGAGCCGTGGTGCGCGCGGGCGATCACCGGGGGCGCGCCCTGGGCGGCGCCCGAGCCGCCCATCAGCTGGGCGGGCGCGTGGTGTTCGCCGAGGGGCTCGCCGGTCGCGCGCTCGTACGCGATCTCGTTGAGCCGGTTGCACAGCCGCTCCGCGAGGCGCCGGGAGTTCGCGAAGACGATCGTGGAGCGGTGGGCCTGGACCAGGTCGGCGATCCGCTCCTCCACATGCGGCCAGATCGACGGGCGCTCACCGCCCTCACCGGCGTCGGAGGCGGGGGCGCCGCCCAGCTCGCCCATGTCCTCGACCGGGACGACCACGGACAGGTCGAACTCCTTGCCCGACTCGGGCTGGACGATCTCCACCCTGCGGCGCGGGGAGAGATACCGGGCGACCTCGTCCACCGGGCGGACGGTCGCCGACAGGCCGATGCGGCGGGCGGGCCGCGGCAGCAGCTCGTCCAGCCGCTCGAGGGAGAGCGCGAGATGCGCGCCCCGCTTGGTGCCCGCGACCGCGTGCACCTCGTCCAGGATCACCGTCTCCACGCCCGTCAGCGCGTCGCGTGTGGCCGAGGTGAGCATCAGGAACAGCGACTCGGGGGTGGTGATCAGGATGTCCGGCGGGCGCGTGGACAGTGCGCGGCGCTCGGCGGCCGGGGTGTCGCCGGAGCGGATGCCGACCTTGACCTCGGGCTCGGGCAGGCCGAGGCGGACGGACTCCTGGCGGATGCCGGTCAGCGGACTGCGCAGGTTCCGCTCGACGTCCACCGCGAGGGCCTTCAGCGGCGAGACATACAGCACCCGGCACCGCTTCTTCGGGTCGGCCGGGGGAGGGGCCGAGGCCAGCTGGTCCAGGGCGGCGAGAAACGCGGCGAGCGTCTTGCCGGAGCCGGTCGGGGCGACCACCAGCACGTCCGAGCCCGCCTGGATGGCCTGCCACGCGCCCGACTGGGCCGCGGTGGGCGCGGAGAACGCCCCCGTGAACCAGCCGCGGGTCGCGGGGGAGAAGCCGTCGAGGGCCCGGTGTGCGGAGCTGACCATGCGTCCATCCTGCACCCGGCCACTGACAATCACGCTGACCTGGGAAAACGCCGTGCGCCGCGGGCGGCTTGGCACCGGCGGCGGGGGAAGCGGCGCGGGTGCCAAGAAGGGGGCGGGGTGCCGGGGAGGTGGCGGGCGTGCCGAGGCGGCGGGGGTGCCGAGGAGGTGGCGGGCGTGCCGAGGAGGCTCAGCCCACGAAGCGGCCGTGGGCGCGCAGGGTGAGCAGTGCCTGGATCGTCACCATCGGGCGGGCCTCCAGCGCCGGCGCCGGGGCCCACTGCCGCCACCGGATCGGCCAGCCGCCGTCCTCCTGCTGCTCGGCGGCCAGGTGATCCAGGGAACGCGCCATCTCCTCGTCCGTGAACCACGCGCGCGCCAGCGAGTCCGGGGTGCGGGCGAAGTCGTGCGGGAAATGGTGCTCGCCCGGGGCGTACCCGGGTGAGACCGGCCAGGCGTCGAGCCGGTCCGGTTCCAGCGCCGCGAGCCGCTGCTCGCGTACCAGGCGGCCCAGCCGGTCGGCGGCGGCCTCGGCGCGCGGACGGTCGGGAGCGGAGTCCAGGAAGGCCACGGCGGCCTCCACCTCGTAGGGGTGTGACGTGCACAGGGACTCCACGGCCCGCCAGCAGAAGTCGGTCGCCCGGAACAGCCACGCGTGCCACACCTCGTTGCGGTGCAGCAGTCCGACCACGGGACCGGTGGCCAGAAGGTCGCTGGGCGGGTCGTCCACGATGGGCACGAACGGCGCCGCCGGATAGCCACGCTGGCTCGGATGGATCGCCGGCATCGCGCCGTCCGCGGTGGAGACCGAGGTCAGATACCGGCACACCCGCTCCACCCGCTGCCCGCCGCAGCGCCCGACGGCGTCCAGGACCCGGAGCGCGTGCGCGGTGTGCAGGGGCTGGCTCACCGGGCCGCGCAGATCGGGCTCCAGCGCGTGGCCGTACCCGCCGTCCTCGTTGCGGTAGGCGTCCAGCGCCGCCTCCACCGCGTCCGGGCCGCCGTGCAGGAAGTGGTGGGCGAAGAGACGCTGCTCCAGCACGCGCGCGGTGAGCCACACGAACTGTTCCGCGCGAAACAGCGGGGAGCGCGCCGAGGGCGTGGAAGGCAGGGGGGAAGCTCCTGATTCGGCCATGCGTCAGACCGTAGGACGGAAAGCGGTCTCGGCGAGCGGTCCCGGCCGGGGCCCACCCTCAGGGGCGGGATACTGGAGTCATGCGGTTGACGGTCTTCTGGCAGCGGATGGCGGAACACTTCGGTCCGGGGTACGCCGACACCTTCGCGCGCGATCACGTCATGTCGGAGCTGGGCGGACGCACGGTGAACCAGGCACTGGACGCCGGCTGGGCGGCCAAGGACGTGTGGCGCGTGGTCTGCACGGTGATGAACGTGCCACGGGAAAGGCACTGACCGGTCACGAAGATCGCCGCAGGGCGCAGGTTGTCAGTGGCATGGGCGAGACTTGGCGGGTGGCATCGACTGACGAGGACAACGAGCCGCTGACCCGGCAGGCGGCACCGACCGGCACGACGGCGTCCGACCGACCGCCGACCCCCGGCGCCGTCGCACCGCCCGCCCGCATGCCCCGCTGGCTGCCGCGCGCCATGGTGCTCGCGCTCGCGCTGATCGCCGTGTTCCAGCTGGGCAGCTGGGCCTTCCACCAGCTGACCGGACTGTTGATCAATATCTTGATCGCGTTCTTCCTGGCCCTCGCGATCGAGCCCGCGGTGAGCCGGATGGCTGCCCGGGGCATGCGCCGGGGAGTCGCCACCTTCCTGGTCTTCCTCGGGCTCACGATCGTCGTCGCCGGTTTCGTCACCCTGCTCGGCTCCATGCTGGCCGGCCAGATCATCAAGATGATCGAGGGGTTCCCCGCCTATCTTGACTCGCTCATCAACTGGATCAACCACAGTTTCCACACGAAGCTCAGGCGGGTGGACGTCCAGGAGGGTCTGCTCCATTCCGACTGGCTGCGCAGGTACGCGCAGAGCAGCGCGGCCGGCGTCCTCGACGTGTCCGCGCAGGTGCTCGGCGGGCTCTTCCAGCTGCTGACGGTCGGGCTGTTCTCGTTCTACTTCGCCGCCGACGGCCCACGGCTGCGCCGCGCGATCTGCTCCGTGCTGCCGCCCGCCCGCCAGGCCGAGGTGCTGCGCGCCTGGGAGATCGCCGTCGACAAGACCGGCGGCTACCTCTACTCGCGCGGCCTGATGGCGCTCGTCTCCGGCATCGCGCACTACATCCTGCTCCAGGCCCTGGGCGTGCCGTACGCACCGGTGCTCGGCGTCTGGGTGGGACTGGTCTCGCAGTTCATCCCCACCATCGGGACGTACCTCGCGGGCGCGCTGCCGATGCTGATCGCGTTCACCGTCGCCCCCTGGTACGCGGTCTGGGTGCTGGTCTTCGTCGTGGTCTACCAGCAGTTCGAGAACTACATGCTGCAACCCAAGCTGACCGCCAGGACGGTCGACATCCATCCGGCCGTCGCGTTCGGCTCGGTCATCGCCGGCACCGCGCTGCTGGGCGCCGTGGGCGCGTTGATCGCCATTCCCGCGGTGGCCACGCTCCAGGCGTTCCTCGGCGCGTATGTGAAGCGGTACGCCGTGACGGACGACCCCCGTGTGCACGGGCACCGCGGCAGAGGGCCGGGCGGTCCCGGGCTGCTCACGCGGATACGAGGGCTGCGGAGTGAGCGGGCCGGTGCGCAGGAGCCCTCGCAGGAGCCTGCGGAGGCCTCGGGCTGAGCGGGACGGCAGCGCGGCCCCAGGGGCGCCGGGCGCACGGGAGCGGTGCCACCCGGCGCCGTACCGCGCGGTCAGGTCACGCGGAGACCGTGGCCGCGGGCGGCGTCCAGCGCCTGGTGCGAGGCACCGTGCCGTCGACGCCGTAGTCCTTCTTGAGCTGCTCCGGCACGGCGTAGTGCATCACGCGCCCCCGGGTGAGGGAGGACAGCTCGAAGACGGTCGTGAGATGGCCCAGCCGGTCCAGCGCCCAGGCGCCGAGCGGGGAGCGGTCCTCGATGGTCTCCAGCACTCCCAGGAGGTGCGGGACGGCCTTGACCAGGGTGTCCCAGCGGGTGCGGGGCACCTGGAGCCAGTCGGCGCAGGTGTCGCCGACGAGATAGCGGATCAGGGCGGAGACGATCGGGTCGAAGAAGGTGCCGGGCACGACCTCCTCGTAGAGGTCGATGAGCTGCCGGGTCAGATGCGCGCCCTCCGTGGAAGGGCCCATGTGCCGGAGCATGTACAGATCGAGGAAGGCGCGTGCCTCGTCGAGCGTCTTCGGTACGGCCTCCTGGTCGACGCCGAGCATGGCACCGACCACCCGCCACGCGTAGTAGTACGCCTCCGCGCCCTCCGTGGTCATGTGGATGCCCAGCCGGTGCAGGCTGTCGAGGACCAGCATGGAGAAGAACATCTGCCCGCCGATCATGTCCTCCTGGCAGATCGGCGTCCCGAGCGTCCCGGTGTCCCAGCGGTTCTCGCGCGTGAGGTGATAGCGGATGGACGCGTGCAGCAGCCGTACCTTCTGGGCCGCCGGGATGAACCGGCTGCCGGCCTCGAAGGCGTCGGGCTGCATCAGGTAGACGGTGAACTGTCCCGTCTCCGCCATGCGCTTGGAGGGGTACGCCAGGGAATGCGTGGCCGACAGCAGCTTCGCCACGCGCGGGACGACGTAGCAGGCCGGCATGGAGGCGAAGGACAGCGCCGTGGAGATGTGCACGTTGTTGTCGATGAAGAACAGCCGCGCCTTCTCCATCTCCGCCCAGTCCACCCACGCGGGCGGGGCGCCGGTCACCTGGAGGTACTCGCGGGCGACGTCCGGCAGCCCGTCGGGCAGCGGAGCGCCGGCGGTGGAGACGTAGCGCATCAGCGTGTTGAACGTGCCGACCTCCCCGCGCTCGAACAGCGTGGCCACGGTGGCGTCGGCGAGTTCGTCGCCGGCCTCCTGGAGGGCGTCCAGCGACGCCTCGGTGACGGTCATGACAGGGGCTCCTTTTCTGGTGGCTTCGAGGCCCGGGCGCTGCCGGCCGCGCGGTGCCGGTCCCGGGGCCGCGCCGGCGGCGAGGCCGTCGCGCGGGTCAGAAGGGGCGCACCGTCGCCGCACGCGCCAGCGCCGCCAGGGCGTCGGCGGCGGGCGCGGGCACGGTCAGCTCCTGGAGGGCGTCGAGCGCCTGTTCGACGCGTGCGGCGATCATCTTCTCGACCCGGTCGGGCGCTCCCAGCCGGCGCATGACCTCGCGGACGGCATCGACGCCGGCCGGGTCCGCTCCGTCGTCGTCCAGCAGCTCCCGCAGCCGGCGCCGTTCGTCGGGTCCGGCGATGCGCCAGGTCTCCGCGAGCAGCGCGGTGGGACGGCGCCCGCAGACGTCGTCGGTGTCGGCCTTGCCGGTGAGTTCCGGGTCCCCGAACAGGCCGAGCAGGTCGTCCCGCAGCTGGAACGCCTCGCCGAGCGGCAGGCCGTAGGCGGAGTAGCCCGCGCGGAGCGGCTCCCCGGCCCCGGCCAGCGTGCCGCCGATCAGCAGGGGCTGCTCGACCGTGTACTTGGCGGTCTTGTAGCGGATCACCTTGAGTGACGCCGTGGTGTCCGGGACGGTGCCGGTGTGCAGGATCTCCAGGCACTCGCCCGCGATCAGTTCCCGGGCCAGCAGCGACCACAGCGGACGGGCCCGCGCGAGGAACGCGGCGGGCAGCCCGCTGGTGGCGAAGAGCTGCCCGGCCAGCGCCATCAGCAGATCGCCGACCAGCATCGCCAGCGAGCGCGCGGCGGCGTCCGGCCGCGGATGCGCGGCAGCGGCACCGCGCAGGGCCACATGGGCCGTGGGCCGGCCGTGGCGCAGCGGACTGTCGTCGATCAGGTCGTCGTGTACGACGGCTGCGGCATGCACCAGTTCCATGGAGGCCGCGGCCCGCAGCAGCGCCTCGCTGTCCGGCTGGCCGGCCGCACGCCAGCCCCAGTAGCAGAAGGCCGCCCGCAGCCGCTTGCCGTCCGTGACCGCCGCCTCCAGCTGTTCGGCCACCGGGGCGAGGCCCGGGTCGACGGCGGCCAGCAGATCGGCCTCCCGGGCGACGAAGCGGTGCAGCACCTGGTCGACGCGGTCCTTGAACGCGGCCGCGTGCCACCGCTCAGTCGCCATCGGCGCCCCGCCGGGCCAGCGCGTGCCGGGCGAGGATCTCCAGGTGGGCCGGCGGCACGGACGCGTACCGGTCCAGGACCAGCCGGCCGCGTGCCACCAGATCCTGCTCCGCCTGCGCCGCCAGCTCCGAGGCGTCCGAGCGGCGCAGCAGTCCCCGTACCGTCGTCAGCGCCGAGCCCAGTGTGCTCACCGCCAGGTCGGCCATCCCCGCGGCCAGCAGTAAGGCCTGCTCGTCCAGCCCCGGGCGCCGGCCCGCTCCCTGTGTCATTCCCTCTCCCCACTGGCGCGTCCGGGCAGCGCCGGTCACGCGCCGCCCCGTCGATGATCGCGTCCGGAGAAGCGGGGGAGGCGGGAGACGGATCAGCGGCGCACCATCGGGCGATCAGGTCGTTCGGCTGTGCGAATCTCCGGCAGGGCGCTTCGGCCCTTCGTGTCCGCGTGGTGCGCTTGACACGAAAATCGAACATCCATTCTTATGGGGGCTCGGGTGTGGCGACGGGTGAGGGGTTTTGCCCTGATTCACTGGGGTATGTGCCCCGGTTATCCACAGGCCGGACCTGCGTCGGGACGCATTGTCAGTGGCAGGCGTTAGCGTCTTTGACGTGAAGCGATCGACTCAAGCAAACCGGGTGGAACCCATGGCAGGAACCGACCGCGAGAAGGCGCTCGACGCCGCGCTCGCACAGATTGAACGGCAGTTCGGCAAGGGCGCGGTCATGCGCATGGGCGAGCGGTCGAGGGAGCCCATCGAGGTCATCCCGACGGGGTCGACCGCGCTCGACGTCGCCCTCGGCGTCGGCGGCCTGCCGCGCGGCCGTGTCGTGGAGATCTACGGACCGGAGTCCTCCGGTAAGACGACCCTGACCCTGCACGCGGTGGCGAACGCCCAGAAGGCCGGCGGCCAGGTCGCCTTCGTGGACGCCGAGCACGCCCTCGACCCCGAGTACGCGCGCAAGCTGGGCGTCGACATCGACAACCTGATCCTCTCCCAGCCGGACAACGGCGAGCAGGCGCTGGAGATCGTGGACATGCTGGTCCGCTCCGGTGCCCTCGACCTGATCGTCATCGACTCCGTCGCCGCGCTCGTGCCGCGCGCGGAGATCGAGGGCGAGATGGGCGACAGCCACGTGGGTCTCCAGGCCCGCCTGATGAGCCAGGCCCTCCGGAAGATCACCAGCGCGCTCAACCAGTCGAAGACCACGGCGATCTTCATCAACCAGCTGCGCGAGAAGATCGGCGTGATGTTCGGCTCGCCGGAGACCACGACGGGTGGCCGGGCGCTGAAGTTCTACGCCTCCGTGCGTATCGACATCCGCCGCATCGAGACCCTGAAGGACGGCACGGAGGCGGTCGGCAACCGCACCCGCTGCAAGGTCGTCAAGAACAAGGTCGCCCCGCCCTTCAAGCAGGCCGAGTTCGACATCCTCTACGGCCAGGGCATCAGCCGCGAGGGCGGCCTGATCGACATGGGTGTGGAGCACGGCTTCGTCCGCAAGGCCGGCGCCTGGTACACCTACGAGGGCGACCAGCTCGGCCAGGGCAAGGAGAACGCGCGCAACTTCCTGAAGGACAACCCCGACCTGGCCAACGAGATCGAGAAGAAGATCAAGGAGAAGCTGGGCGTCGGTGTCCGGCCGGAGGAGCCCACGGCCGAGCCCGGCGCGGACGCCGCGGTGACCGGCGCGGCCGCCGACGACGCCAAGACAGCCGCCGCCCCCGCTGCCGCCAAGGCCGCCAAGCCCAAGGCCGCCGCAGCCAAGAGCTGACCCGTGACACGACGAACCGACTGGGCCGAGTACGAGTACGTCACCCCCGGTGCCCCCCGGGGGAGGGGCACCGGCGACCGCCCGCACTCCGCCCCGGGCGGTGACGACGGGCACCCGGGGGAAGGGCACGGCGACCACACCGCGTACGGCGAGTACGGCGCATCGGGCGAGGACGGCGGGCCGGGCGAGCGCGGCGGCTACGGCAGCCGGGACAGCGCAAGGCCAGGGGGCGGGCGTGGGCGCGGCCGGAGACGGCGCGGCTTCGGGGACACGCCCGGTGAGGACGAAGGCGACCCTCCCTCGTCGAGGGCCGAGCGGGGGGAGTCTTCAGGGGACCCGGCTGAGCGGGCACGGGCGATCTGCCTGCGCCTGCTCACCGGGACCCCGCGCACCCGCAAGCAGCTCGCGGACGCCCTGCGCAAGCGGGAGATCCCCGAGGATGTGGCCGAGGAGGTGCTGGCGCGGTTCGAGGAGGTCGGACTGATCGACGACGGCGCGTTCGCCGGCGCCTGGGTGGAGTCCCGGCACCACGGCCGTGGCCTCGCCCGGCGTGCGCTCGCCCAGGAGCTGCGCACCAAGGGAGTCGACTCTGCCCTGATCGACGAGGCCGTCGGCCGGCTCGACTCCGAGCAGGAGGAGACCACCGCCCGGGAGCTCGTCGCCCGCAAGCTGCGCGCCACCCGTGGCCTCGACCGCGACAAGCGGATCCGGCGCCTCGCCGGCATGCTCGCCCGCAAGGGCTACTCCGAGGGCATGGCCCTCCGCCTCGTCCGCCAGGCCCTGGAGGAGGAGGGCGAGGAGACGGAGTTCCTGGGAGACGCCGACCTCTGAGGCCGAGGGCGGAGGCACGCTCCGGAGCACCGCACCCCTCGCTGTGACGGTGGCCCGGCCAAGGAGTGACCCGGCCGGGGCCGGGCGTTGCTCAGCCGGGCGGTGGCGACACCGGCAGTCCCGCCGCGCGCCAGGCCTGGAAGCCGCCGACCAGGTCGGTCGCCCGGTGCAGGCCCAGCTGGTGCAGGGAGGCGGCCGCGAGACTGGAGGCGTAACCCTCGTTGCAGATCACGACGATCCGCAGGTCGTGCCCGGTGGCCTCCGGAACCCGGTGGCTGCCCTGCGGGTCGAGGCGCCACTCCAGTTCGTTGCGCTCGATGACGAGGGCGCCGGGGATCAGCCCGTCCCGGTCGCGCAGGGCGGCGTAGCGGATGTCCACCAGCAGGGCCTCGCCGGCACGCGCCGCCGTGTGCGCCTCGACTGCCTCGATGCGCCGGTACCCGGCCCGGACCTGCTCCAACAGCGCGTCGATACCGGCCGGCGTCCGCCGGGTGCTGTCGCTCACTGCCAGTCCTCCGGGCGTTCGACCTGCTCCAGGCGCAGCACGCGGCCGGTGCGGCTGTAGCGGCGGATGCGGGGCAGGGGCGGATAGTAGGCGTGCACCGAGATCGCGTGCCGGTCGCGGGACTCGTTGAGCACCTCATGGACGTGGTGCCGGCCGAAGGCGCGTCCCTGACCGGCGGGCAGCCGGCGCTCGCGGTCCACGCCGTCGCTGAGTTCCAGGCTCTGCCAGCCGTCGGTGGGCAGCCGTGCGGCGAGCGACTTCTCCGTCAGCTCGCCCGAGGCGGTGACGAAGGCACCGACCGAGTCGGCGTGGTCGTGCCAGCCGGTACCGGTGCCGGGCGGCCAGCCGATCAGCCAGGCTTCCACTCCGCCGGGCCCGTCCAGGCGCACCCAGGTACGGCCCTCCGGGTCGAGCGGGAGGGAGGCGATCAGCCCGGCGTCGGCGGCCGTACGCCGGACGAAGTCGAGGAGGTCCGCCTGCGTGGGCGCCGGACCGGCGGCAGGGGACACGGAAGCGAGGAAGGAAACAGACACGTGCACCGTCCTGAGGCGCTGAGGAGGTTCGCGGAAGCGGGCGCGTGACGGCGCCCGGAGAAACTACGGATGCGAATTCAGCAGGACGGGCGACACACGCAGCCCGCGTAGCGGACGAGGTCCATATGGACCCTCCGCCACAGGCGCACACAGGTGTCGGTCACGATCCGGAGTACAGCATGCGGCCGTACCCCGGTCAACTCATCTCACTCCGTGGACATGGCGGGACCGGAGCGCGGGTCAGCGCACCCCGGAGCCGGCCTCCGCCTCCTCCTTCACCGCGCCGCCCACGACCGCCTCGGCCGCCGCGTACAGGTCGGCCGGGCGGACCCCGCTGAGCGCGGTGACCAGATGGCCGTCGGGGCGCACGAGCAGCACGCTGTGCGCCGGCGCACCCGGGTAGCTCTCGGCGACCAGCAGTTCCGCCGGGTACGGCAGTGCGGCCACCGCGGCCGCGAGCCGGGGCATCACCCCCGCGGACACCCAGTGCTTGCGGTCCCACACACCCGTACCCGGCGCGATCAGGACCACGAGCAGCGCGTTGCGGCCCAGCCGGTCGCGCAGCCGCACGAAGGAGCCGTCCTCCGCCGTCACCCGGACGTCGGTGACCGGCGCTCCGGGCGGGGTGTCGACCGGGATCTCGCCCTCCAGCTGCCGGGGTGCGAGCGGAGAGCCGGCGTACGTCCCCGGCGCGCCGAGCGGGCCGCGCCCGAGATGGCCGTCCGTGAGCAGCGCGTCATGGCCGCGGCCCGCGCCCGGCACGATGTGCCGCAGTCCGCCACCACCCCGCAGCACCGGCAGCACCTGGTCCGCGGCGCGCAGCCGGGCGGCGACCACCGCGCGCCGCTCGGTCTGGTAACTGTCCAGCAGCGCCTCGTGCGGGCCGTGGTGCCAGGCGGGGGCCAGCTTCCAGGCGAGGTTGTCCGCGTCCCGCAGGCCCTCGTCCAGGCCCTGGGTACCGAACGCGCCCAGCAGATGGGCGGCGTCCCCGGCGAGGAAGACCCGGCCCGCGCGCCAGCGCCGGGCGAGCCGGTGGTGCACCGTGTGCACACCGGTGTCGAGCAGGTCGTACGCCGGTGACGGGTCGTCGGTCCAGCCGGTGAGGGTCTCGCCGATCCGGGCCAGCAGCAGCTCGGGTGTGACCAGGTCCTTGCCCGGCGGCAGCAGCCAGTCCAGACGCCACACCCCGTCCGGGAGGGGGCGGGCGGTCACCTCCCCGGCCGAGGGCCCGGACGACCGCCACGGCGGCATCCGATGGATCAACGCCCGGCCCTCCCACGGAAGTTCCGCGCGCAGCGCGGCGACCGCGTGCCGCTCCACCGCCGTACGGCCCGGGAAGCGGATGTCCAGGAGCTTGCGCACCGTGGAGCGGGGGCCGTCGCAGCCGACCAGGTAACTGCCCCGCCACCAGGTCGCCCTGGGGCCGCGGGTGTGCGCGGTGACGCCGGAACGCTCCTGCTCGATGGTGTCCAGACGGCTCTCCACGGCCACCTTCACCAGTGGCTCCTCGGCGAGGGCCGCGCGCAGCGCGTCGGTGACGAGGTGCTGGGCGATGTGCAGCGGGGCGGCCGGACCGGACTCGGGGAAGTCGATCTCGCTCATCACCTGCTTGCGCCGCACGGACCGCCATCCGGCCCAGCGCACGCCCTGCTCGCCCAGCGCCGTTCCGGTCAGCCGCTCCAGCAGGGCGGCGGTGTCCTCGCGCAGTACGACGGTGCGTGCCGCGCGGGGTTCGTCCTTGCCCGGGCCCTCGTCCAGGACGACGGACGGCACCTCCTGACGGGCCAGCGCCAGGGCGAGCGTGAGCCCGACGGGCCCCGCTCCGACGATGATCACCGGGTCCACGACGCGGCGCCCCCTGCCCGCAGCGGTGCCCTGACGGATGTGGATGAACAGCAAGGTGAAGCGGGGTGCACGATCACAGAACGTATGCAACCCATTGGCAGAGTTTGCGTCAAGTGACCGGAGGCAGTGGCGATCATGCCACTGCCTCCGGGTGACGCTGTGGGGACTGACCGGGTGTCAGGCCGAGGTTCCCGCTCCCGCGTGCCCGGGGATGGCGACGGTGTCCTCGACCTTCAGCATCGCGCCGGTCGACTTCTTGCCCCGCCGCAGCCGGCCCTCCAGCCAGCTCGCGAAGGAGGTCAGCGAGAAGTTGATGATCACGAAGATCACGGCGACCACGGTCAGCGAGGGGATCATGTTGCCGTAGTAGGCGGCCATCGTGTTGGCCGACGACATCAGTTCGGGGAAGGTGAGGACCGCGCCGCCGAGGGCGGTGTCCTTCACGATGACCACCAGTTGGCTGACGATGGCCGGGAGCATGGCGCTGACCGACTGCGGCAGCAGGATGAGCCGCATCATCTGCCCCTTGCGCAGGCCGATCGCGAGGGCCGCCTCGGACTGGCCCTTCGGCAGGGCGAGGATGCCCGCGCGGACGATCTCCGCGAGCACGGACGCGTTGTACAGCACCAGACCGGTGACGACCGCGTAGAACGGACGGTCGTCCGAACTGACATCGGTGTACTGGGCGAACAGCGCCAGGCCGAAGATCATCAGAACCAGGACGGGGATCGCGCGGAAGAACTCCACCACGGTGGTGGCCACGACGCGTACCCAACGGTGGTCCGAGAGCCGGGCGATACCGAGGACGGCGCCGAGCGGAAGCGCGACGACCATCGCCAGCGCCGCCGCCTCCAGGGTGTTCTGGAGACCGGGCCAGATGTACGCCGAGTACGCCGCGGTGTCGGTGAAGAAGGGCTTCCACAGCCTCCAGTCCAGCTGGCCCTTCTCGTCGAAGGACGTGTACACCCACCACACGAGAGCGGCGAGGGCGACCAGGAAGACCGCCGTGTAGAGGAGGTTGCGCCGCTTGGCACGCGGCCCCTGGACGTCGTACAGGACCGAACTCATCGCTTCACCGCCACCTTCTTGCCCACCCAGCCGAGGATCAGACCGGTCGGCAGGGTCAGGCAGACGAACCCGAAGGCGATGACCGCCGAGATCAGCAGCAGCTCCGCCTCGTTCTCGATCATGTCCTTCATCAGGAGCGCGGCCTCGGTCACACCGATCGCCGCGGCCACGGTCGTGTTCTTCGTCAGCGCGATCAGTACGTTGGTCAGCGGGCCGACGGCCGCGCGGAAGGCCTGCGGCAGCACGACCAGCCCCAGCACCTGGCCGAAGCTCAGGCCGATGGCCCGCGCCGCCTCCGCCTGGCCCACCGGCACGGTGTTGATGCCGGCCCGGATCGCCTCGCACACGAAGGCCGAGGTGTAGACGATCAGACCGAGGACGGCGAGCCGGAAGTTGATCGTCTTGAAGTCGTCCGCACCGAGGCTGATGCCCAGCGTCTGGTTGAGGCCGAGGGAGGAGAACAGGATGATCACCGTGAGCGGGATGTTGCGCACGATGTTCACATAGGCGGTGCCGAAACCGCGCATCAGCGGGACCGGGCCCACCCGCATGGCGGCCAGCAGAGTGCCCCAGACCAGGGAGCCCACGGCCGACAGCAGCGTGAGCTGCACGGTCGTCCAGAAGGCGCCCAGTACGTCGTACTTGTCAAGAAAGTCGAACACGATCTCCCGCGCTTCCGCGTGTAGGGATGCCCCGGGGGGGGGCCCGGGCGGGGGGGGGCCCCCCCCCGGGGGGGGGGGGGGGGGGGCGCGCGGGGGGGGGGGGGGGGGGGGGGGGTTGTGTTAGGGGGCGGGGGGTGTTAGTTT
>NZ_JBHXVE010000002.1:38541-75551 GCF_042672505.1 Streptomyces sp. NPDC127190
CTCCGGTCTTTTTTTTGTCGTCTTTTCTCTGGGCCTTGTTCTTTCTCGCTGGGTGTGCTCGTGTGGGGGGCGTGGGGGTTCGTTCGCCCCCCCCCCCCCCCCCCCCGGCCGGGCATGGCCTCAGCTCTTGATGTCGCCGATCTTCGGGGCGGGCTCGTTCTTGTACTCGGCCGGGCCGAAGTTCTTCTTCACGGCCGCGTCCCACGAACCGTCGGAGACCATCTCCTCCAGGGCCTTGTTGATCTTGGCCTTGAGGTCGCTGCCCTTCTTGACGCCGATGCCGTAGTTCTCGTTGGTCATCTTGAAGCCGCCGAGCTTGAACTTGCCCTTGAACTGGGCCTGCGCGGCGTAACCGGCGAGGATCGAGTCGTCCGTGGTGAGGGCGTCGATGGCGCCGCTCTGGAGGCCACCGAGGCAGGCCGAGTAGGTCGGGTACGTCACGAGGTCGGCCTTGGGCGCCAGCTTGTCGTGGACGTTCTGCGCCGAGGTGGAGCCCGCCACCGAACAGAGCTTCTTGCCGTTCAGGTCCGCCGGAGACTTGATCTTCGTCTCGTCGGCGCGCAGCAGCACGTCCTGGTGGGCCAGCAGGTACGGGCCGGCGAAGTCGACCTTCTGCTGACGCTCCGGGGTGATCGAGTAGGTGGCGGCGATGAACTGGACGTCACCGCGCTGGAGCATGGTCTCGCGGTCGGCGCTCTTCGACTGCTTCCACTCGATCTGGTTCGCGCTGTAGCCCAGCTTCTTGGCGACATAGGTGGCCACGTCGACGTCGAAGCCCGCGTAGCCCTGCGGGGTCTGCTGGCCGAGGCCCGGCTGGTCGAACTTGATGCCGATGGCGATCTTCTTGCCGCCGCCGGAGGAGCCGTTGTCGTCCTTCTTGTCGCCGCCGCAGGCGGTGGCGGACAGGGAGAGGGCGAGGACGACGGCCGAGGCGGCGGTGACCTTGCGGAGCTGCATGCTGAACATCCTTCGGGTGTGCGGACCGAGGTCCGTGGGAAAGGGCGACTCGGAGCGTGCGGGAGCGGGGCCGACGCCGTCAGTGGTGCAGGATCTTGGACAGGAAGTCCTTGGCCCGGTCGCTGCGCGGGTTGCTGAAGAACTGCTGGGGAGCGGCCTGTTCGAGGATCCGTCCGTCCGCCATGAAGACGACCCGGTCGGCGGCCGAGCGCGCGAAGCCCATCTCGTGGGTGACGACGACCATGGTCATGCCCTCGCGGGCGAGCTGCTGCATGACCTCCAGGACCTCGTTGATCATCTCGGGGTCGAGGGCCGAGGTGGGCTCGTCGAAGAGCATGACCTTCGGGTCCATCGCCAGCGCCCGCGCGATGGCCACGCGCTGCTGCTGGCCGCCGGACAGCTGGGCCGGGTACTTGTCCGCCTGGGCGCCCACACCGACCCGGTCGAGAAGGGTCCGCGCCTTCTCCTCGGCCTGCTTCTTGTCCGCCTTTCGGACCTTGACCTGGCCGAGCACCACGTTCTCGAGCACGGTCTTGTGCGCGAAGAGGTTGAACGACTGGAACACCATGCCGACGTCCGCGCGCAGCCGGGCCAGTTCGCGGCCCTCGTGCGGCAGCGGCCTGCCGTCGATCGTGATGGCGCCCGAGTCGACCGACTCCAGCCGGTTGATGGTGCGGCACAGGGTCGACTTTCCGGACCCGGAGGGCCCGATGACCACGACGACCTCGCCGCGGGCGATCGTCAGGTCGATGTCCTGGAGCACGTGCAACGCGCCGAAGTGCTTGTTGACGCTCTTCAGGACGACCAGCGCGTCGGACGTGGCCACGTCTTCCTTGGCCACCGGTACTTTGGTCATCGCTTTCAGGCTCCGTCCTCCTCGGTTTCGGAGGACAGTAGTGAGCGCCTGTGACCTGCGTCATCACATCTGAGGGAGATCTGAGCATCACGATCCGATAGCAATCGGACACGTGTCGTAGCAGTTGCCCCCTGTGTGCGTATCGGCCGGATAACGGAAGCGGCGGGCAACCGGAACCCTCTTGACGCCGTCCTTGTCCATCGGCGTCACTGCATGGTGCACACGCGCGTGGCCTACCGGCCGCACGAGAACCGAGACCGTACGACCGCTGAACCGGAGGGGGCCGGGATGAGACTGCTGCTCGTCGAGGACGACAACCATGTCGCCGCGGCCCTGTCCGCCGTCCTCGCGCGGCACGGCTTCGACGTCACCCACGCGCGCAGCGGCGAGGAGGCCCTCCAGGCGCTCGTCCCCGAAGGCGCCGGGTTCGGGGTGGTCCTGCTCGACCTCGGCCTGCCCGACCAGGACGGCTACGAGGTCTGTGGCAAGATCCGCAAGCGCACCAGCACCCCGGTGATCATGGTCACCGCGCGCTCCGACGTCCGCTCCCGCATCCACGGGCTCAACCTCGGCGCCGACGACTACGTGGTGAAGCCCTACGACACCGGTGAGCTGCTCGCCCGGATCCACGCCGTCAGCCGGCGCACCGTCCACGACGACCCCGCCGCGGGCGCGGAGAGCGGCCTCAGGCTCGGCCCGGTGACCATCGAACTGCCCACCCGGCAGGTCAGCGTGGACGGTTCGGCGATCCAGCTGACCCGCAAGGAGTTCGACCTGCTGGCGCTGCTGGCCCAGCGTCCCGGTGTGGTCTTCCGGCGCGAGCAGATCATCAGCGAGGTCTGGCGCACCAGTTGGGAGGGCACCGGCCGCACCCTGGAGGTGCATGTCGCCTCCCTGCGCGCCAAACTGCGCATGCCCGCACTGATCGAGACCGTACGCGGCGTCGGCTACCGTCTCGTCGCCCCGGCCGGGTAGCGGGGCCGGGTGCGCTCACGTCTGCTCCCGCTGCTCATCGTCCTGCTGGCGGCGGTCCTGCTGGCGCTCGGTGTGCCGCTCGCCGTCAGTGTGGCCGCCGCCCAGCAGCAGCGGGTCGTCGTCGACCGGATCGACGACACCGCACGCTTCGCGGCGCTCGCCCAGTTCGTCGCCGAGGGCCCCGGCGACTCCCGCCGGGCCGGCCCGGACGACCGTGGGGAGGCCCTGCGCAGCGAACTGAAGAGCTACTACGACGTCTACGGCATCCGCGCGGGGGTCTTCTACCGCAACGGCACGGCGATGGCCCATGCGCCCGGCGACTGGCTCGTCCCGCGCGCGGGAGCGGTCCGTGCGGCCTTCGAGGAGGCGCTGCTCAGCCGGCGCAGCCACGACCCCCGGCAGGTGTGGCCCTGGCAGCGCGGCCGGCTGGTCGTCGCCTCGCCCGTGATCCGGGACGGCGACGTCGTCGCGGTCGTGGTCACCGACTCGCCCACCGGACAGATGCGTGCGCGGATCCTGCGCGGCTGGCTGTTCATCGGGGCCGGTGAGATCGCGGCGATGCTGCTCGCCGTCGGGGCGGCGCTGCGGCTGACCGGCTGGGTGCTCAAACCGGTGCGGGTGCTGGACGCCACCACCCACGACATCGCCACCGGGCGGCTGAAGTCCCGGGTCGCGGCGGCCGGCGGGCCGCCGGAACTCAGACGGCTGGCCCGCTCGTTCAACGAGATGGCGGACCATGTCGAGGACGTGCTGGAGCAGCAGCGCGCCTTCGTCGCCGACGCCTCGCACCAGCTGCGCAACCCGCTCGCCGCACTGCTGCTGCGCATCGAACTGCTCGCCCTCGAACTCCCCGAGGGCAACGAGGAGATCGCCTCGGTCCGCACCGAGGGCAAACGGCTCGCGCAGGTCCTGGACGACCTGCTCGGCCTGGCGCTGGCCGAGCACGCCCAGGCCGACCTGGTGCTGACCGACGTCGGCGCGCTGGCCGAGGAACGGGTCGCCGCCTGGGCGCCGGCCGCCACCGCCAAGGGCGTGCGGCTGACCGGCACCTGCCCGCCCACCACCGCCTGGGCCGACCCGATCACCCTGTCCAGCGCGCTGGACGCCGTCATCGACAACGCCGTGAAGTTCAGCCCCGAGGGCGGCACCGTCGAGGTCACCGTCTTTGCGGACGGCGGCCTGTGCACCGTCGTCGTCACCGACACCGGCCCCGGTCTGACCGAGGAGGAACTCGCGCGCGTGGGCGACCGGTTCTGGCGCAGCAACCGGCACCAGAACGTGCAGGGCTCCGGCCTCGGCCTGTCCATCACCCGCGCCCTGCTCGCGGCGGGCGGCGGCTCGCTCGACTTCGCCCACCACGAGCCCCGCGGACTGAGGGTGACGGTCACGCTGCCGCGGCACGCGGAGGGCCGTGAGGCGGCCGGCGGGACCGCCGGGCCCTCGGCGCCGGGTGTCCGTTACGGCTTGACCGACCGGTAGTACCGGCGGGCGCCCTCCTGAAGGGGCAGCGGGTCGGTGTAGATGGCGGTGCGCAGGTCGACCAGCTGTGCGGAGTGGACGTGCGCCCCGATCCCGTCGCGGCTGTCGATCACCGTACGGGTCAGCCACTCGGTCAGCCGGGGATCGACGTCCGCGCGGGTCATCAGCAGGTTGGACACCGCGATCGTGGGCACTGAGGAGCCGTGCTGCACGGCCGGGTACGCGGACTCGGGGATGGTGGTGGCCCGGTAGTAGCGCGCTTCCTCGCCCTGCCCGTGCAGCCGCGCGACAGTGCCGCCGTCGATCGGCACGAACGTGAAGTCGTTCGTCTTCGCCGGCCCGGCCAGCCCCTTCGTGGGCAGGCCGCCCGACCAGAAGAAGGCGTCGATCCCGCCCCGCGCCAGCCGGTCCGGACCGGTGTCGATGCCGTCCGCGGCGGGCGTGATGTCCTTGTCCGGGTCGATGCCGGCCGCCTTCAGCACCCGGTCGGCGATCAGCCGTACCCCGGAGTCGGGCAGCCCGGTCGCCACGCGCTTGTGCCGCAGGTCCGCGATGCTGCTGATGCCCGAGCCGCGCCGCACGACGAGGTGCACGTAGTCGTCGTAGAGCCGGGCCACTCCGCGCAGGGTGCCGGCGCCCCTGCCGTGCCTCAGCTCGTACGCCTCGACCGCGTCGGCCGCCGCGATGGTGAAGTCGGCCTTGCCGGTCGCCACCCGCTCGACGTTCTCCTGCGAACCGGCGCTGTTGAGCAGCTTCACCTTCAGCCCGGGCATGTCCCGGGCCAGCTCGGTGCGCAGCCGCTCGCCGTACTCCTGGTAGACCCCGCGGGGCGTACCGGTGCTGAAGACGATGGTCCCGCTCGGCGGCTTCTCGCCCAGCGGCAGCAACCACCACAGCAGCAGCCCGAGGGCGAGCACGCCGACGGCCGCACCCTGCACGGCCCGGCGCCGCTGGAGCCGGTGGAACACCTTGGACATGCGGCGATCCTGCCAGGCGGGCCGGGCCCTGACCAGGGCGGAGGTCACTTCCCCGGACCCGGTCCAGGGCGCCCACGCCGCAGGTTGCCCGAGGGGCGTTGTCAGTGGCGGCCGTTAGAGTCGCCGCATGAGCACTTCGCCCGCCGATCTCGTCCGTGAGTTCCATCGCGCCTTCGGCCTGGACGTGCGCACCAGACCGGTGGAGGTGGACCCCGAACTCGCCGCCCACCGCGGGGAACTGCTCGCCGAGGAAGCCGCGGAGGTGGCCGAGGTCGCGGTCGAGGGCCCGCTGGACCGGCTCGCGCACGAACTGGCCGACGTGGTCTACGTCGCCTACGGCACGGCCCTGGTCCACGGCATCGACCTGGACGAGGTGATCGCGGAGATCCACCGCGCCAACATGAGCAAGCTCGGCCCGGACGGACAGGTCGCCCGCCGGGCCGACGGCAAGGTCCTCAAGGGTGAGCACTACCGGGCGCCGGACGTCTCGGCCGTACTGCGCCGCCAGGGCTGGATACCGGGCGGCGCGGCCTGACGGCAGAGTAGGGGTACGGCGGTCACGACGGCAGGGAACCGCCCGCCAGCTTCCACTCGCGGTGCAGGCCGCCCAGCGGGATGCTCCGCTCGACGAACGGCGTGCCGAAGACGGAGAGCTGGAGCCGCAGGGTCCCGGACAGGTCGATCCCGCCGTACACGTCCCAGGTGCCGGTCGCCCTGGCACCGCCGCCGGAGGAGGTGGTGACCGTGCCGGAGGCCGTACCGCGCAGGTACGGGGCCAGGTCGGCGGTGACGCCGACGGTGCCGTAGAGGCCGACCGAGGCCTCGGCGCCGAGCGCCGTTTGCAGCCGGCCCTCGCTGGTGACGGAGGCGTGCACGGGTGTGCTCGTCACGTCCGAGGAGCTGACCGGCGTCCATCCCCGGGCCAGGCCGAAGGTGCCGCCCGCCCGGAACCCGCCCTTGACGCTCTGCTCCACGTCGACGGTCGCGTGTCCGTCGCCGCTGAGCTGGAGGTAGCAGGTCAGGTCCAGGTTGACGACGACGGGGACGGGGCCGACCTGGAGCACCGGGTCGGCGTGCAGCTTGGCGAACGGGATGCGCAGTGCCGTGCCGGTGGTCGCGGCGGCCCGGCCCCGGACCGCCCAGCCGGAGGTCCAGTCGCCGGACACGCCGAGGTACGCCGAGCCGGGCGCCGCGTTCGTCCCCGTACCGCCGTAGCCGAAGTCGACCCGGGGCGCGACCTGGACGTAGCCCTTCACCGAGGCGGTGGCCGAGACCGGGGCGCCCGGGGCCGTCGGGATGCCGGCGCTCACATCGAGCCGGAGGCTGCCGAGGGGCACGGTGCTGCCCCGGGGGCCGATGTGCACATCGCCCGCCTTCGACCAGGACACCTTCACATCGGGCAGCAGCTTGTCCACGGCGAAGGAGGACGGGTCGACCGGCACGGCACCCTTCGCCGTGGCATCGCCCAACAGGGCGTTGAGGGTGGCTGGTTCGGTCTGCACCTCGGTGCCGTGGCCCGTCTTGCCGAGCACCTTGGTGACCTTGGCGAGCAGCCCGTGCGGAGCGCCGGGCGCGGGCGCGCTGGCGATGACATCACCCACGGCGGTCCGGTGCGGCGCGGCGGGGGACGAGGACGAGGGAGACGCGGAAGGGGAGGCCGAAGGAGAGGCCGAAGGAGAGGAGGGGCCGGGGGAGTGCCCGTGGCCGTGCGGCTGGTCGGTGAGGACCGCGCGCCCGGTGCGGCTGTCGTAGCTGCTGATGCTCAGTGCCGTCCGGTGGGCCCGCTGTCCGGAGCCGGCCCGGCCCGCGGCGGTGGTCGCGGTCGCGGTGGCCGTCGGAGCGGTGGGAGCGGCGGCGACGGTGAGCGAGCGGCCGCCCGTGCCGTCGGCGGGGGCCTCGGTCGCCGTGATCGGCTGTCCGGGCCCGGCTGCGGCCGCCGGCTGCCCGGGATGCGGCCCGGGTGAGGAGCAGGCCGCGGTGAGAAAGAGAGCGGTCACGGCGAAGGCGGGCAGCAGGGCGCGCCGTTGCCTCATGCGTCTGCGCAAGGTCGGTCCTGGGTGAGGGGGGGTGGCAGAAGGAACCGGCCGGTCTTGTTACCCATAGGTAGAACCGGCCGGTAACCAAGTGGTAAGCCATGAGCATGCCACGGTTCGCCCGCGGTTCCCTCACCAACCGCACACAGGCTCGCGTGAGGTGGGACACGGGTGCGTTCCGGCCGTACCTGGCCGGGAATTGACGGTGCCTCAGTGCCTCGGGAAGTCCACGCCGCTCAGTGCCCGGGCAGACCGATGCCGCCGAGCCGGGTGAGCAGGCCCGAGAGCAGGGCGATGTCCTCCGTGCCCCAGGCCGGCGCGGCGAACAGCTCGGCGGCCGTCTCCTCGGCCGTGGCCCGCATCTCCGTGAGCCGCTGCCGGCCCGTCGCCGTCAGTGCCGCATACGCCACGCGCGCGTCCCGGGCGTCCGGTTCACGGCTCACCAGCCCGATCCGCTCCAGTGGAGCCAGCCCGCGGGTGACCCCGGAGGCCGTCAGGCCCAGTGCCTCGGCGAGATCCACCCGGCGCATCCGGCCGCCGGGTGCCTGTCCCAGCCGTAGCAGCAGCGTGAAGTCGGCGAGGCTCACCCCGTGCAGCCCGCTCAGCCGGGCGTCGAACCGCCGGGCGAGTGCCGCCTGGGCCCGCAGCAGCCGCAGTGACGCGTCCAGAGCCTCGCTCATCGGCCCCGCTCACCGCCGTCACGCATCCCGTTCACGTGACATCTCCTTGACTGCTCAAGTTTCGGGCCGTGTCGATGCGCTGTCTTCATGCGCCCTGCCCACCCGAGGAACGTGCGGCGCGGCGCTGCCGCTTGCCCATCGGCGCCTGGGAGAGGTCCTCGGCGCTGGACCGGAGGTTCTTGAAGCCGTAGCCGCGCTCGGTCAGCCACGCCGTCGCCGCCTGCACGGCCTGCTCGGTGGCCTCCAGGATGTCCTCCTCTTCCTCTCCGGTGGCGGAGAAGCGGAAGGTGAAGGCGGGCCGGGCCGCGATGTCGTAGGCCAGGGTTCCCTCGGGGGTGAACGCCGCGCGCAGCACGTCGTGTTCGGCGGCCTCGGCCAGCAGCGCCGCCCGCTGGGACTCGGTGAGGCCGTCGAAGGCGCCGCGGACGGTGATACGGAAGGTACGGGTACTCATGGCGCGACCCTAGGCGCAGGGGGTGCGCCTTCTCCAACGGGTTTCCGTGGCGGCCCCTCACGCCCCGCTCAGATGGCCTCGCGAACCGCCCGCTCGAAGCCCACCACATGGCCGCGGGCGAGCTGCGCCGCCCGCTCGGGGTCCCCGGCGACGATCGCCTCGATCAGCGGCCCGTGCTCCCCGACATGGCCGGGCATGTCGGAGAGGCGGTCGACGAACAGGCACCAGATGCGGGTGGCCAGGTTGTCGTAGCGGACGAGGGTGTCCTCCAGGTACGGGTTGTGCGTGGCGGCGTAGACGGCGCGGTGGACCCGCAGGTCCAGGCGCATGAGGTCGGCCGGGTCGCGCCGGGCGGTGTCCGCGCCCTCCAGGTCCTGCCGCAGGGCCGTCAGGGCCTGCCGGTCCGCGGCCGTGGCACGCCGGGCGGCCTGGGCGGCGGCGAGCGGCTCCAGCTCCTGGCGCACCTCGGAGATATGGGCGAGGTCGGTGATGTTGACCTCGGTGGCGAAGGTGCCGCGCCGGGGGTAGGTCGTGATCAGGCGCTCGTACTGGAGCCGCTTGAGCGCCTCGCGCACCGGGGTCCGGCCGACGCCGAGGGACTGCCCGAGCTGCTCCTCGTTGATCGGGGCGCCGGGGCGGATGTCGAGCATGACGAGCCGGTCGCGGATGGCGCGGTAGGCGCGCTCGGCGAGGGACAGCTCCTCGCCCCCGGGCTCGGTCGCCACCTGCTGCATGGATGCCCCCTTGACCTGTCCGGCGAGCTCCCATACCTTACCGCACAGGCTGATATATCAGTTGCCCATGAGATGGCTCCCAGAATGGTGCGCAGATGGCAACGAACCCGTCGATCAGCACGCCCATCTCCCCTCTCTCCCTCCCGCTCGGGGAAGTCGACCCGGAGGTCGCCGCCGCCGTCGACGCCGAACTGCACCGCCAGCAGTCCACCCTCGAGATGATCGCCTCCGAGAACGTCGCGCCGGCCGCCGTGCTCGCGGCGCAGGGCTCGGTGCTGACCAACAAGTACGCCGAGGGCTACCCGGGCCGCCGCTACTACGGCGGCTGCGAACACGTCGACGTCATCGAGCGGCTGGCCATCGCCCGCGTCAAGGAGCTGTTCGGCGCGGAGGCCGCGAACGTACAGCCGCACTCGGGGGCCCAGGCCAACGCGGCCGCGATGTCCGCGCTGCTCGAGCCCGGCGACACCGTCCTCGGCCTCGACCTCGCGCACGGCGGTCATCTGACCCACGGCATGCGCCTCAACTACTCCGGCAGGCTGTACAACGTCGTGCCGTACCACGTGCGCCGCTCCGACCTGCGCGTCGACATGGACGAGGTCGAGCGGCTCGCCAAGGAGCACCGCCCGAAGGTGATCATCGCGGGCTGGTCGGCGTACCCGCGCCGGCTGGACTTCGCCGCGTTCCGCCGGATCGCCGACGCGGTGGGCGCCTGTCTGCTGGTGGACATGGCGCACTTCGCCGGACTGGTGGCCGCAGGGCTGCACCCGAGCCCGGTGCCGTACGCCGACGTCGTCACGACCACCACCCACAAGACCCTCGGCGGCCCGCGCGGCGGTGTGATCCTCAGCCGGTCCGGTCTGGCCAAGAAGATCGACTCCGCGGTCTTCCCGGGCCAGCAGGGCGGCCCGTTGCAGCACGTCATCGCGGCGAAGGCGGTGGCCTTCAAGGTGGCGGCCAGCGAGGAGTTCAGGGAACGCCAGCGGCGCACCCTGGCCGGCGCCCGCATCCTCGCCGGACGGCTGCTGGCCGACGACGTCGCCGAGGCCGGCATCACGGTGCTGACCGGCGGCACCGAAGTCCATCTCGTCCTGGTCGACCTGCGCGAGTCCGCGCTCGACGGACGGCAGGCCGAGGACCGGCTGCACCGCGTCGGCATCACCGTCAACCGCAACGCCGTGCCCTTCGACCCGCGTCCGCCCATGGTGTCGTCCGGGCTGCGCATCGGCACCCCGGCCCTGGCCACCCGGGGCTTCGGAGCGGCGGAGTTCCGCGAGGCCGCCGACATCGTCGCCGAGGCCCTGAAGGGCGGACGGCCCGACGGCGAACTGCGCGCCCGCGTCGAGAAGCTCACCTCCGCCTTCCCGCTCTACCCGCATGCCTTCCCGCTCCCCCCGAACGGAGCCGCGGCATGACCGCCCCGCCGCTGCCGGAGCATCCGGACTTCCTCTGGCGCACCCCCGAACCGCGCTCCTCGTACGACGTCGTCATCGTCGGCGCGGGCGGCCACGGCCTGGCCACCGCCTACTACCTCGCCGCCAACCACGGCATCACGAACGTCGCCGTCCTGGAGAAGGGCTGGCTGGCCGGCGGCAACATGGCCCGCAACACCACGATCATCCGCTCCAACTACCTGTGGGACGAGAGCGCGGCCATCTACGAGCACGCGCTGAAGCTGTGGGAGCGGCTGCCGGAGGAGCTGGACTACGACTTCCTGTTCAGCCAGCGCGGAGTCCTCAACCTCGCGCACACCCTTCAGGACGTCCGCGAGGGGGTGCGCCGCGTCAACGCCAACCGGCTGGGCGGAGTCGACGCCGAGTGGCTGGAGCCGGACCAGGCCGCCGAGGTCTGCCCGATCCTCAACGTCTCGCCGCGCACCCGCTACCCGGTCCTCGGCGCCACCTTCCAGCCCCGCGCCGGGATCGCCAAGCACGACCACGTCGCCTGGGCGCTGGCCCGGCGCGCCGACGCGATGGGCGTGGACCTGATCCAGGGCTGCGAGGTCACCGGCTTCCTCAAGGACGGCGACCGCGTCGTGGGCGGGGGGGGGGGGGCCCCCCCCCCCCCCCGCCGCCCGCGCGGGGGGGGGGCGCCCCCCCCCCCCGCCCACTGAGGGGGGCGGGGGGGGGGGTTGCGCGCCCCCCGCTCACACCACCGCGGCCCCCCGCGGGGGGGGCGCTGAGCCCCCCGCCCGCCCCACCCTGGCGGCCGGGGTGGCCCGCGCCGCCGCCGGGCACAGCAGTGTGCTGGCCGAGCGGGCCGGCTTCCGGCTGCCCGTGCAGTCCCACCCGTTGCAGGCCCTCGTCTCCGAACTGCACGAGCCGGTGCACCCGACCGTGGTCATGTCGAACCACGTGCACGTCTACGTCTCCCAGGCGCACAAGGGCGAGCTGGTCATGGGCGCCGGCGTCGACGCGTACAACGGCTACGGGCAGCGCGGCTCCTTCCATGTGATCGAGCAGCAGATGGCCGCCGCCGTCGAGCTGTTCCCGGTCTTCGCGCGGGCGCATGTGCTGCGCACCTGGGGCGGCATCGTCGACGTCACCCCGGACGCCTCCCCGATCGTCGGCACCACCCCGGTGGAGAACCTCTACGTCAACTGCGGCTGGGGCACCGGCGGGTTCAAGGCCACCCCGGCCGCCGGCTGGACCTTCGCGCACACCATCGCCACGGGCGAGCCGCACCCGCTGAACGCCCCCTTCGCCCTCGACCGCTTCCGCACCGGCGCGCTGATCGACGAGCACGGCGCCGCGGCCGTGGCCCACTGAGGAGGACACCGTGCTGCTGATCACCTGCCCGTGGTGCGGCCCCCGGGACGAGACCGAGTACCACTACGGCGGACAGGCCCATGTCCCCTACCCGGAGAACCCCGACGCCCTCACCGACGAGCAGTGGGCCGAGTACCTCTTCTACCGCGACAACCCCAAGGGCCCCTTCGCCGAGCGGTGGGTGCACAGCACCGGCTGCCGCCGCTGGTTCAACGTCCTGCGCGACACCGCCACCCACGAGGTGCTGACCTCCTACCGGCCCGACGAACCCCGCCCCGGAGGGAACCGATGACCCACCAGCGCCTCCGGCTTACGCAGGGCGGCCGCATCGACCGCCGTACCGAACTGCGCTTCACCGTCGACGGCCGGGAGCTGACCGGGCACCCCGGGGACACCCTCGCCTCGGCGATGCTGGCGAACGGCCTCCTCGAGGTCGCCCCCTCCCTCTACCGCGGCCGCCCGCGCGGCATCGTCGCCGCGGGTGTCGAGGAGCCCAACGCCCTGGTCCGCCTCGACGGCCCGTGCGCCGAGGGCATGCTCCCGGCCACCACCGTAGAGCTGTACGACGGCCTGTCCGCCACCACCCTCTCCGGCAGGGGCCGGCTCGACCCGGCCCCCGACCCCGCCGTCTACGACAAGAAGTACGTGCACACCGACGTCCTGGTGGTCGGCGCCGGACCCGCCGGGCTCGCGGCCGCCGCCGCTGCCGCCGGCTCCGGCGCTCGGGTGATCCTCGTCGACGACCAGCCCGAGCCCGGCGGTTCCCTGCTGTCCGGGCGCGCCGAGCGGACCGGCGCGCAGCCCGCCCTGGAGTGGGTCGCCGAGGTCCGCGCCGCGCTCGACGCCGCCCCCGAGGCCGTCGTACTGCACCGCACCACGGCCTTCGGGTCGTACGACGACAACTACGTGCTGGCCGTGCAACGGCGCACCGACCACCTCGGCACCGCCGCTCCCGCGGGGGTCTCGCGCCAGCGGCTGTGGCACATCCGGGCCCGCCAGGTCGTCCTGGCCACCGGCGCGCACGAGCGCCCGCTGGTCTTCGCCGGCAACGACCGCCCCGGGGTGATGCTCGCCGGAGCCGTGCGCACCTACCTCAACCGCTACGCCGTGGCCCCGGGCTCGCGGGCCGTGGTGTGCACGACCAACGACAGCGCCTACGACACGGTCGCCGACCTCCATGCCGCCGGGACCGGTGTCGCCGCCGTCGTGGACGCCCGGCCGGAACTGTCGCACCGGGCCGCCGAGGTGGCCGCGGCGACCGGGGTGCGGGTGCTGACCGGCAGCGCGGTGACCGGCACCGCGGGCGAGGGCCGGCTCATCGGCGTCACCGTGCAGGCCCTGGACGCGGACGACCGGCTCACCGGCGTCCCCGAGTCCTTCGACTGCGACCTGCTCGCCGTCTCCGGCGGCTGGAGCCCGGTGGTCCATCTGCACAGCCAGCGCCAGGGCCGGCTGCGCTGGGACGAGGACCTGGTCGCCTTCGTCCCCGACGGGGCCGTACGCGGCCAGCAGGTGGTGGGCGCGGCGCGGGGGACGTACGACCTCGGCGGCTGTCTGGCCGAAGGGGCACGGGCCGGTGCGCGGGCCGCGACGGACGCCGGGTTCCCGGTGCCCATGCCGGCGGCCCGCGAGACCCGGCCCCCGGCCGCACCGGTCCGCGCGCTGTGGCTGGTGCCCGCCCCCGACGGCGGACCCGCCGGCTGGGACACCCACGTCGTCGACCTCCAGCGCGACGCCACCGTTGCCGACGTCCTGCGGGCCACCGGTGCCGGCATGCGCGGTGTCGAGCACGTCAAGCGCTACACCTCGCTGGGCACGGCGAACGACCAGGGCAAGACCTCGGGGGTCAACGCGATCGGGGTGATCGCCCGGATCCTCGGCGGCTCGCCGGGGGAGATCGGCACCACGGCCTACCGGGCGCCGTACACGCCGGTGGCCTTCGCCGCCCTGGCCGGACGCGAGCGCGGCGAGCTGTTCGACCCGGAGCGGACCACCTCCCTGCACGCCCGCCATGTCGCCCGGGGCGCGGTGTTCGAGGACGTCGGGCAGTGGAAGCGCCCCCGGTACTACCCCCGGCCCGGCGAGGACATGGACACCGCCGTGGCCCGCGAGTGCCGCGCGGCCCGGGAAGGGGTGGCGTTCATGGACGCCTCCACCCTCGGCAAGATCGAGATCTGGGGCGCGGACGCCGGCGAGTTCCTGAACCGCGTCTACACCAACGCCTTCAAGCAGCTCAAGCCCGGCACGGCCCGCTACGGCGTCATGTGCAGGGCGGACGGCATGATCTTCGACGACGGCGTGACCCTGCGCCTCGACGACCGCCGCTACTTCATGACCACCACGACCGGTGGCGCCGCCGCGGTGCTGGACTGGCTGGAGGAGTGGCTCCAGACCGAGTGGCCGGAACTCGACGTGCACTGCACCTCGGTGACCGAGCAGTGGGCGACCATCGCCGTCGTGGGACCGCACGCGCGCCAGGTCCTCGCCCGGCTCGCCCCGGACGTCGACCTGTCCGCCGAGGCGTTCCCCTTCATGGCCTTCCGCGAGACCACCCTGGCCTCCGGCATCCCCGCCCGCATCTGCCGGATCTCCTTCTCCGGCGAATTCGCCTACGAGATCAACGTCTGCTCCTGGTACGGCCCGGCCGTCTGGGACCAGGTCGACGAGGCCGGGCAGCCGTACGGCATCACCCCGTACGGCACCGAGACCATGCACGTGCTGCGGGCCGAGAAGGGCTACATCATCGTCGGCCAGGACACCGACGGCACCGTCACCCCGCAGGACGCGGGCATGTCCTGGGCGGTCTCCCGGCACAAGGACTTCATCGGCAAGCGGTCGCACGCCCGCGCCGACACCTCCCGCACCGGCCGCAGACAACTCGTCGGCCTGCTGCCGAGCGACCGCCGCACCCGGCTGCCCGAGGGCACCCAGCTCGTCGCACCGGACGTGCCCGTCACCCCGGAGGCCGGGCCGGTCCCGATGCTCGGCCATGTCACCTCCAGCTACCACAGCCCGGCCCTCGGCCGCCCCTTCGCCCTCGCCCTCGTCGCCGACGGGCGGGCGCGGATCGGCCAGACCCTGCTCGCCCCGGTGGGCGAGGAGCTGGTGCCGGTCGAGGTGACCGGCTCCGTCCTCTACGACCCCGAAGGGACCAGGCGCGATGGCTGAGCCGACGACCGACCCACGGGTGAGCCCGCTGGCACACCTGGCGGAGCGGATGCGCGCCGCCGCCGTCACCGGCGCCCGCGGCGTCACGCTGGCCGAGCTGCCGTTCGGCACCATGGTGAACCTGCGCGCCGACCCCGCCTCCGCGGCGGCCGGGCGGCTCGAGAAGACCCTGGGGACACCGCTGCCGCGCCGGTGCGGCCACACCACCACGGCAGGCCCCCACACGGTCGTCTGGCTCGGCCCCGACGAGTGGCTCGTGCTGTCCCGGGCCGACGCCGGCCGGGTCACCGCCGAGCTGCGGGAGGCCCTCGACGGCGACCCCGGCTCGGCCGTGGACGTCTCGGCGCACCGCACCACACTGGAGCTGAGCGGCCCCGCCGCCCGGCAGGTGCTGGAGAAGGGCTGCCCGCTGGACCTGCACCCCCGGGCCTTCGCACCCGGCACGGCGCTCTCCACCACGGTCGGCCCCGTCGCCGTACTTCTCTGGCAGACCGACGACGCACCGACGTACCGGCTCCTGCCGCGCTCGTCCTTCGCCGGCCACCTGGCCCGCTGGCTCATCGACGCGATGGCCGAGTACGGCGGCCCGGAGGTCCCCTGACGGCGGAGGCCGTGCACAGGTCGGGGCGTTCCCGGCGCGCCCTTACCCTTGAGGACATGACCAGCAGCAGCGACCGGAGCCTCGACGTGGACGTTCAGGGACCCAAGACTTACGAAGTGCGCACCTATGGGTGCCAGATGAACGTGCACGACTCCGAGCGGTTGTCCGGGCTGCTGGAGGAGGCCGGTTACGTACGCGCCCCGGAGGGCTCCGACGGGGACGCCGACGTCGTAGTCTTCAACACCTGCGCGGTGCGGGAGAACGCCGACAACCGGCTCTACGGCAACCTCGGCCGGCTCGCGCCGAAGAAGGCCAGCCGGCCCGGCATGCAGATCGCGGTCGGCGGCTGCCTGGCCCAGAAGGACCGGGACACCATCGTGAAGAAGGCGCCCTGGGTGGACGTCGTCTTCGGCACGCACAACATCGGCAAGCTGCCGGTCCTGCTGGAGCGCGCCCGCGTCCAGGAGGAGGCGCAGGTCGAGATCGCCGAGTCGCTGGAGGCGTTCCCGTCCACCCTGCCGACGCGGCGCGAGAGCGCGTACGCCGCCTGGGTGTCGATCTCCGTCGGCTGCAACAACACCTGCACCTTCTGCATCGTCCCCGCGCTGCGCGGCAAGGAGAAGGACCGCCGGCCCGGCGAGATCCTCGCCGAGGTCGAGGCGCTGGTGGCGGAGGGCGTCAGCGAGATCACCCTGCTCGGGCAGAACGTCAACGCCTACGGCTCCGACATCGGCGACCGCGAGGCCTTCAGCAAGCTGCTGCGGGCCTGCGGGAAGATCGAGGGCCTGGAGCGCGTCCGCTTCACCTCCCCGCACCCCCGCGACTTCACCGACGACGTCATCGCCGCCATGGCCGAGACGCCCAATGTGATGCCGCAGCTGCACATGCCGCTTCAGTCCGGCTCCGACCCGGTGCTCAAGGCGATGCGCCGCTCCTACCGCCAGGAGCGCTACCTCGACATCATCCGCAAGGTCCGCGAGGCCATCCCGCACGCCGCGATCACCACCGACATCATCGTGGGCTTCCCCGGCGAGACCGAGGAGGACTTCGAGCAGACCCTGCACGTCGTGCGCGAGGCCCGGTTCGCCCAGGCCTTCACCTTCCAGTACTCCAAGCGCCCCGGCACCCCGGCCGCGACCATGGAGAACCAGATCCCCAAGGAGGTCGTCCAGGCGCGCTACGAGCGTCTCGTCGCCCTCCAGGAGGAGATCTCCTGGGAGGAGAACAAGAAGCAGGTCGGCCGCACCCTGGAGCTGATGGTCGCCGAGGGCGAGGGCCGCAAGGACGGCGCCACGCAGCGGCTGTCCGGCCGCGCCCCCGACAACCGCCTGGTCCACTTCACCAAGCCGGAGCAGGAGGTGCGCCCCGGTGACGTGGTCACCGTCGAGGTGACGTACGCCGCCCCGCACCACCTGCTCGCCGAGGGCCCCGTCCTCGATGTGCGCCGCACGCGCGCGGGTGACGCGTGGGAGAAGCGCAACGCCGCCGAGGCCGCCAAGCCGGCCGGCGTCATGCTCGGCCTGCCGAAGATCGGCGTTCCCGCCCCGCTGCCGGCTGCGGCGACGACGGGCTGCGGCTGCGACTGACCGAGCGGGAGAGGGTGCTGCGCCGGGCCGGGTGACCTGGAGTGCCGCCCGGCGGCGACCCGGCGTTACGCTGCCGATCATGCTTGTCGCCGCCGCCCTCTGCCCCTGTCCTCCGCTGCTCGTGCCCGAGGTCGCCGCCGGTGCCGCGCCCGAACTGGACGCCGCCCGCGCGGCGTGCGCGGACGCGCTCGGGGTGCTCGCCGCCGCCCGCCCCGATCTGCTGGTGGTCGTCGGGCCCGTCGAGCACGGCCCGACCGGGGTCTTTCCGCAGGGCAGCCCGGGATCCTTCGGCGGCTTCGGGGTGGACCTGTCCGTGGCGCTGGGCCCCGCCACGGACACCGGGACCGTCCCCGGGCGCCGGCTGCCGGCCTCGCTGACCGTCGCCGCGTGGCTGCTGGAACGGACCGGCTGGGCGGACGCCCCGATCGAGGGGCTCGGCATCGAGCAGAGCCTCGACCTCCAGTCGTGCCTCGCGGCCGGCCGTGAGACCGGCGCCCGGGCCGAGCGGGTCGCGCTGCTCGTGATGGGCGACGCCAGCGCGTGCCGCACGGTCAAGGCGCCGGGCTATCTGGACGAACGGGCGGCACCCTTCGACGCGGAGATCGCCCGCGCGCTCGGCACCGCGGACCTGGCGGCCGTCAGGGCCCTGGATGCCGAGCTGGCCGCCCAGCTGAAGGCCTCCGGCCGCGCCCCCTGGCAGTTCCTGGCCGGCGCCGCCGAGGACACCCGGCTCACCGGCGCGCTGCTCTACGAGGACGCGCCGTACGGCGTGGGGTACCTGGTCGCCACCTGGACCTGAGCGGCGACGGCCGGGAAGGCGCGCGTGCTGCGTGCCGCTCCCGGCCGTCCGCCGATGCGCCGTCGCCCATGCTGGCGTCCGCCCAGGCTCACGACGTCGGAGGCGGGCCCTCCGGGCGGGTCGGCGGCGTCGGGCCGGCGGAGCTGCCCGGGGTGTCCTTGGCGTCCATGTGCGCGAGCCGGTCCATCGCGTGCCTGGCCTTGCCCTGCCCTGCGTGGATCCGGTCGGTGTACTTGCCCTTGGTGTGCTCGTCGACGACCTTCGCGGCCTTGTCGATCCCGTGCTGGACCTTGTCCCCGTGCTGTCGCGCGAGGTCCGACACCTTGTCCTTGGCCGGGCCCAGCCTGGCCTTCATGTTGTCCAACAGACCCATTGGTCCACCTTCCCTCGCGGGGCAGTCACCTGCGGGCGCCCTCGCCGGCCTCGCTGTCGACGGCCTCCCCGGCGGACTGCTGCCGGGGGATCCCGGTGCCCTCGGCCGCGGACGCGTCCTCCTCGTCCGCACCGGCCTCCGCGTCCGCCGTCACGGCCTCGGCGTCGGCCTCGCGCCCGTCCTCGGCCGCCTCCTCGGCTGCCTCCTCCGCCTGCGCCGGACCGGCTCCCTTCGCCTCGGCCGGCTCCGCCTCCTGCGCCTCGGCCGGCTCCGTGTCGGCCTGCGCCGCCTCGGCCGACCCCTCCTGAGTCGGCTTCGACCTGCCGAGGAGTCGTGAAAACACGCCCATATCCACTCCATACGGTACTCGTGCGGGGGAATTCCCGCGTCACCCGGTGCGTACAGTTGCGCCGCCCGGGTCACCGCCTCCGGCGAACCGGCAGACGGCACCTCGCCACGGGCAACGACCCGCAGGCGGCACCGTCACGTAACTCGTTCGAGAGCCCGCCCCGGCGTTTGCGAGACTGGTGCGGTGAGCAGTGCACGTCCAGCCCCCCGCGTCATCGCCGTCGTCGGCCCCACCGCGGCCGGAAAGTCCGATCTCGGCGTCTTTCTGGCCCAGCAACTCGGCGGGGAGGTCGTCAACGCGGACTCCATGCAGCTGTACCGAGGGATGGACATCGGCACCGCCAAGTTGACGCCCGACGAACGCGCCGGCGTCCCGCACCATCTGCTGGACATCTGGGACGTGACCGTCACCGCCTCGGTCGCCGAGTACCAGAAGCTCGCCCGCGCGCGGATCGACGCCCTCCTCGCCGAGGGCCGCTGGCCGATCCTGGTCGGCGGCTCCGGCCTGTACATCCGCGGAGCCGTCGACAACCTCGAGTTCCCCGGCACCGACCCGGTGGTCCGGGCACGCCTCGAGGAGGAACTGGCGCTGCGCGGCTCCGGCGCGCTGCACGCCCGGCTGGCCGCCGCCGACCCGGACGCCGCCCGCGCGATCCTGCCGAGCAACGGCCGCCGGATCGTCCGCGCCCTGGAGGTGATCGAGATCACCGGCCAGCCCTTCACCGCCAACCTGCCCGGCCACGACTCGGTCTACGACACCGTCCAGATCGGTGTCGACGTCGCCCGTCCGGAGCTGGACGACCGCATCGCACGCCGGGTCGACCGCATGTGGGAGGCGGGCCTCGTGGACGAGGTGCGCGCACTGGAAGCGCAGGGGTTGCGTGAGGGGCGTACGGCGTCGCGCGCACTCGGCTACCAGCAGGTTCTCGCGGCGCTCGCCGGGGAGTGCACCGAGGAGGAAGCGCGGGCCGAGACCGTACGCGCCACCAAGCGCTTCGCGCGCCGCCAGGATTCCTGGTTCAGGCGCGATCCCCGGGTGCACTGGTTGAGTGGGGCGGCGGCGGACCGCGCGGAACTTCCGCACCGGGCGCTGACGTTGGTCGAACGACCGGTTACAGCCTGATCACGTGATGGCATCGGGATGCGCCGCCGGTCATCGCGGCCTTCGGCGCCGTGCCATCATCGAGCTTCGATCGACCAAGTGGAGCCAAGTTGGGAGGGCGCGTGGCGATGGAGGCCGGCCCTCGCGACACCGCACACAGTGCCGAGTACCTCACCACCGAGGGTGACGAGCCGGACCCGGCCGAGGGCCGTCCGGCCGTGGACCGCCCCGGCGAGGACGCCCTCCACGAGGACCCCCTCGCCGGGGAACTCCTGGACGAGGAGCGGCTCACCGACGACGGGCCCGACGAGACGCCGGTCGTGGTGACCGAGGACGGACCGGCGCCCGAGGAGATGTACACCAGCGGGCCCGAGGTCGAGGTCGAGCTGCGCCCGCAGCGCCGGCTGCGCATCTGGCAGCTCGCGCCCATCGTGGGACTCTCCGCCGTCGGCTCGCTGATGTTCGCCTTCCCGCTCGCCTTCGACTTCGGCGACAGCGGCGCGGTGATCGCCATGCTCGGCCTGCTGATCTGCTCCTGCGCCGCGGGCTGGGGCATGATGGCCGCCCGCCGGGTCGGCTACACCTGGCCCGGCCTGCCCGCGCGCGGCTCCGGCCGCCGCCCGGACTGGCGGGTCGTGCTCGGCTATGTGCTGCTGGTGGCCCTGGTGGCCGTACTCGCCGTGTGGCGCGTGGCACGGCTGCGCTGACCCGCCGCGGAGCGAGCCCGTACTCCGACGCGTACGATCCGACCCCGTACGATCGAGGAATGAGCACGCGGATCCCCTTCCTCAAGGGTCACGGCACCGAGAACGACTTCGTGATCGTCCCGGACCCCGAGAACGCCCTCGACCTGTCCCCGGCCGCCGTCGCCGCCCTGTGCGACCGCCGGGCCGGCATCGGCGGCGACGGAGTGCTGCGTGTCGTACGGTCCGCCGCGCACCCGGAGGCCCGGGCGATGGCCGCCGAGGCGGAGTGGTTCATGGACTACCGCAACAGCGACGGCTCGATCGCCGAGATGTGCGGCAACGGCTCGCGGGTGTTCGCGCGCTACCTCCAGCACGCGGGACTCGTGGGCGAGGGCGACCTCGCGATCGCCACGCGCGCGGGTGTGAAGACCGTCCACATCGCCAAGGACGGCGACGTCACGGTCGGCATGGGCCGCGCCCTCCTGCCCGAAGGGGAGGTCACGGTCTCCGTCGGCGAGCACAGCTGGCCCGCGCGCAACGTGAACATGGGCAACCCGCACGCGGTCGCCTTCGTGGCCGACCTCGCGCAGGCCGGCGACCTCTACACCCCGCCGCCCGTCAGCCCGGCGGCCGCCTACCCGGACGGGGTCAACGTCGAGTTCGTCGTGGACCGCGGTCCCGGGCACGTCGCCATGCGGGTGCACGAGCGCGGCTCTGGCGAGACCCGCTCGTGCGGCACGGGCGCGTGTGCCGTCGCCGTGGCCGCCGCCCGGCGCGACGGCGCGGACCCGGCCGTCACCGGCACCCCGGCGACCTACACCGTGGACCTGCCCGGCGGACGCCTCGTCATCACCGAACGGCCCGACGGCGAGATCGAGATGACCGGGCCCGCGGTGATCGTGGCCGAGGGCGAGATCGACGGCGACTGGCTGGAAAACGCCGCCCGCTGACCCGGCGTCATGCAGGCCGTTGTGCCCCAGGGCCGTCGGAACAGCGGTTTCCGGTGGCCGGGGCGGACCGTCGGCGCGATCGATCCCCGCACGCATGGCGCAAACCGTAAACCTCGTCTTCGTCGCTCGAATGGGTGATCCGTTTCACGCTCGGCGAGAGGCGGTCTGCCGGGGGTGGCGGGCTCGGTAGCATCAAGCACCGGCACGGACGGGGGAACGTCGCCATCCCTGAGCCGCGTACGCCCTGGGGCCCCGTCCGCCGGTCCACGAGCCGGAGGTGCCCATGAGTGCGGAGGCCACAAACCCTGCGACCCCTGGCCCGGTAGTGCCCACAGCGGCCACCGTGTCCGTCGCGCCCACCACGACCCGGCGGAAGTCCCGGGCCCGCCTCGATCTGCGCCGGCTCGGCCGGGCCGCGCTGCTCGGCCCCGCCGTCCGCGGCAAACTCCCCGACGCCATCAGCCATGTCGTGGAGGCGCACCGCGCCCACCACCCCGACGCGGACCTGGACCCGCTGCGCCGCGCCTACGTCCTCGCGGAGTCCTCCCACCGCGGCCAGATGCGCAAGAGCGGCGAGCCGTACATCACCCACCCGCTCGCGGTGACGTTGATCCTCGCCGAACTGGGCGCCGAGACCACGACCTTGACCGCGTCGCTGCTCCACGACACCGTCGAGGACACCGATGTGACGCTGGACCAGGTGCGGGAACAGTTCGGCGAGGAAGTGCGTTATCTGGTCGACGGCGTCACGAAACTGGAGAAGGTCGACTACGGAGCCGCCGCCGAACCGGAGACCTTCCGCAAGATGCTCGTCGCCACCGGCAACGACGTGCGCGTGATGTCGATCAAACTCGCCGACCGGCTGCACAACATGCGCACCCTCGGCGTGATGCGCCCCGAGAAACAGGCGCGGATCGCCAAGGTCACCCGGGACGTCCTCATCCCGCTCGCCGAACGCCTCGGCGTGCAGGCGCTGAAGACCGAGATGGAGGACCTGGTCTTCGCCATCCTGCACCCCGAGGAGTACGAGCACACCCGCGAACTCATCGCGGGGAACGCGGCCCGCGCGGACGACCCGCTGACCGAGGTCGCCGACGAGATGCGCGGGGTGCTGCGCGAGGCCGGCATCCAGGCCGAAGTCCTCATCCGGCCGCGGCACTTCGTCTCCGTCCACCGCGTGGCCCGCAAACGCGGCCGGCTGCGCGGCGCCGACTTCGGCCGCCTGCTGGTGCTCGTCCAGGAGGACGCCGACTGTTACGGCGTGCTCGGTGAACTGCACACCTGTATGACGCCGGTCGTCTCGGAGTTCAAGGACTTCATCGCCGTACCCAAGTTCAACCTCTACCAGTCGCTGCACACCGCCGTCGCCCGCCCCGACGGCCAGGTCGTCGAAGTCCTCATCCGCACCCACCAGATGCACAAGGTCGCCGAGGCCGGTGTCGTCGCGCTCGGCAATCCCTACGCGCCCGTCGCGGACCCGGCCGGCACCGGAGCCCTCGCCGACGGCGAGCGGGTCGACCCCACCCGCCCCGGCTGGCTCTCCCGCCTCCTGGAGTGGCAGCAGGCCGCCCCCGACCCCGACACCTTCTGGTCCACCCTGCGCGAGGACCTCGCCCAGGACCGCGAGATCACCGTGTTCCGGCCGGACGGCGGCACCCTCGGCCTGCCCGACGGCGCGACCTGTGTGGACGCCGCCTACGCCCAGTACGGCGAGGACGCGCACGCGTGCATCGGCGCTCGCGTCAACGGCCGCCTGGCCACCCTGAGCACCGTTCTCCGGGACGGCGACACCGTCCAGCTCCTCATGGGCCAGGACCCCGCCTCGGAGCCCTCCCGCGAGTGGCTGGAGCACGCCCACACCCCGGCCGCCCGCATCGCCATCCAGCGCTGGCTGGCGACCCACCCCGGCGGCGGCACCGCGACCGAGGACACCTCCGGTGCCCGTACCGAACCGCCCACCGCCCGTCCGCAGGACAGCGCCCCCGCGCCGGGAGCCGCCGCCCGCCCCAGGGGCGCCGACGTGCTCGCCGACCGGCCCGGGGCCGCCGTACGCCTCGCCGGGTGCTGTACGCCCGTACCGCCCGACGAGATCACCGGCTTCGCGGTCCGCGGGGGAGTGGTGACCGTACACCGCGCGGAGTGCGCGGCGGCGGCGCACATGAAGGCCAGAGGGCGTGCGGAGATCGGCGTGCGCTGGGGGGAGGCCACCGAGTGCCGGGTCACCCTGGTCGCTGAATCGTTCGGCCGCCCCCATCTGCTCGCCGACCTCACCGAGGCGATCTCCTCGGCGGGCGTCGACATCGTCTCCGCCACCGTGGAACCGCCCAGCCAGCAGCGGGTGCGGCACACCTACACCCTCCAGCTCCCCGACGCGGCCCACCTCCCGGCCCTGATGCGCGCCATGCGGGACGTCCCCGGCGTGTACGACGTGAGCCGCGCCCGGCACACCGCCTCCTGAGCACGGCATCCTGCTCCCACGCCCTCCTGTGGACGGCTGTGGACGGCGTCCCGGGACCAACCCGTTCGGGTGGGGCCGTCGCGCGTCGCCGTCCCGGCACGCGCGCGTACTGGTAGCGGTGATGCATGCTGCTCACCCCCCGCTCCCGCCCCCGGACCCGGACCGTCCGGCACCGCAGGGCGGCGGCCCTGCTCGCCTCCGCCGTCTCCGTCTGCCTGCTCGCCGCCGCGGCCCCGCCCGAGCCGCTCGGCATCGGCGACCGCCTCTACCCGTACCTGGGGAACCCGGGCTACGACGTGGCGTCGTACGACCTGTCCTTCAGCTATCCCGGCACCAACGACAAGCCGCTCCAGGCCGTCACCACCATCGACGCCTGGACCACCGCCGACCTGGACCGCATCAACCTCGACTTCGCCCACGGCACGGTGCGCTCGGTCGAGGTCGACGGGCGCCCCGCCGCGTTCACCCGGGCCGGCGACGACCTGGTGGTCACCCCCGACCACCCGCTGGCCGAGGGCGAGTGGACCCGGATCACCGTGCGGCACAGCAGCGACCCCGTCTCCGCCCCGGACCAGGACGGCGGCTGGGTGCGCACCTCCGACGGGCTCGCCATGGCCAACCAGGCCGACGCCGCCCACCTGGTCTTCCCGTGCAACGACCACCCGTCCGACAAGGCGATGTTCACCTTCCACGTCACCGCGCCGAACGGCTACACCGCCGTCGCCAACGGCCTGCCCGTCGGCGCGGACCGGGTCGGCCCCACCACCACCTGGAGCTACCGCACCCAGCACCCCATGGCCACCGAACTCGCCCAGGTGTCCATCGGCCGCTCCTCCGTGCTGCACCGCGAGGGCCCGCACGGGCTGCCGGTGCGCGACGTCGTGCCCAGCGCCGACCGCAAGGCCCTGGAACCCTGGCTCGCCAAGACCCCCGACCAGATCGCCTGGCTGGAGAGCAAGGTCGGCCGGTACCCCTTCGAGACGTACGGCGTGCTCATGGCCCAGGCCTCCACCGGCTTCGAACTGGAGACGCAGACCCTCTCGCTCTTCGAGAAGAACCTGTTCACCCAGCCCGGCTACCCCCGCTGGTACCTCGAGTCGATCATGGTGCACGAGCTGTCCCACCAGTGGTTCGGCGACAGCGTCAGCCCCCGCGCCTGGTCCGACGTCTGGCTGAACGAGGGCCACGCCACCTGGTACGAGGAGCTGTACGCGGAGGAGACCGCGCACCGGCCCATGGTGGACCGGATGAAGGCCGCCTACGCCGCCTCCGACCGCTGGCGCGAGGCCGGCGGACCCCCCGCCCGGCCCAAGCCGCCCGCCCCCGGCCAGAAGATCGGCATCTTCCGGCCCAACGTGTACGACGGCGCCGCGCTCGTCCTCTACGCGCTGCGCCAGAAGATCGGCCGGCCCGCCTTCGAGCGCCTGGAGCGGATCTGGGTCCGGGAGCACCGGGACTCCACCGCCACCACCGCCGACTTCGTCCAGCTCGCCTCGACCGTCTCCGGCCGCGACCTGAGCGGCTTCCTCAAGGACTGGCTGTACGGCGCGAAGACCCCGCCGATGCCCGGCCACCCGGACTGGAAGCCCCTGCCGCCGACCACCTCGGCCCCCCAGCGGACCGTGCGATAACACGGTGACGCGACGTGCCGCCTCGTGCGACCATCTTCCGGTCGGCGCGACACGCGGGACCCGGGAATCTCCCGGGGTACTCGTACGTTGACACCACACGAGCGGTCCCTCGCGACCGCCGTGTCCAGGCCATCACGGCACTCCGGCACTCTCCATCGACTTAAGGATCAAATGACCTCCTCTTCTTCCCCTTCCCAGGACACCAAGCGCCTCGCGCACGCCTATCCCGAGGGTCTTCGGGCCGATGCCCTGATGGAAGAGGACGTCGCCTGGAGCTACGAGATCGACGGCGAGCGGGACGGCGACCAGTTCGACCGCTCCGAGCGCGCGGCCCTGCGCCGCGTGGCCGGCCTCTCCACCGAGCTGGAGGACGTCACCGAGGTCGAGTACCGCCAGCTCCGCCTGGAGCGGGTCGTGCTCGTCGGGGTGTGGACCACCGGCACCGCGCAGGACGCCGACAACTCCCTCGCGGAGCTGGCGGCCCTCGCCGAGACCGCGGGCGCGCTCGTGCTCGACGGCGTCATCCAGCGCCGCGACAAGCCCGACGCGGCCACCTACATCGGCTCCGGCAAGGCCGCCGAGCTGCGCGACGTCGTCCTCGAGACGGGCGCGGACACCGTCATCTGCGACGGTGAGCTGAGCCCCGGCCAGCTGATCCAGCTGGAGGACGTCGTCAAGGTCAAGGTCATCGACCGTACGGCGCTGATCCTCGACATCTTCGCCCAGCACGCCAAGTCCCGCGAGGGCAAGGCGCAGGTCGCGCTCGCGCAGATGCAGTACATGCTGCCGCGGCTGCGCGGCTGGGGTCAGTCGCTGTCCCGGCAGATGGGTGGTGGCCGCGGCGGCCTCGCCACGCGTGGCCCCGGTGAGACCAAGATCGAGACGGACCGGCGCCGGATCCGCGAGAAGATGGCGAAGATGCGCCGGGAGATCGCGGACATGAAGACCGGCCGCGAGGTCAAGCGCCAGGAGCGCCGGCGCAACAAGGTGCCGTCCGTCGCCATCGCGGGCTACACCAACGCCGGCAAGTCCTCCCTGCTCAACCGCCTCACCGGCGCCGGCGTCCTGGTCGAGAACGCCCTGTTCGCGACCCTGGACCCGACCGTCCGCCGCGCGGAGACCCCGAGCGGCCGCCTGTACACGCTGGCGGACACCGTCGGCTTCGTCCGGCATCTGCCGCACCACCTGGTCGAGGCGTTCCGCTCCACCATGGAGGAGGTCGGCGACTCCGACCTGATCCTGCACGTGGTGGACGGCTCGCACCCGAACCCGGAGGAGCAGCTCGCCGCCGTGCGCGAGGTGATCCGGGACGTCGGCGCCACCGACGTGCCCGAGATCGTCGTGATCAACAAGGCGGACGCGGCCGATCCGTTGGTCCTTCAGCGGCTGCTCAGGATCGAGAAGCGCTCCCTCGCGGTCTCCGCCCGCACCGGCCAGGGCATCGACACGCTGCTCGCCCTGATCGACGACGAGCTGCCCCGGCCCTCGGTCGAGGTCGAGGCTCTCGTGCCGTACACCCACGGCAAGCTGGTCGCCCGCGCCCACACCGAGGGCGAGGTGATCTCCGAGGAGCACACCGCGGAGGGCACCCTGCTCAAGGTCCGGGTGCACGAGGAGCTGGCGGCGGACCTCGCCCCCTACACGGCGGTCTCCGCAGCCTGACCCACGGCACGACGAAGGCCCGCCACCCCCCTGGGGGCGGCGGGCCTTCCGGCTACCGGTCTCAGACCGTCACTGCCCGGCGAACTTCTTGCTCACCGCCTGGTACACGCCCTTGGCCACAGGACCCAGCCGGGGACCGGCCAGCCAGCCCGAGCTGACCGGGCCGATGGAGGTGTTGGACACCAGCGCCGGCTTGCCGTCCGAGCCCGTCTCCACCCAGCCACCGCCGGAGGAACCACCGGTCATCGTGCAGCCGATGCGGTACATCGTCGGGTCGGACTGGTTGATCGACAGCCGCCCGGGCTTGTCCTTGCACTGGTACAGCAGCTGACCGTCGTACGGAGGCGCCGCCGGGTAGCCGTCCGCGCTGATGCTCTGCACCTTCGGCACGGCCGGCGCGTCGAAGTTCACCGGCAGCGCACCGCCGACCGTCTCCTCCAGCGACTTGCCCTTGTTGCCCTGCTCCGGCGTCACATGGATGACCGAGAAGTCGTAGGAGGCACCGTTGCCGCCGGTCTCCCCGCCCTGGTCGATCCACTGCTGGGAGGTCTGCGCCGCGTCCGCCCACCAGACCCCGTACGGGGCGATCTGCGAGCGGGAGGCCTTGTTCAGCTGGGCGGTCGACATGGCCGCGTTGTTGTACGACGGCACGAAGGCGAGGTTGCGGTACCAGCCGCCCTTCTTGCCCGCGTGCACACAGTGGCCCGCCGTCCACACGAGGTTGGACTTGCCCGGGTGCGCCGGGTCCTCCACGACCGTGCCCGAGCAGACCATGGTGCCCTCGGGCGAGTCGAAGAACAGCTTGCCGAACGGGGCCGCGTTGGTGTGGTACGGCGCCGCGACCGCCTGCGCCTTCACCGGCTGCGGCGTCGGGTCCGTCACGCCCTGGTCACCGGAGATGTCGTTGTTGTCGACACCCTTGTCCGGGTCGTTGGCGTGGCGCATCCGGTTCGGGTCCCACAGACCCTTGATGATCGGGTTGATGAAGTCGTTGGCCTCGCGCAGCCAGTCCTGCCTGTTCCAGTTCTTCCAGGCGCCGTTCTTCCACTTGTCGATGTCGATCCCGTGCTCCTTGAGCTTCTGCTTCAAGTCGTCCGGGATCTTGATCTTGCCGTCGCCCGAGCCGGCCGCCGTCGCGGAAGCGGTCGGCGAGCCGTCGGCTTGGTCGTCGCCGTTGCAGCCGGTGGCGGTCAGCGCCAGCGCCGAGGCGAGGGCGACCGCCGCCAGCGACGTGGAGGCGCGACGCGGGCCCCTCCCTCGCCCTGCGGTGGACGACGGCCGTATGGATCGCATGTTCTTGACTCCCCGTGTGGTGAAGTGACTCGGCGCTCATCGAGGGCACCAGCGGTGAACCCAGGGAGAGTTCACCCACCGGTCCCACGACGTTCTGGGAACGGCACCACACCTTATGCGTTCCCTGTGGGGGACATCCGATGGAACGGCAACGGTTCGGCTACAAGCCGTCTGACCTGGTCGGAATCCAGGGAGCCGGCTCATATCCCGAGATACGCGGGAGAGTTGCCGGACCCTTCCCCCGGGCATCCGCCGGATGGCCGCGCCGGGGTGCACGCGCTGACGAACCGTGAAACTCTCTCCTTCCACCCCGCACGGGGTGCCTTGGGAGGGGCACCCTGGGAAACGACGGCGCGCCGGAGGGCACGGAGGCGAGGACGTCCCTCGCTCACCGGGCCACTCGTCCACTCGGCCGAACGGCTGACATCCCGTGGACCGTCCGGCGACACAGAGGGAGACGACACCGATGTCACACACCGCTCCGGCGCCGGCGGCATCCGTCCCGCCTCCGTCGCCCCCCGTCGAGAAGATCGAGCTGACGGCGGGCGCGGTACGGCTGTCCGGGCTGCTCGCCCTGCCCACGGGCACGGAACCGCGTGCCCTGCTCGTCGCCCTCCACGGCGGAGGCATGGGAGCCGGCTACTTCCACGGGCATGTGGACCCGTCCGCCTCCCTGCTGTCGCTCGCGACCGCGGCCGGATATGCCGCCCTGGCCCTGGACCGCCCCGGTTACGGCGCCTCGGCCGGCCTGCTGCCGGAGGGCATGGACCTGGCCGACCAGGCGTCCTGCGTCCGGGAAGCGCTGCGCGGCTATGCCGCCGAGCATCCGTCGGGCGCCGGATGCTTTCTCGTCGGCCACTCCTTCGGGGGAACGCTGGCCCTGACCATGGCCGCCTCGGCAGTGCCGGACGACCGGCTGATCGGGGTCGATGTGTCGGGTGTCGGCGGCCGCTGGGCCCTGCCCCCGGACCGGCTGTCCTCCCCGGGACGGATCCCCGACTCCCGGCTGCACTGGGGCCCGCTGTCGCTGTATCCCTCGGGCACCTTTCTGGTGGCGCGGAAGGTCGTCGGCCCGTTCCCGCCCCGGGAGGCCGAGTCCGTCCGGGACTGGCCCCGCGCCTATGCCGGGCTGGCCGCCGCCATCCGGGTGCCGGTGCGCTTCACCTTCGCCGAGCACGAGCGCTTCTGGGCCTGCGACCCCGACGCCGTGCGCGAACTGACCGCACCCCTCACCGCTCCACTGGTGCGCGTCCGGCATGAGGCGGGCGCCGGCCACAACATCAGCCTCGGACACGCGGCCCACCGCCACCACCGGTCCGTCCTCGCCTTCCTCGAGGAATGCCGCGGCCGGCAGGAGCAGGAGACGGCTGGAGCGGGGGCCGCGGAACGGGAGACGGTCGGAGCGGGTGCCGTGGAACGGGAGACGGTCGGAGCGGGTGCCGTGGAACTGGAGGTCGATGAGCGGGGGATGGCCGAGCGGGGCATGGCCGAGCAGCGCTGACGGCCGCGACGCCGCATTCCGGCGTCGCACCGGGCGGCGACCCCAACGGCCATCCCAGCGGCGGTTCCCACGGTGATTCCAGCGGCGCTTTCGGCACGGCAACGAACCCGGCATGACCCGTAACCCGCCGCACGGTCCGCGGTTGTAGGCGGTGGGGGCGTGCCGGCGAAGCCGCTCCCCGCTCATCAACTCGCCTCCGAACAGCGGGGAGGACAGCCCACCGTGGCCGTGACGGAGCCGACGGCTGAAGGCACAGACAGGGAACGGCGCGCCGTGCACGAGGGGATCCTCAGACGGCAGTCGGCGCACGAGTCCTCGGCGCGCACCTATGCCCGGGCGCTGCCCATCGTCCCCGTCCGGGCCCGGGGACTCACCATCGAGGGCGCCGACGGCCGCCGCTACCTGGACTGCCTCTCCGGCGCCGGCGCGCTCGCCCTCGGCCACAACCACCCCGTCGTGCTCGAAGCCGTCCGCGGTGTCCTCGACTCCGGTGCCCCGCTCTCCGTCCTCGACCTCGCGACCCCCGTCAAGGACGCCTTCGTCACCGAGCTGTTCCGCACACTGCCGCCCGCCCTCGCCGCCCGGGCCCGCGTCCAGTTCTGCGGACCGGCCGGCACCGACGCCGTCGAGGCCGCTCTGAAACTGGTCCGCGCCGCCACCGGCCGCACCGGCCTCCTCGCCTTCACCGGCGCCTACCACGGAATGACCGCCGGTGCCCTGGCCGCCTCCGGTGGTGCCCGCGACGTCCAGGTCACCCGACTGCCCTATCCGCAGGACTACCGCTGTCCGTTCGGCATCGGCGGTCCGCGCGGTGCCGAGCTCGGCGTCCGCTGGACGGAGTCGCTGCTGGACGATCCCAAGTCGGGCGTCCCGCTGCCCGCCGGCATGATCCTGGAACCCGTCCAGGGCGAAGGCGGGGTGATCCCCGCGCCGGACGACTGGCTGCGCCGGATGCGCCGGTTGACGGCGGACCGGTCGGTCCCGCTGATCGTCGACGAGGTGCAGACCGGCGTCGGCAGGACCGGTGCCTTCTGGGCCGTCGACCACAGCGGCATCACGCCCGACGTCATGGTCCTGTCCAAGGCCATCGGCGGCAGCCTCCCGCTGGCCGTGATCGTCTACCGCGACGACCTCGACGTCTGGCAACCCGGCGCCCACGCGGGCACCTTCCGCGGCAACCAGCTCGCCATGGCCGCCGGTACCGCCACCCTCGCCCATGTCCGTGCGAACGGCCTCGCCGCACGAGCCGCCGCCCTCGGCTCCCGCATGCTCACCCGACTCCGGCGCGACCTCGGTGCCTTCCCATGCGTCGGAGAGGTACGCGGGCGCGGACTGATGATGGGGGTCGAAATGGTGGACCCGGAGCGGGAAGGCGCCGGCCTCGCCGAAGCACCCCCGGCCGATGACAGCCTCCCGATGCCCTCCACACCGGCCCACCCGGAGCCCACCGCCGTCCGCACTCCGCGACCCGCCGCCCCCGAACTCGCCACGGCGGTCCAGCGTGAGTGCCTCCGGCGGGGGCTCATCGTCGAGCTGGGCGGCCGTCACGCCGCCGTGGTCCGGCTGCTTCCCCCCTTGACGATCAGTGACGAGCAGGCGGAAGCCGTCCTGGACCGCCTGACCGACGCGGTGGCGGCGGCAGCGCGCGACCATGAGCGCCACGGCCCCGATCACCCACGCCACCAGGGCCCGGCCCAGCGCACCGGCTGAACCCGTCACCCGTCCCACCCGCCCGTATCCCCCGTACATACCAACTCCCCTCCCTACCGGCCACTCAGGCCACTCCCCGCCGTCCACCGCCCGCACGACCGCTCACCCCGGTCACCGGTCATCGGGGACCGGCGAGCGAGCGGTCGCCCACAGCCCCCAGGAGCCGTCATGAACACCACCACCCCCACTCCCGGCGGCCGCCCCGACACCAGCACCGCCCCGGCTCCCCTCGCAGAACCCCTCCAGCCCCCACAGCCCGAGCCCGCCCGTCCGTCATCCCCGGCCGCCGAGCCGGTCCCGCCGCACCCGCGGCACCAGCCCGAGCCCGCGCGGCGCGCAGCCACCGCCGCCGAACCGGTCCCGCCCCATCCGCGGCACCAGCCCGAGCCCCCACGGCTCGCAGACCCCGCCGCCGACCCGCTCGACCACCCCGATCCCCTCATCGCGGCCCAGGCCGCCGCCGTGGAGAACCTTCTGCGCTGCTGGGTACGCGAGACCGACCTCCCTGCACCCGCGACCCACGCCCTCCACATCCCGCTGCCCGCCAGTGCCACCTCCCTGCTCGTCCCCGTCCGCCACTGGTCCCCGACGGGCTGGCACCGCTTCGGCGCCCCCCGTTTCGCCGACGCCCCGGAAACCGCTCCGCCCGTCGACGCCGTCACCCTCGCCGCACTGCTCGCCAGGGAGACCACCCCCGCCGACCCGCCCGGCGCCGCCCATCGCGCCGCCTCCCGTCACGGCGAAGACGGTGACCACGGCGATCTCGTGGCCAGAGTGGCCGACTCCCTCCGCCGCACGGCCACCTTCATCCGTGACCGGCGTGCACACCCCACCGACACCCCCGACCTCTTCCTCAGCGCCGAACAGGCCCTCCTCCTCGGCCATCCCCTGCATCCGACCCCCAAGAGCCGGGACGGTCTGACCGCATCGGAAGAGCGGCTCTACTCACCGGAGTTGCGTGGCTCCTTCCCCCTGCACTGGCTGGCTGTCGCCCCCTCCCTGCTCGCCGCCGACTCCGCCTGGACCGAGCGCGGTCGTCCCGTACCCGCCGACCACCTCACCCGCCGTCTCGCCGGAACCGAGCTGCCTCTCCCCGACGGGTACGCCGCCCTGCCGCTGCACCCCTGGCAGGCGCGCGAGGTACGGCACCGGGAAGCCGTCGCGGCCCTGCTCGACTCCGGGCTCCTGCGGGACCTGGGCCCGCACGGCCCCGCCTGGCACCCCACCTCCTCCGTGCGCACGGTCCACCGGTCCGACGCCTCCGCGATGCTCAAGCTGTCGCTGGGGCTGCGCATCACCAACTCCCGCCGGGAGAACCTGCGCAAGGAACTCCACCGCGGAGTCGAGGTGCACCGACTGCTGCGCGCCGGTCTGTTCCAGGAGTGGCAGGCCGCACACCCGGGCTTCGACATCGTCCGCGACCCGGCCTGGCTCGACGTCGACGGGCAGGACGGTCTTCCCGTGCCCGGCCTCTCCGTGATGATCAGGCACAACCCCTTCCGCCCGAGCGACGACGCCGGATGCCTCGCCGGACTTGTCTCCCCCCGTCCTCTCGCCGGTGCAGCCGACACCGCGCCACCGCAGCAGGCCCCCTGGCGCATGCGGTCCAGGCTCGCCCGGACCACGACGCGGCTCGCCGCGCGCACCGGCCGGCCCGTCGGAGCCGTCGCCGCGGAGTGGTTCCTGCGCTATCTGGAGCACGTGGTCCGCCCCGTGCTCTGGCTGGACGGCGAGGCCGGCATCGCGCTCGAAGCCCATCAGCAGAACACCCTGGTGCTGCTGGACGCCGACGGCTGGCCCACCGGCGGCCGCTACCGCGACAACCAGGGCTACTACTTCCGCGAGTCCCGCCGCGCCGAACTCGCCACCCGGCTGCCCGGTATCGGCGACCACAGCGACACCTTCGTCTCCGACGAGGTCACCGACGAGCGCTTCGCCTACTACCTCGGCATCAACAACGTGCTGGGTCTGATCGGCGCCTTCGGCTCCCAGCGCCTCGCCGACGAGCGCCTGCTCCTCGCCGCCTTCCGCCGCTTCCTCACCGACCTCGTCTCGGGGCCCGATCCGCTGCGCACCTCCCTGCCCGCCGTCCTGCTCGAATCACCGGTCCTGCGCTGCAAGGCCAACCTGCTGACCCGGCTGCACGGTCTGGACGAACTCGTCGGCCCGGTCGACACCCAGTCCGTCTACGTCACCATCGCCAACCCCCTCCATTCCTGAACCGCCGACACCGCCGACACCGCCGAGAGGAGTCCCCATGCCGCCCACCGAAGCGAGCCCCACCGACGCGAGCCCCGGTGCCGCCTCCCTCCCTCCCGCCGAGCCCGTCGCCCCTGCCGCCGACGAGGCAGCCGGACTCCTCGACCACCTCTCCGCATGGGGGCCGACGCCCACTCCCGCAGGCTCCTTCCGGCTGGCCCCCGTACGCGTCGACCTCGACCTGCCGCTCATCCACCGCTGGATGAACGACCCCGCGGTGGCGCAGTTCTGGGAGCTGGCCGGTGCCCCGCACCGCACGGAAGTCCACCTGCGTGCGCAACTCGACGGCGACGGACGCAGCGTGCCGTGCCTGGGGCTCCTGGACGGCACCCCCATGAGCTACTGGGAGATCTACCGGGCCGATCTCGACCCCCTGGCCCGCCACTATCCGGCTCTTCCCCAGGACACCGGCATCCACCTGCTCCTGGGCGAAGCGGCCGACCGGGGCCGGGGACTGGGGACAGCCCTGATCCGAGCAGTGGCCGACCTCGTCCTCGACCGGCGCCCCGCATGCGCACGGGTCGTGGCGGAACCCGATCTTCGCAACACCCCCTCCGTCTCCGCGTTCGTGAGCGCGGGATTCCGTATCGCCGCCGAGCTCGACCTGCCCGGGAAGCGGGCCGCGCTCGTGATGCGTGACCGGGACCGGCCCCCTCGCCGTAGCGTCGTAGCGGTCAGTGATTGATCCGTCACATGTAGTACGAACGGCGATCCCGGCGGGTTCCCGGGATCCCGAACATCTCCGAAAAATTTCCGGCCCGAGCCGACCCCCGCCTCACCCTCGCCACCCATCCCTCGCCCCACCCCTCCTCCCCACCGTCCCCCCAGGAGCCGGTCAGTGATCGCGTCCCCCGTCCCCTCGGGGATCCCCCGTTTGTCAGTGCCGGGCCGTAGGGTGGTCGGGCTATGACGAAGCCCCCACTCTCCGAACTCCTGCATGCCGCTGTCACAGCCGTCGGCGGCACGGAGCGCCCCGGCCAGGTGACCATGGCCGAATCGGTCGCCGAGGCGATCGATGACGGATCTCATCTGCTGGTGCAGGCCGGCACCGGCACCGGAAAGTCGCTGGGCTATCTCGTGCCCGCGCTCGCGCAGGGAGAACGGGTGGTGGTCGCGACGGCCACCCTCGCCTTGCAGCGTCAGCTCGTGGAGCGCGACCTGCCGCGCACGGTCGACGCCCTGCATCCGCTGCTGCGCCGCCGTCCCGAGTTCGCGATGCTCAAGGGCCGCTCCAACTACCTCTGCCTGCACCGGCTCCACGAGGGCGTGCCGCAGGACGAGGAGGACGGCCTCTTCGACCAGTTCGAGGCCGCAGCCCCCACCAGCAAGCTGGGCCAGGACCTGCTGCGGCTGCGGGACTGGGCGGACGAGACGGAGAGCGGCGACCGGGACGACCTCACCCCCGGTGTCTCGGACCGCGCCTGGGCGCAGGTGTCGGTGTCGTCGCGGGAGTGCCTGGGCGCGACGAAGTGCGCGTACGGCGCCGAGTGCTTCGCGGAGATGGCCCGGGAGCGTGCCAAGCTCGCCGAGGTCGTGGTGACGAACCACGCACTGCTGGCCATCGACGCCATCGAGGGCGCGCCGGTGCTGCCCCAGCACGAGGTGCTGATCGTGGACGAGGCGCACGAACTCGTCTCGCGGGTGACCGGCGTCGCCACCGGTGAGCTGACCCCCGGCCAGGTCAACCGGGCCGTGCGCCGCGCGGCCAAGCTCGTCAACGAGAAGGCCGCCGACCAGCTCCAGACCGCCGCCGAGGGCTTCGAGCGGCTCATGGAGCTGGCCTTGCCCGGCCGTCTGGAGGAGATCCCGGAGGACCTCGGCTACGCCCTGATGGCGCTGCGGGACGCCGCCCGTACGGTGATCTCCGCGATGGGCGCCGCGCGCGACAAGTCCGTCCAGGACGAGGACGCCGTCCGCAAGCAGGCGCTGGCCTCCGTGGAGACGGTGCACGACGTGGCCGAGCGTGTGCTGAACGGCTCGGAGTGGGACGTCGTCTGGTACGAGCGGCACGACCGCTTCGGCGCCTCCCTGCGCGTCGCCCCCATGTCGGTCTCGGGCCTGCTCAGGGAGAAGCTGTTCGCGGACCGTGCCGTGATCCTCGCCTCGGCGACGCTCAAGCTGGGCGGCGACTTCAACGGCGTCGGGGCCTCGCTCGGCCTCGGTCCCGAGGGGGTGGAGGGCGATGATCTGCCCAAGTGGAAGGGCATCGACGTCGGCTCGCCCTTCGACTACCGCAAGCAGGGCATTCTGTACGTCGCCAAGCACCTGGCGCGCCCCGCCCGTGACGGCGAGCGCACGGACATGCTGGATGAGCTGACCGAGTTGATCCAGGCGGCCGGCGGACGCACTCTCGGGCTCTTCTCGTCGATGCGGGCCGCCCAGCTCGCCGCCGAGGAACTGCGCTCGCGGATCCCGGAGTTCCCGATCCTGCTCCAGGGCGAGGAGACGCTCGGCGAACTGATCAAGAACTTCTCCGCGGATCCGAAGACCTGTCTCTTCGGCACGCTGTCCCTCTGGCAGGGCGTGGACGTGCCGGGCCCCAGCTGTCAGCTGGTGGTCATGGACAAGATCCCGTTCCCGCGGCCCGACGATCCACTGATGAGCGCCCGGCAGAAGGCGGTCGAGGACGCGGGCGGCAACGGCTTCATGGCGGTGGCCGCGACCCATGCGGCCCTGCTGATGGCCCAGGGCGCCGGCCGTCTCGTACGCGCGTCGGGCGACCGGGGCGTGGTCGCCGTACTGGACCAGCGGCTGGCGACCGCGCGGTACGGCGGCTATCTCAAGGCGTCGCTGCCCGACTTCTGGTACACCACGGACCGTAACCAGGTCCGCAAGTCGCTGGCTGCCATCGACGCGGCGGCGAAGGCGGCGGAGAAGTGAGTCCGGGGGTGGGGGCCGCCCCGGTGGTGGCGCCCACCCCCCAGAAGGGGGCGGACGCGCCGGCGGGGGGGGGGGTTCGCCCGACCCCCG
>NZ_JBHXVE010000002.1:75561-128163 GCF_042672505.1 Streptomyces sp. NPDC127190
GGGCGCCGCGCGGGGGGGGGGGGGGGGGGGGGGGGGGGGGGGGGGGCGCGCCGCCCCCGGCGCCCCCCCCCCCCCACCCCCGGAGAGGTGCGTGACCGGCCCGTCGGGTGGGGTGAAACGCAGGACCCCGGAACCGGCGCAGGGGTCCCGGGGCCCGGTCAGGGAGCGAGCCGGCCGGCCCGCCCGCCGCGGCTGTCACACGCGGCGCAGCACGGCGACGACCTTGCCGAGGATGGTCGCGTCGTCACCGGGGATCGGCTCGTAGGCCGAGTTGTGCGGGAGGAGCCAGACATGGCCGTCCTCGCGCTTGAAGCGCTTCACGGTGGCCTCGCCGTCGAGCATGGCGGCCACGATGTCGCCGTTCTCGGCGACCGGCTGACGGCGGACCGTGACCCAGTCGCCGTCGCAGATGGCGGCTTCGATCATGGAGTCGCCGACGACCTTGAGGACGAACAGTTCGCCGTCACCGACGAGCTGGCGGGGGAGAGGGAAGACGTCCTCGACGGACTCCTCCGCGAGGATCGGGCCACCGGCCGCGATACGGCCGACCAGCGGGACGTACGACGCGGCGGGCTTGCCGGCGGTGTCCGTGGGCTGCACGGTGACGGCCTGGTCCGAACCGCGCACCTCGTACGCGCGCGGGCGGTGCGGGTCGCGGCGCAGGAAGCCCTTTCGCTCGAGCGCCATCAGCTGGTGCGCGACCGAGGAGGTGCTGGAGAGCCCCACGGCCTGGCCGATCTCACGCATCGACGGCGGGTAGCCTCGACGCTGCACGGAGTCCCTGATGACCTCGATCACCCGGCGCTGCCGGTCGGTGAGCCCCGAGCTGTCCGCCCGGATGCCTGGAGGTCGGCCCGGCAGAGAGCGCTTGTGCACCTCGGGATTCATGGCTTCGTTCATCGCGTGTACCGGCTCGACTCGGCCCTGGGAGCGGTCCTGGGCGGTGATGGTGGCACTGTCTGCGGTCGTGGTCACGTCGGCCCCTCTCGATGGTCTCCCTGCTGCACAACGGTAGATGCTTTCGAAAGGTTGCGCCAAACACACGTTCGAGTGAAAAAGTGCGTTTCACCTGACGTGATCATGTGTCTGGGTGTAATGGCCAACGCGGTGTCTGGCGGACAAAAGCGTGCATTGTTGTACTCTTCACCGCCGGGGTGGGTGACCTCGTGGGCCGCTTCCCCAGTCTGCCATCCGGACTCCGGTCCGCCCGGATCCGGGCCCTCTTCTGTGCCGGAGTCCTACGGCTCCTCCGTGCGGCGCCCACGCTATCTCCGCAAGCGCCACAGCGGCACGGCTCTGCGTCCGCGTGTCCGGCGCGCCGCCGCCGGCAGCCGCGACCGGCCGCTTCACCGCGACACGCGCGCCGGCCTCGCTGAATGAGTTGATCCCCACATCTAGTGGTTGGATGGCTACCGCGGCCCACAAATTGTGGTCCCCCCGGTCTGAGTCGGGCCCGCGATCGCCTATGCTTAGGGCTGCTTCGCGGGGCCTTTGGGTCCAGTGGGGCTCTTGAGTCTGCTGTGAGGAGGGTTGGAGAACATGCACTGCCCCTTCTGCAGGCACCCCGACAGCCGCGTGGTCGACAGCCGTACGACCGACGACGGCACGTCGATCCGCAGGCGCCGCCAGTGCCCCGACTGCTCCCGTCGTTTCACGACCGTGGAGACGTGCTCGCTCATGGTGGTCAAGCGGTCCGGAGTCACCGAGCCTTTCAGTCGCACCAAGATCATCAATGGTGTGCGCAAGGCATGCCAGGGACGGCCTGTCACCGAGGACGCGCTCGCCCAGCTCGGCCAGCGGGTCGAGGAGGCGGTGCGGGCCACCGGGAGCGCCGAGCTGACCACCCACGATGTGGGGCTGGCCATACTCGGCCCGTTGCAGGAGCTGGACCTCGTCGCCTATCTGCGGTTCGCCTCGGTCTACCGGGCGTTCGACTCGCTCGATGACTTCGAGGCCGCCATCGCGGAGCTGAGGGAGGCGACGCGAGGACCCGCCGCGGACGAGGAAGACGCGGACACGGGGAGCCAGGAAGACGATCGCGGGCCCGCGGGGACCACTTCGGTTCCCGTGCCCGCGCACGCCGCCGACTGACCGGCGGGCCGGAAGCCGGGGGAGACCCGGGTTCCGGCCGCGAGGCGGCGACCGAAGACCTGTTGCGGGTGGCAGCTGAGGGTGCCCGCAACACAGACAGAACACCGTGCCACGGGAACAAACGGGGCACTTCAGGGCGTTTTTGCCCGTACAGGGAGGCGGCATGACAGAGACGGCGAGCGGTCCGGCGCGAGGTTCCCGAGCCAAGGGCACCAAGGCGGGTAGCAAGGGACTGCACATCGAGCGCATCCACACCACCCCCGGCGTACACCCGTACGACGAGGTCTCGTGGGAGCGTCGTGACGTCGTCATGACCAACTGGCGCGACGGCTCGGTCAACTTCGAGCAGCGTGGCGTCGAGTTCCCCGACTTCTGGTCGGTGAACGCGGTCAACATCGTCACCAGCAAGTACTTCCGCGGTGCCGTCGGCACTCCGCAGCGCGAGGTCAGCCTCAAGCAGCTGATCAACCGCATCGTGAAGACGTACCGCAAGGCCGGTGAGGACTACAAGTACTTCGCCTCGCCCGCCGACGCCGAGATCTTCGAGCACGAGCTGGCGTACGCCCTCCTGCACCAGATCTTCAGCTTCAACAGCCCGGTCTGGTTCAACGTCGGCACCCCGCAGCCCCAGCAGGTCTCCGCCTGCTTCATCCTGTCCGTCGACGACTCCATGGAGTCGATCCTCGACTGGTACAAGGAAGAGGGCATGATCTTCAAGGGCGGCTCCGGCGCCGGCCTGAACCTCTCCCGCATCCGCTCCTCCAAGGAGCTGCTCTCCTCCGGCGGCAACGCCTCCGGTCCCGTCTCCTTCATGCGCGGCGCCGACGCCTCCGCCGGCACCATCAAGTCCGGTGGCGCCACCCGCCGTGCCGCCAAGATGGTCGTGCTCGACGTCGACCACCCCGACATCGAGGACTTCATCGAGACCAAGGTCAAGGAGGAGGAGAAGATCCGCGTCCTGCGCGACGCGGGCTTCGACATGGACCTGGGCGGCGACGACATCACGTCCGTCCAGTACCAGAACGCCAACAACTCGGTCCGTGTGAACGACGAGTTCATGAAGGCGGTCGAGAACGGCACCGGCTTCGGCCTGCGCGCCCGCATGACCGGCGAGGTCATCGAGGAGGTCGACGCCAAGGCGCTCTTCCGTAAGATCGCCGAGGCCGCCTGGGCCTGCGCCGACCCCGGCATCCAGTACGACGACACCATCAACAACTGGCACACCTGCCCCGAGTCCGGCCGGATCACCGCGTCGAACCCGTGCAGCGAGTACATGCACCTGGACAACACGTCCTGCAACCTGGCCTCGCTGAACCTGATGAAGTTCCTGAAGGACGACGGCAAGGGCCACCAGTCCTTCGAGACCGAGCGCTTCCAGAAGGTCGTCGAGCTGGTCATCACCGCGATGGACATCTCGATCTGCTTCGCGGACTTCCCGACCCAGAAGATCGGCGAGAACACGCGCGCGTTCCGTCAGCTCGGCATCGGCTACGCCAACCTCGGCGCCCTGCTGATGGCCACCGGCCACGCGTACGACTCCGACGGCGGCCGCGCCCTGGCCGGCGCCATCACCTCCCTGATGACGGGCACGGCCTACCGCCGTTCCGCGGAGCTGGCCGCGGTCGTCGGTCCGTACGACGGCTACGCCCGCAACGCCGACGCCCACAAGCGCGTCATGCAGCAGCACGCCGACGCCAACGGCACGGCCGTCCGCATGGACGACCTGGACACCCCGGTGTGGGCCGCCGCCACGGAGGCCTGGCAGGACGTCGTCCGTCTCGGTGAGAAGAACGGTTTCCGTAACTCCCAGGCGTCCGTCCTCGCCCCGACCGGCACCATCGGTCTCGCGATGTCCTGCGACACCACCGGTGTCGAGCCCGACCTGGCTCTGGTGAAGTTCAAGAAGCTGGTCGGCGGCGGCTCGATGCAGATCGTCAACGGCACCGTGCCGCAGGCCCTGCGCCGCCTGGGCTACCAGGAGGAGCAGATCGAGGCGATCGTCGCCCACATCGCCGAGAACGGCAATGTGATCGACGCCCCCGGCCTCAAGCACGAGCACTACGAGGTGTTCGACTGCGCCATGGGCGAGCGCGCCATCTCCCCGATGGGCCACGTCCGCATGATGGCCGCGATCCAGCCGTGGATCTCCGGCGCCATCTCCAAGACGGTCAACATGCCGGAGACGGCGACCGTCGAGGAGGTCGAGGAGATCTACTTCGAGGCCTGGAAGCTCGGCGTCAAGGCGCTCGCGATCTACCGCGACAACTGCAAGGTCGGCCAGCCGCTCTCGGCCAAGAAGAAGGAGACCGAGGAGAAGAAGGCCGAGCAGCCCGCGGCCGTCGAGCCCAAGGTCGAGAAGGTCGTCGAGTACCGCCCGGTGCGCAAGCGCCTCCCGAAGGGCCGCCCGGGGATCACCACGTCCTTCACGGTCGGCGGTGCCGAGGGCTACATGACCGCCAATTCGTACCCGGACGACGGTCTCGGCGAGGTCTTCCTGAAGATGTCCAAGCAGGGTTCCACCCTCGCGGGCATGATGGACGCCTTCTCCATCGCCGTCTCCGTCGGCCTCCAGTACGGCGTGCCGCTGGAGACGTACGTCTCGAAGTTCACCAACATGCGCTTCGAGCCGGCCGGTATGACGGACGACCCGGACGTGCGGATGGCGCAGTCGATCGTCGACTACATCTTCCGCCGCCTGGCGCTGGACTTCCTGCCCTTCGAGACCCGCTCCGCGCTCGGCATCCACTCCGCCGAGGAGCGTCAGCGTCACCTGGAGACCGGTTCCTACGAGCCGGCCGACGACGAGGTCGACGTCGAGGGCCTGGCCCAGTCGGCGCCGCGGACCCAGGAGCTGAAGGCGGTCGCCACGCCGAAGGCCGAGACCGAGGCGGCCCAGCCCGCCCCGAAGCAGGCGCACACCAGCGCCGAACTGGTGGAGATGCAGCTGGGCATCCAGGCCGACGCCCCGCTCTGCTTCTCCTGCGGTACGAAGATGCAGCGGGCCGGTTCCTGCTACATCTGCGAGGGCTGCGGCTCGACCAGCGGTTGCAGCTGATGACACGCCGTTCCTGAAGTAAGGGGCGCCGGCCATGGCCGGCGCCCCTTACCCGTGCGCGGCCTCGGCGTCAGGGCTGGTGCGCCCGGCCCATCACCCGGGTGAAGGCAGCCGGGTCCTCGTCGAAGCCGTGCACCCCGGGCCGGAAGGCCCAGTCACCGGACTCGTCCCGTACGAACTCGGCGATCGTGGCTGCCGTCGCGTCGGCAACCGACCCGAAGTCGTCCGCCGCCAGTACCGTGTAGCCCTCCCGGACACGCAGGGCGGGGTTAAGGACCTCGGCGAACGTCCGGCGTCCGTAGCGCTGCTGGATGACGACACCGACCACCGCGCGCGCGTACCGGCCGTCCAGGCGGTCGAGTTCGAGGGTCATGACCTCGTCCCAGCCGAAGCCCCTGCCGTCCGTGCTGTCCCGGTCCAGGAATATGGTGCCGTCCGGTGAGCGGCTGTCGAAGTGCACCAGATAGGCCGGTGGCCCGTAGGCGTCGCCCGAGACGAACGTCGCGGCGATGATGTCCAGATCGGTGGGCGGCTGACCCGCGGGACTGGGATCCCACTTCACCCCGACCTCGACCTTGCGGATTCCCTTGCTGAAGCCGGTCACCAGGCCTCCCCTTCCCCCTGCGGGCTCCCTCGTCCCCCAACTCCCGTGAAGCCAGGGCTGCTTGTCCATCGTGCCACGCGCGCGGGGGCGCACGCGCGGGCGATCTCCGCCGGAGCGTGACCGACGCCACGCCCGGTGGCCTTACGATGGCGCGGTGCTGGTCAAGTGGATTCGCTGCACCGTGGTGGACCGCCGCGGCTTCGAGCGGGGGCAGCGGAAATGGGCGGGGCTTCCGGGGGAGCCGGGTTTCAGGGGACAGGGCGGAGGGTGGAGCCGGCAGCGGCCGGGGGTCGCGCACATCTTCGCCTTCTGGGAGAGCCGTGCCTTCTACGACTCCTTCATGGCCCGCTCGCACGACCGGCTCGCGGCCGCCCAGTCCGGCACGTTCAAGGACGCCCAGACCAAACTCTTCGAGTACCGCTTCGACGTGAAGACGGGCTTCGAGCCGCGCTTCACCGACACCGACCTGATCCGGGTGGCCCTGTGCCGGGTGCACGAGGAGCGCGTCGAGCACTTCACCCTCATGCAGGAGAAGGTCTGGAACCCGGCGATGGCCGGTTCCCCCGGCATGATCCGCGGCATGTTCGCCGAGGCGCCCGAGCATGAGTTCCTGATCCTGTCGATGTGGCGGTCGGCCGCCGAGCACGGCAAGTACCGCACCGAACGCGTGGAGCGCCTCGCCCTGCGGGCCCAGACCGAGGCGGACATCGCCGCCCTCTCGGGTGACATCGTGGACCTGGAGCCGACCTGGACGGTCTGAGCAGCCACCCCGGAGGTTGGAAAATCCAACGCTGCGTCGGTGTGACCTACGCCGTATGGACCCCGTACGAGTGCTCGACCATGCGCCGTTCGATCTAGGGTTTTGGCATGGCACGACCACGGCGCATCGTCCTTGTCCGGCACGGCGAGTCAACGGGCAACATTGACGACTCCGTGTACGAGCGGGAGCCCGACCACGCGCTCGCCCTGACCGAGCGCGGCTGGAGACAGGCCGAGGAGACCGGCAAGACGCTCCGCGAACTCTTCGGCCGGGAACGCGTCAGCGTGTACGTCTCCCCGTACCGCCGTACCCACGAGACGCTCCGCGCCTTCCACCTCGACCCGCAGCTGATACGCGTCCGCGAGGAGCCCAGACTGCGCGAGCAGGACTGGGGCAACTGGCAGGACCGCGACGACGTGCGCTTGCAGAAGGCCTACCGCGACGCGTACGGCCACTTCTTCTTCCGCTTCCCGCAGGGAGAGTCCGGTGCCGACGTGTACGACCGGGTCGGCGGCTTCCTGGAGAGCCTGTTCCGCAGCTTCGAGGCCCCCGACCATCCGCCGAACGTGCTCCTGGTGACGCACGGGCTCGCGATGCGGCTGTTCTGCATGCGCTGGTTCCACTGGACCGTCTCCGAATTCGAGTCGCTGTCGAACCCCGGGAACGCCGAGATGCGCATGCTCGTTCTGGGAGACGACGGCAGGTACACCCTTGATCGGCCGTTTCAACGCTGGCGCGAGCCGGTGCCCTACTGGATTGGCGGATAAAGTGGCAGAGCGATGACCGCTGACCTCTCTACCCTCGGGCGCCTGGAGCGCGCCCTGGCGAGCCTGCGCGGCCTGGCCGTGGGGGACGCCCTGGGCTCCCAGTTCTTCGTTCCGGCGAACCACTCCCTGCTGAAGCGGCACGAGCTGCCCGCGGGTCCCTGGCAGTGGACGGACGACACCGAGATGGCCTGCTCGGTGGTGGCCGTCCTCGCCGCTCACCACCGCATCGACCAGGACGCGCTGGCCCGCTCGTTCGCCGAGCACCATGACTTCGACCGGGGCTACGGCCCTGCGGTCAACCGGCTGCTCCGGCTGGTCCGCGAGGGCGAGGACTGGCGGGAGCTGGCCGCTGGGCTCTTCCACGGCCACGGCTCCTGGGGCAACGGGGCGGCCATGCGGATCGCCCCCCTGGGCGCCTGGTACGCGGACGACCCCGAGCAGGCCGTCCACCAGGCGGAGATCTCCGCGTATCCCACGCACCAGCACCGTGAGGCCGTGGTCGGGGCCATGGCGGTGGCCGCGGCCGCCGCGCTGGCCGGTTCGCCGGACGGCCCGCCCACCCCGGAGGCGCTCCTCGACGGAGTCGTCGCCCTGGTGCCCAAGAGCGCGGTCGGCCAGGGGCTGCGCCGTGCCCGGGACATGCTGGACTACGGCGACGCGGCCACCGTCGCGGCCGTGCTCGGCTGTGGACGGCGTACCAGCGCGCACGACACCGTTCCCTTCGCCCTCTGGTCCGCGGCGCGGCACCTCGGCGACTTCGAGACGGCGTTCTGGACGACCGCTCAGGTGGGCGGGGACGTGGACACCACCTGCGCGATCATGGGCGGCATCCTCGGTGCGACCAAGGCCGGAGCGCCGCCGGCCGAATGGACGGAGCGGACCGAGGCACTCCCGGACTGGGTACCGACGGGCTCCGACGGGTGAACTCCGGACATGCGGATTCACGAATGCGATGAGTGGGAGTGGACTGCGCTAGGGGGCGGTTGGGGGGCGCGTCCAGGGTGCCCTGACTAAGTCCCTGTGCGGTAAGCGTATTTGGCCCCTCCGAGGCGCGCGGCAGGCGGTTTCCTGTCGCCGCTACGGCCGTGACGGCACGCCGTCTAAATGTGTGCACCAGCGAATGCGCTGACGCGCGACCGCACGGGTGTGACCGGCGGGCCGACGCCCCTTCCGCTGCCGTTCCGAGCGTTCCCGGAGTCCGCTCCGGCCCTCTCGGAACCGGTGGGGAGACCGGGGTGTCGCGGGCCGATCCCGGCGGCGTACGCTAAGGGCGCCATGCCGTACGAACCTCCTACTCACACCGTCGAGCGCTCTCTTCGCGCCACGACCGGAGCCAAGGTCATTGCCGGTGTCGACGAGGTGGGGCGCGGCGCCTGGGCCGGGCCTGTCACCGTCTGCGCGGCGATCACCGGACTTCGCCGGCCGCCCGAGGGCCTGACCGACTCCAAGCTGCTGACGCTCAAGCGGCGCACGGAACTCGCCGAGATCCTCCGGACCTGGGTGACGGCCTATGCGCTGGGGCATGCCTCCCCGGAGGAGATCGACGACCTGGGGATGACAGCTGCCCTGCGGCTCGCGGCGGTCCGTGCCCTGGACGCCCTGCCGGTCCGCCCCGAGGCCGTCATCCTCGACGGGAAGCACGACTATCTCGGTGCCCCCTGGCGGGTGCGTACGGTGATCAAGGGCGATCGGTCCTGCGTGGCCGTCGCTGCGGCGTCGGTGATCGCCAAGGTTCAGCGCGACAAAATGATGGCCGAACTGGGTATCGACCATGCAGACTTCGGATTTGCGGACAACGCCGGGTATCCGTCGCCCGTGCACAAGGCCGCACTGGAGGAGCGGGGGCCCACCCCGCACCACCGCTTGTCGTGGGCGTATCTTGATGCGTTGCCTCAGTGGCGGCACCTCAAGAAGGCCCGCAACTGGGCGGACGGAAGCGTTCCGGAAATCGCAGGTCAGCTCGGCTTCGATTTCTGACCGGTTCCGCTCGCACTGATGTGCCACCCGGCCATCCGCGCCGCACCAACGTTTGATAAATATCAGCTCATGCCTCTCATTCCCGAGGAGCCTCAGATTCACGAGAGTGCCCAGGGTCCCCGCGCCACGCCGGCCAGTGGCCGCACCGCGCCGACCCCCCGCCCCGTACCCGGCCCCCGCCCCGCGGCTCCGGCCCGCCCCGGTCGTCCCGGCCCCCTGCGGCCGACGCCGCCGGTGCAGCGCACTCCGCGTGACGTGGCTCCGGCCAATCCGGGCCCGTCCGGTCCGGCCGCTCCCGCCGCCGCTGCGGCCCCGCAGATCCAGCTGATCCCGGCCTCGGCCGAGGGTGCGCTCGACGCCGCCGACGAGGCGGTGGACCTGCTGCTGGACTCGGGTCGCGCGCCTGGCGACGTCCTCGTGCTCACCACCGGTGCCCAGCACCCGTGGGCCGAGCACGAGCTGTCCTTCGGTGAGGCGTCCTACTGGGCGCAGCACGACGCCGGTGACGACGTCTTCTACGCGGACGGCGCCCACGCCGCCCGTGCCGCCTCCCGCCCCGTGGTCGTCGTGGCGGTCAACGGAGGCCCCGCCTCCGCAGCTGCCACCGCGCTTCCGCTGGCCCACGCCCGGGCCGGTGCGCTGCTGATCGTCTGCGGTGACCCGCAGCAGATCAACTCGGTGCTGGGCGCCGGCGTCTGAGCCGCTCCCGGCACCCCGGGGTGCCGGGGTGCCGCAGGGGCCGCCCCGGCGGTATACGCACGGTGCGGCTTGCCGCGTGCCCGGACGCCGGGCGGCTGCTCCGCTCCGGCGGGTCCGCCCGCGGATCCCGGCGATACGCCCGGGTGGTCGTGCGGAGCCCGGGTACGGCACTGACACGTGCTGTGCCGGTCCGCGCGGCCCGGGGCGGCACGTCCGGCCCCTGTGTGTCGGTCGGTTCACCCCGCCCGGCTGCGAGCGGCGAAGCCGCGGGGCACGGTGTGCCGATGCCGATGCCGATGCCGATGCCGATGCCGATGCCGATGCCGATGCCGATGCCGATGCCGGCCGGGCCGGACGCCCGTACCGGGTGGCTGTGCACGGCGGCGGGCTCACGACCCGGCCACCCCGCCCTTCCGCAGGACCTCCTGGTCCCGTACGGCCGCCCGGAGCCCGGTGCGGTGTCCCTCAGCGGGCCGCCGCGCGGCGCAGCACCTCGGACATCGGGCCGCCGGTGCGCGGTGCGGACGGCGGAGCCTCCGACGTGGCGAAGGGCTCCGGCGCGGAGTGGGCGTGGGGACGGCGGCCACCGCGCCCCTCACCGAGCACCTGCCATCCGTCCTGGGTCAGCGTGATGTAGGCACCGCAGCGCAGCCCGTGCAGCGTGCAGGCGTCGCGCAGCCCCCACATCCAGGCCCCGTCCTCCTCCGTCCAATGTCCTTCGCCCTCACGGCAGTAGAGCAGGACGGCGGTGCGCACCGGCGCCCGGCGGCGCAGGTCGTGCGGGATGATCCGGCGCAGCTGGGCGAGCAGCGCGTTGCGGAACATCCACCCGTCGGCCGGCGCGGTACGGCGGGTGAACGAAGCGCTGGCACACAGCCGTTCATCCGGATCCAGCACGGCCACGATCGCCGTGGACGGCTGCGGGTGATGGCGGGCGTGCAACCCGCTGACGACCTCACGGGGGTTGCGCAGCAGGGGGATTCCGGCGGCGGCCCACTCGGCCGGCTCGAGCAGGCGACTGGCGGAGGCGGCGGACGCTGACGTCGTCAACGAGGCCGCCGAGGACGAGGCGAATCCGAAGGTCACGTTCCTCCCTTCGGCTACGCGCCCACACTGGGGGCGAGGTCGGATTCGGGGGAGCCCGCGCCGCAGCGAAGCCCAACCGGACCACGGACGAACCGTGCAGGGAGCGGATCTCAATTCTTCCTGTCGAACGTGGATGCGGCAACGAGCAATTGGGGCCACCGTCTGTTATCTGATGGTGCGGGGCTTATATCCCTACCCACAGAGCCGGCTGACGACGCCTGAGGCGCCTCGGCACAGCACCTCAGGTCGCCGCCGACTGTCGCGGGGTCAGCCTTGGACCGCGAGGACCAGCGGCAACACCGCGCGCGCACCGGATCTGCGCAGCTGGCGCGCCGCGACCGTGAGGGTCCAGCCCGTCTCTGTGAAGTCGTCGACCAGCAGCACCGGACCCTGCGCCGAGGCCAGGGCCGACGCCAGGCCGGGCGGCACCGTAAGCGCCCCGTCGAGGGCCTTCAACCGCTGTGCGCTGTTGCTGCGTGGCACCCGCGGCGCGTCCTCGGCGTACTCCACGGAGCCGAGCAGCGGCAGCCGCCCGATCTCGGCGATCCGGGCCCCGAGGGAACGGATCAGCAGGGGACGGCTGCGCGAGTCGACGGTGACCACACCCACCGGACGTTCCTGGGCGTGCGGGGCCCCGGACGCCCAGCCGCCGGGGCCCTTGGCCCAGTCCGCGAGGACGCCGACCACGGCTCGTGCCACGTCGTCCGGTACGGGAGCGTCCGCCGCCTGAGGCGCGAACAGAGGACGCAGCCGATTGCCCCAGCCGATGTCCGAGAGGCGGCCGAGAGCCCGGCCCGGCGCGGCCTGTTCGCCGGCCGGGATACGGCCCTTGAGGTCGATGCCGATGGCCGGCAGCCCGGTCGGCCACATCCGGCGGGGCTCCACCTCCACCCCGGCGCGGCCCAGGTCGCTGCGCGCGGCGTCCAGGGCCACGGCGGACGTGTCGACGGTGAAGCGCGGCCCGGCGCAGTTGTCGCAGCGACCGCAGGGCTTGGCGCCCTCGTCGTCCAGCTGACGCTGAAGGAACTCCATCCGGCACCCGGTCGTGGTGGCGTACTCGCGCATCGCCTGCTGCTCGGCCGCGCGCTGCCGGGCCACCCAGGCGTAACGCTCCGCGTCGTACGACCAGGGCTGTCCGGTCGCGGTCCAGCCGCCCTTGACGCGGCGCACCGCTCCGTCCACGTCGAGCACCTTCAGCATCGTCTCCAGACGGGAACGACGCAGCTCGACCAGGGGTTCCAGAGCAGGCAGCGACATGGTTCCGTCCGCCCGGGCGAGGACGTCCAGGGTGCGCCGGACCAGGTCCTCGGGGGGAAAGGCGAGCGACGCGAAGTACTCCCAGATCGCCTCGTCCTCCTTGCCCGGCAGCAACAGCACCTCGGCGTGCTCGACACCGCGGCCGGCCCGGCCGATCTGCTGGTAGTAGGCGATGGGGGAGGCGGGCGAGCCCAGGTGCACCACGAAACCGAGGTCGGGCTTGTCGAAGCCCATGCCGAGTGCGGAGGTGGCGACGAGCGCCTTGACCCGGTTGGCGAGCAGGTCCTCCTCGGCCTGCTGCCGTTCGGCGTTCTCCGTCCTGCCGGTGTACGAGGCGACCGTGTGCCCGCGCTGCCGCAGGAAGGCCGTGACCTCCTCGGCGGCCGCGACGGTCAGGGTGTAGATGATGCCGGAGCCCGGCAGCTCGTCCAGGTGGTCGGCCAGCCACGCCATCCGGTGTGCCGCGTCCGGCAGCCGCAGCACACCGAGACTCAGACTCTCCCGGTCCAGCGGTCCGCGCAGCACCAGGGCGCCCGACGTACCGCCCGTGCCGAGCTGGTCGGCGACGTCCGCGGTGACGCGTGCGTTGGCCGTGGCGGTCGTGGCCAGCACGGGGACGCCCGGCGGGAGTTCATTCAGCATCGTCCGCAGCCGCCGGTAGTCGGGCCGGAAGTCGTGGCCCCAGTCGGAGATGCAGTGGGCCTCGTCCACCACCAGCAGCCCGGTCGCCGCGGACAGCTTGGGCAGGACCTGGTCGCGGAACTCGGGGTTGTTCAGGCGCTCCGGGCTCACCAGCAGAACGTCCACGTCACCGCGCTCGACCTCCGCGTGGATGGAGCCCCACTCCTCCGGGTTGGCCGAGTTGATGGTGCGTGCCCGGATCCCGGCGCGGGCGGCCGAGTCGACCTGGTTGCGCATCAGGGCCAGCAGGGGCGAGACGATCACGGTCGGGCCGCTGCCGCGCCGGCGCAGCAGGGCGGTGGCGACGAAGTACACCGCGGACTTGCCCCAGCCGGTGCGCTGCACCACCAGGGCTCGCCGGTGCTCCTTCACCAGGGCCGCCACCGCCTGCCACTGATCTTCCCGCAGCCGCGCCGAGCCTCCCGGGTCCCCGACGAGTTCGGCGAGGATGGCATCGGCTTCGGCGCGCAGTTCCAGGTCGTCCATGGCTCCATGCAACCCGATGCCACCGACAATCAGCCACCAGGCCCGGTCACGGCTGTGGACAACCGCCCGGCGCTTGTCGTGTCCCTGATTCGACTTATCCACAGGCCCAAGCGGAATCTCAAGATCCGCGAGATTGTCGGCGCATGACGAATCACGGCGAAACCACCGGACCCCTCGGAAACAGCGACATCCCGGGCTCCGAGCCGCTGGCCGGACCCTCCACGCACGAGACACAGGTCACCCTGCGCACCCCGGCCGAACTGGCCGACGCCCTCCCCTACCTCCTCGGCTACCGCCCGGAGGACAGCATGGTGCTGGTCGCCCTGCACGACCGCGGCGGCCGCGGCACGCTCGGCGGCCGGGCCAGGCTCGGCATCCCCGCCGACGAGGCCGACTGGCCGGCGGCGGCCCGGCAGCTCGCCCACGGCCTGGTCACCGGCAGCGAGCGGCGAGGCGCCAGGCCCGAGCAGATGGTGGCCTATGTCTGCCAGGAACCGGGCCCCGGCGAGTCGGGCCGGGACGTCAAGCGACGACTCGGGAAGCTGGCCGACCTCATGCGTACCGCGTGCGGAGACCTCGACGTGCCCGTCGCCGAGGCGCTTTGCATCTCCGACGGCCGCTTCTGGTCGTACTGCTGCCCGATCCCGGGCTGCTGCCCCGAGGACGGCTCGCCGATGGGCCTCCCCGGCACCTCCGTCCTCGCGGCGGCCGCCACCTACGCCGGCATCCAAGTGCGCGGCACTCTCAAGGAGTTGCATGCCCGGCTGCAACCCTGGCAGAGCAGCGCCGCCCTGGAGCAGGAGATCGCCCTGGACGCGGCCGGCCTGACCCTCGTCCCCCGCATCCTCGACGAAGCGACCCGCCCGGCCGTCGCCGCGCAGACCCTCGCCCTGGCCGAACGGATCATCCACCGCTACGCCTCGGCCACACCCGTGTCCGGTATCCACCCGGCGGACCTGCGCGACGACGACCTGCTCTCGGACGACGAGGCGGCGACGCTGATCCTCGGCCTCCAGGACCGCACCACCCGCGACAAGGCGGCCGCGTGGATGGAGGGCGAGGAGGCGGCCCCGGCCCTGCGGCTCTGGCGCGCCCTCGCCCGCCGCTGTGTCGGCCCGTACGGCGAGCACGCCGCCGCTCCGCTGACCCTCGCCGGCTGGGTCGCCTGGTCGACGGGCGACGAACTGGAGGCACGCGAAGCCCTGGCCATGGCACTGGGCGCGGACCCCGACTATCTCTTCGCCCGCCTGCTGCACCAGGCCTGCAACGAAGGCCTCGACCCCGAGTCCGTCCGCCGCTGCCTGCGCGCCGAACGCCAGGAGCACACACCGGCCGACGGCGCGGAGCCCGAGCCGGCCATGGACCGGGCCCGCCTGGAGCCGCCGGCGCCCGAGGACACCGCGTCCGGGGCGGACATCCGGGCCGCCGACACGGGTGCCGAGCCGGACCTGGCCAACGGCCCGGCAGAACTGACGGGACCGATCGCTCCGGCCGCCGCCCAGGGCGGACGAGGCGGGGCCGACCGGAAGGGGCAGGCCGGCGCACCGGGCACCGTCCGACGGCGCCGCGCTCGAGCCACCGGCAGCGGTGACGGCCTCCACCGGTCCCGGGAGGCGGACGGCCGCCGCCCGGCCGGCACCCACCCCCGGCCGTCTCCGACCGCGCCCTCGCGCCTCGGCACCCGGCGTCTCGGCGGTACACACACGCGTGCGGTGGGCAGGAGCGAGGGCACGACCGACATCGCCCCCTCGGCGGACGGCGATGGCCGCCGCACGCCGGAGGGGGACGGATGAGGGTCCGGTGGGGCAAGGACGGAATCCGGAGCACGCTGAGGAAGGCCGGCCCGCACGGGCAGGCCGTCGGCGCAGCCCCAGCCCCTGGGCTCCTGTCGGCCGCCGGCGGAGCCCGCGCCTCTGGGCTCCTGTCGGCCGTCCGAAGCCTGCGCGTCCCGAGGATCCTGTCGGCCGGGCACAACCCCCATATGCCGGAGACCCTGCCGACGGTGCTGCCGTGCCGTCGGGGCGTCACCTCGCCACAGACCTCCCGCAGCCGCCGCTTCTTGGGCGCTCTGCTGATCGCCCCCCGCCGCTTCTTGGACGCTCTGCTGGTCGCGTGCAACCCCCGGCTCCCGGGCGCCCCATCGGTCGCCCGCGCGCACCGGCTCAGCGCCTCCGTGCTCCCCTCGTGCCGCGCTGCCTGTGTGCTCCCCGCACCCCGCCATGCGGCCGGCTTCCTTCGCCCGAGCCGTGACCCGGACGAGTCCCCTGCCGTTCACCTGAGTGGCGGAACGCCTGGACGGCCTCTGCCGCCGTACGACCCTTGTCCCCCGGGGCGTCCCACCGGCCGCCCGGCACGTCCGCAGCGGACCGAGCGCAGAAGAAGCCAACTCATGCACCAGCAGCCGACGCGGCCCTCCGCCGACGACGGACGCCCGCCTCCGGGCAGGCGGGCGCCATTCCCCGCGGACGGTGCCGGCACCGCGCCGGAGACCACCGCTCCGCAGAGCAGCGGCGCCCCGCTCCGGCCGCCCCCGCAACCGTGGCCGGGACCCCGCTCCGACAGCCGGGCAGCACACACCGGGCCCGGGCCCACACCCCCCGGCGGACTCCGCAAGCCCGCCCAAGCCCCGTCGGCCCACCCCGCACCGGGCACCCGCGCGGTGCCCGCGCTGCCGCCCACACACACCGCGCTGATCTGCGTCGCCCTGCCCGGCCTCGCCGTCTCCGGTGAGTCGGGCCAGTTGGACGGCCGGGGTCTGGACGGGTTCTACCGAGGCGGAAGGCGGCTGCTCTCCCGGTGCCAGGTCCGCGTGGCCGGCCGCGAGCCGCTCGCGGTGCAGGCCAGGATGGCCGGTGCCGACAGCGCCCGTTTCCTGGGAACGCTCCGGGTCTCCCCGGCAGCCGGTCCCGACCCGGACGTCGTGGTGGAGCGGACGCGCCACGCGGACGGCACCGAACGGATCACGCTGCGCAACGCCGCCCTGCGCCCTCTGCGGCTGCCCGTCGAGGTCGCCCTCGGCACGGACCTCGCCGACCTCGGGGCCATCGCCTCCGGCAGGGCAGGCCCCGAGCTCCCCGCCAGCGTCCACGACTCGGGCCTGCGCTGGGCCTCGGGCGGTGTCGCCGCTTGCGTCACGAGCGCCCCGCCGCCCGCCGACGCCCTGGCCTCGGCCGGCCTGCTGCGCTGGGAACTGGACCTGCCCCCGGGCGCCACGGCCACCGTGGAACTCCGGGTGCGACCCGACGGCGCGGGCCCGCTGCGGGCCGCGGGGCAGGCCGCGACCAGCCCGCTCGCCGAGGCACGCGCGGCGGGCGACGACCCTCGGGCGGGCTCGTTGCTGCACACGGCGATCGCCGACCTCAGAGCCCTGCTCCTGCGGGACCCCGCACACCCCGCCGACACCCATCTCGCCGCGGGCGCCCCCTGGCGCTGCGGCATGGCACCCGCCGAGGCCCTCGCCGCAGCCCGCATGGCCCTGCCCCTCGGCACCCGGCTCGCCGCGGGCACTCTGCGCGCCCTGGCCCGCACCCAGCTCACCGGGCCGGGCCCACAGGCCGGGCTGATCCCCGGGCCCCGGCGGGACGCGGGGCCGTTCCTGCCGCCGAGCTGCACAGGCACGGAGGCCACGCTCCTCTTCCCCGCCCTGCTCGCCGAGGCCCGCCGCTGGGGGCTTCCCGAACAGGAGACGAGAGAACTGCTGCCCGCGGCCGAACGCTGTCTGACCTGGCTGCGCACCGCCGCGGGCGACGGCCCCTACCTGCCCGACCCGCAGCCCGCGGGCCCGATCCGCTGCGAGACCCAGGCACACGCCCATCGCGCGGCCCTACTCGGCGCCGATCTCCTCGACGCGTACGACAGACCCGGCGCCGCGGAGTTACGGCAGTGGGCCGAGGCCCTGCGCACAGTGTTCCGGGCCGGGTTCTGGGTCGACGACCACGGCGGCGGACGCCCGGCCGCCGCCCTGGCCCCGGACGGCCGCCCCGCTCCCCACCTGGGCTCCGCCGCCGTACACCTCCTCGACACCGGCCTGCTCGGTTCGGGCCGGCTCGCCCCCGGCCTGCTCGACAAGGCGCAGACCGAACACCTCGCCCGGTTGCTCGGCAGCCCCGCCCTGGACGCGGGCTGGGGGCTGCAGGGGCTCGGCGCCAAGGAACCGGGACACAATCCCTTCGGCCACCGGACCGGGGCCGTGCGGGTGCAGGAGACCGCCGTCGCGGTCGCCGGACTGGCCGCCGCCGGCTACGAGAAGGAGGCCGGCGGACTTCTCAAGGGACTGCTGGACGCCGCCGAACACTTCGACCACCGGCTGCCCGAGATGTTCGCCGGTGAACAGCGCACCGCCGGGAGCGCACCCGTCGCGCACCCGGCCGCCTGCCGGCCGGCGGCCACCGCAGCGGCCGCCGTGATCCTCATGCTCACCGCCTACGCCGGTGTCCGCCCCGACACCCCGGCCCGGACCGTCACCCTGCGCCCGATGCGCAGCGCTCCGCTCGGCGAACTCAGTCTGGCGGGCCTCCGGGTCGCGGGCGCGCCATTCGCCGTACGGATCAGCCGGCTGGGACTCGCCATGGTCGAGGAGGCGGCGGACGGACTCCAACTAGGAGCGTGATCACCCACCGACCTGACCCTCACCTCGTACGACGAGAGCCGACCCGAGAACAGAAGACCACCCTGCACCTCATACCGGAACCCGGCGGAACCACCACCGAAGGGTGTGTTTATCGTCAGGAAGACGACTATGATCACGGCATGCCCTACGACCCGTCAGCCTTTCCGCCCTTCGCCGTGACCGTGGACCTGGTCGTGCTGACCGTACGCCGCCATGCCCTGTGCGCGCTGGCGGTACGCAGGGGCGAGGCCCCGTTCCAGGGGCGGTGGGCCCTGCCCGGCGGCTTCGTACGGGCGGACGAGGACCTCTCCCAGGCGGCGGCGCGGGAACTGGCGGAAGAGACCGGGCTGTGCGCTCACGGTCCCGCCGCCCCGGCCCAGGACAACGGGGCCCACCTGGAGCAGCTCGCCACCTACGGCGACCCGAAGCGGGACCCGCGGATGCGTGTGGTCAGCGTCGCGCACCTCGCGCTCGCGCCCGACCTGCCCGCACCGCGCGCGGGAGGCGACGCCAGCAACGCACGCTGGGCACCGGTCGAGGAACTGCTCCAGCAGGGCGGTTACGGCCGTGACGGAGAGCCCGTCGCGCCGCTCGCCTTCGACCACGCCCAGATCCTCGCCGACGGGGTCGAGCGGGCCCGCTCCAAGATCGAGTACTCGTCGCTGGCCACCGCGTTCTGCCCGCCCGAATTCACGGTCGGCGAGCTGCGCCGGGTCTACGAGGCGGTCTGGGGCGTGGCCCTCGATCCGCGCAACTTCCACCGCAAGGTCACCGGTACACCCGGGTTCCTCGTCCCCACGGGGGGTACGACCACCCGGCAGGGCGGCCGGCCGGCCCAGCTCTTCCGCGCCGGCGGTGCGACCCTGCTCAACCCGCCGATGCTGCGTCCCGAGGTCTGAGGGTGACGGCGGCCGGCCGCGCGTGCCGGGTCGGTTGCCGGCTGCCGGTTGCGTCGAACGGTGGACATGAAGCGGCCCGGTCGCACGGCACCCGTCGAGAGATCGCCCCATACCAGGAAAATCGGGCATAGCGCGCTATCTTGCTTCGGGTGATCCAGGCCTTCGGACTGACCAGCGCCCCCCGCAAGGCGCACCCGCCCGTCGTCGACGACGTCTCCTTCGAAGCGCGCGCCGGACAGGTCACCGCGCTCCTCGGAGCCTCCGGCTCCGGCAAGTCGACGGTGCTCAGACTGATGCTCGAACTGCAACCCGGCCGCGGCATCACCTACTTCAGAGGCCGGCCCCTGCACCGGATCGCCCACCCGTCGCGGGAAGTCGGCGTGCTGCTCGGCGATGTGCCCGGGCATCCGGCCCGCTCGGTCCGCGGCCATCTGCGCATGCTGTGCGCCGCGTCCGGAGTGCCCGCGCGGCGAGCCGACGAGGTCCTCGAAGTGGTCGGCCTCGTCAGCCTGCGCGAGGAACGCCTCGGCAGCCTGTCCCGCGGTATGGACCGCAGGCTCGGGCTGGCCGGCGCCCTGCTGCCCGACCCGCACACACTCGTCCTGGACGAGCCGTCCGACGGCCTCTCGGCCCGCGAGGCCCAGTGGCTGCACAGCATGTTGCGGGCCCATGCCGACCAGGGCGGCACCGTCCTGCTCACCACGGCCGACCCCAAGGAGGCCGCGCGCACGACCGACCGGGTCGTCACGCTCGACGGGGGCCGGCTCGTCGCCGACCAGGACGCCAGGGAGTTCGCCCGCACCCGGCTGCGCCCGCGCGTGGCCGTGCGCAGCCCGCACGCCACCCGCCTCGCCGCGCTTATCACCAAGGAGGCCCGGACCTCCCGCCGGTCCGTGGAGGTCGTGCACGAAGGCGGCAACCGCCTGTCGGTGTACGGCAGTACGACCGCCGACGTCGGTGAGATGGCATTCCGCCACGGCATCCTCGTCCACCAACTCGCCGATGAAGTCGGTGACATGGGCCCAGGGGCGGGGGCAGGGGTGGCGGCGGTCGCGGTCGCCGAGGGCGGCGCGAAGCAGGAGCAGGACCGGACGCGACGGGCCGGCGAGCGGCAGCAGGCCGTGCCGGGCGCGCCGGAGCCGGGTGCTCCGGCGGCGGTCGGACGGGCGGGCGCGGCGGAGTCCGGCCCCGCGGAGCAGGGGGACGCGCCGCCCGCCGCAACCGTGGAGGAGCGGGAGCAGGCCCCGGCGGTCCGCCCGCCGGCGGAGCGGGGACAGATCGTGTTCGGCTTCTCGGTGGCGGACCCGGCCGCCGTCGCCGCGTCACACCAGCAGGACCGGACCGTGGCCGGTCTCTCCTCGGCCGAGGCGGGGCGAACCGCGTCCGCCACTCGGCCGGGGGAGCGCGCACCGAGCGACGGCGAGGAGCGGGCAGGGCTCGCCGGAGCCCTCGGCAGGGAAGCCGAGCCGGACGGCGCGGCCTGTGTCACGGCCGTACCGAGCAGCGAGGGCAGGCTGAGCGCGGAGGGGGTACCGACGGTGTCCGCGGAGGTGCTCGCCGGGGTTGGTACCGTCCCGGCCGCTGCCGTGACCGCCACCGCGCACCTCATCCGGCCCACGGCCCCCGAGCCGCAGGGCGATAACCGGACCGCCGCGGTGGACCAGGCACCGAAGGCCGACGGCAGCCCGGGGGCCATGGAGCAGGCGCCGGAGGCCGGAGGCAGGCACCCTTCCTTCCCCTCACGGTCGCCGGGCGCTGCCGGGCCGACAGTCGAGGGTCCGGAGCCGCGGACCGGCGGGGAGAGTGCCGCCGCGGTGCCCGAACCGCTCGGGCAGGTCGGGTGCGCCGCCCTGGATCCGGAGCCGCAGTCCGGAGCCAACCGCGCCGCCTCTGGCGTGGAAGCGCAGACCGGCGGCAACCGTGCTGCGTCGGGCCGGGAGGCGCAGACTGGCAACCGCGCCGCGTCGGGCCCGGAGACGCAGACCGACGGTCGACGTGCCCGGGCGGAATCGGAGCCGCAGGCCGGTCCGACCGCCACCGGGGCGGGGGCGCAGTCCGGTGGTGACCGCACTCCCGCGGCCACGCCATCGCAGCCCGGCCATGATCGCGCGTCGGCGGGTCCGAGGCCGCGGACCGGCGGCAAGGGCATCCCCTCCACCCGTACCCCTCTGCCCGAGGCCGGGGCATCCGGCCCCCGGCAGTCCGCGACCCGTGGCGGAGCCCAGCCCGGCGGGGTCCGCGCCCTCGACGCGCTCTCCACCCTTCCGCCCCCCATCTCCGTCCGCCCCGCCCCCAGTCCGCTCCGGCCCCTGCGCTACGAGATCCGGCGTGCCGCCGGTATCGGCACCGGCTTCCTCACCTGCGGTGCCGTGCTGGTGGTGTCCGCGCTCACCGCCGTACTCCTGGCCAGGCTCGGGCACACCCCGCAGGAGCGGCTGTTCGCGGCATGGCCGCGGGAGCTGCCGCTGGCGCCCGCGGCGCTCGGCGCCGGGTTGCTCGGGGCGCTGGCCTTCGGGGACGAGTTCCGCCACCCGGCGCTGGCGGCGGACCGCGGCACGGTGCCCCGCCGGCTGGGGCTGCTGGCCGCGAAACTCCTCGTCTCCGGAGTCACCGCCGCCCTGCTGGCCTTTCTCACCCTGGGCTGCGACGCCGAAGTGCTCTACATCGTCTACGGACGGGAGCTGACGCAGGTTCCCGGAGACTGGCTGTCGCTGACCGCCGGCTGGTTCTGCCTGGTCATCGGCTGCGCCTGGGCCGGCGTGCTGGCGGCCGGCGTGTTCCGGTCCACCACGGCCGGTCTGGCCACGGTCCTCGCCGTGCCCGTCGTTGTCGTGCCGTTGGTGCACCAGGTGTTGCGGGGTCCGGCCGTGCGGATGGCCGCCGGCTTCCCGGCGCGCATGCGCGAGGTGCTCCTGTTGCAGTGGCCGTTCGGCGGGGACCGGTACCTCCTCGGCGCCGTGCGGATCCTCGCGCAACCCGTGGGCGGCGCACTGGCGTTGTCGCTGACCGCGCTGCTGTGCGCGTATCTGTTCACGACACTGCGCACCAGGTTCCGATGACGACCGTCCGTCCTCGTTTGGTTTCACTGTGTACGCAAATCCCTCGCAGAAAGCCCATTTCTTTCCGATAAGGCGTCAATTGCGACGGGGTGAGCGATCACCCTTTCGTGTGCTTTTCACCAAAGACCTCAAGGGAGTTGGAGGCAGCGCCGACAAAGGATCCGTGAGTACCCTTGCGCACACCATGATGACCGCCGCCCGTTCCGCAGATTCCGGCCTGGCCGGCCCGGGCGAACTCGACCGTTACCCCTACGCGGAGGCCCCGGTGGCCGACCGCGTCGGAGTGCCCGCCTGGGACGGAGGCGACCCCGAGCTGGGCCGGGTCGGCAGGCGGGCCGCGGGCAGCCGTGGCCGCGGCCTGCACGGCCAACTCGTCCAGCAGCTCGGACAGATGATCGTCTCCGGCGATCTGGGCGCGGACCGCCCGCTGGTGCCCGAGGAGATCGGCCAGCGCTTCGAGGTCTCCCGCACCGTCGTCCGCGAGTCCCTCCGTGTACTGGAGGCCAAGGGCCTGGTCAGCGCCCGGCCGAACGTCGGCACACGAGTACGCCCGGTCAGTGACTGGAACCTCCTCGATCCGGACATCATCGAGTGGCGGGCCTTCGGGCCGCAGCGCGACGACCAGCGCCGCGAGCTGAGCGAGCTGCGCTGGACCATCGAGCCGCTCGCCGCCCGCCTCGCCGCCGGGCACGGCCGCGAGGAGGTGCAGCAGCGGCTCTGCGACATGGTCGAGATCATGAGCCACGCCATGGCGCAGGGGGACGCGCTGACGTATTCGCGCGCCGACACCGAGTTCCACGGGCTGCTCATCCAGATCGCGGGCAACCGCATGCTGGAGCACCTCTCCGGCATCGTCTCGGCCGCCCTCCAGGTCTCGGGTGGCCCCGTCACGGGCTGTGAGCGGCCGAACGAGGCGTCCCTCGCGCAGCACGCACGGATCGTCGACGCGCTCGGCACCGGGGACGGCGCTGCGGCGGAGGCGGCCATGCGCCAGCTGCTCACGGTGCACCCCGAGGTGGAGCGCGTGGTTCCCGCCCCTCGCGAGCACTGATCCGCGACGCGCGGGGCGGTGCGGTCGCCGGTGTGCGGTGTCCTCGATGGGTCTCATGGCGGCGCCGGCCGAGCGTCGGCCGTCGCCGGACCCCCCGGATCCTGGAATCCGGTGGGGTCCGGCGCCATGACGGGCCGCCGCGCCGGCGGGTGTGATCGGCGGCTACACCCTGCGTGATCTCATCTGTGCATGTACGACCACTTTTGACCGCTTACGGGGTGTGACTCGGGCCACGCAGATTGGGCGTAACGCTCGTGGGGGCAGCGCGATGACCTAAGAGGTGACAGCCGCGGAGGGAATACGGACGCCATGCCAGGCGCTGTGCATCTTCCCCGGTACCCGCCCGCCCCGTCGGCCCATCCCCAGGCCGGTGGTCGGCTCCCGTCCGAAGTGGACGGTGCCGGAAGCCGTTTTCCAACGTTCCGAGAGGTTGTTCGTGTCGGCCAGCACATCCCGTACGCTCCCGCCGGAGATCGCCGAGTCCGTCTCTGTCATGGCGCTCATTGAGCGGGGAAAGGCTGAGGGGCAGATCGCCGGCGACGATGTCCGTCGGGCCTTCGAAGCTGACCAGATTCCGGCCACTCAGTGGAAGAACGTACTGCGCCACCTCAACCAGATTCTTGAGGAAGAGGGTGTGACGCTGATGGTCAGTGCAGCAGAGCCCAAGCGCACCCGAAAGAGCGTCGCAGCGAAGAGCCCGGCGAAGCGCACCGCCACCAAGACGGTCGCGGCGAAGACGGTGACCACCCGCAAGGCCACCGCCACCACGGCCGCCCCCGCGGCGCCCGTCGCCGCGTCCGCAGCCGATTCCGCCGAGGAAGCCGCACCCGCCAAGAAGGCCGCCGCAAAGAAGACGACCGCAAAGAAGACGGTCGCCAAGAAGGCCGTCGCGAAGAAGACGGCCGCCAAGAAGACCAGCGCCAAGAAGGACGACGTCGAGCTTCTCGAGGAAGAGGTCCTCGAGGACACCAAGGTCGGCGACGAGCCCGAGGGTGCCGAGAGCGCGGGCTTCGTGCTGTCCGACGAGGACGAGGACGACGCGCCCGCCCAGCAGGTCGCCGCCGCCGGCGCCACCGCCGACCCGGTCAAGGACTACCTGAAGCAGATCGGCAAGGTCCCCCTGCTCAACGCCGAGCAGGAGGTCGAGCTGGCCAAGCGCATCGAGGCGGGTCTGTTCGCCGAGGACAAGCTGGCCAACGCCGACAAGCTCGCCCCGAAGCTGAAGCGCGAGCTGGAGATCATCGCCGAGGACGGCCGCCGCGCCAAGAACCACCTCCTGGAGGCCAACCTCCGTCTGGTGGTCTCCCTGGCCAAGCGCTACACCGGCCGCGGCATGCTCTTCCTGGACCTCATCCAGGAGGGCAACCTCGGTCTGATCCGCGCGGTCGAGAAGTTCGACTACACCAAGGGCTACAAGTTCTCCACGTACGCCACCTGGTGGATCCGTCAGGCGATCACCCGCGCCATGGCCGACCAGGCCCGCACCATCCGTATCCCGGTGCACATGGTCGAGGTCATCAACAAGCTCGCGCGCGTGCAGCGCCAGATGCTCCAGGACCTGGGCCGCGAGCCCACCCCGGAGGAGCTGGCCAAGGAGCTCGACATGACCCCGGAGAAGGTCATCGAGGTCCAGAAGTACGGCCGCGAGCCCATCTCGCTGCACACCCCGCTCGGCGAGGACGGGGACAGCGAGTTCGGTGACCTCATCGAGGACTCCGAGGCCGTCGTGCCCGCCGACGCCGTCAGCTTCACGCTCCTCCAGGAGCAGCTGCACTCGGTTCTGGACACCCTGTCCGAGCGCGAGGCCGGCGTCGTCTCCATGCGTTTCGGTCTCACCGACGGTCAGCCGAAGACCCTCGACGAGATCGGCAAGGTGTACGGCGTGACGCGTGAGCGCATCCGCCAGATCGAGTCCAAGACCATGTCGAAGCTGCGCCACCCCTCGCGTTCCCAGGTGCTGCGCGACTACCTCGACTAGGTCGCGGCCGTACGACGGCGAAGGCCCGGTTCCCCCCGCGGGAGCCGGGCCTTCGTGCTGCGCACGGAGCCGCCCTGACTGACTCTGGGTGTTCCATCGGAACCACGGAGTGAGGAGCATGCATGCGCCGTTCCGTTGCCCGCGCACTGATCCGGCCGGTGGCCCTGGCGGCCGCCCTGACCGTCATACCCCTGGTCGGCGCGGCCCCGGTGGCCGCCGACAGCGTCGTGGTCGGGGGGTTCCCGATAGAGGTCTCCCAGGCCCCGTGGACCGTGGCGCTGTCCAGCCGTGACCGGTTCGGCGGTACGCGGGCGGGTCAGTTCTGCGGCGGTGTGCCGATCGCCCCTACGACGGTGCTGACCGCTGCCCACTGCCTCGCCGACGACGTCCTCGGGGAGCCGCCGCACCGCGCGCGCGATCTCAAGGTCATCGCGGGCCGCACGGATCTGCTGTCGAGCGAGGGCCAGGAGATCGCCGTCCGAAACGTGCAGGTCAACCCGCGGTACGACGCCGAGGCCAGCTCCGGCGACTTCGCCCTGCTGACGCTTGTCGAGCCGCTGCCGCAGAGCGCGGTCGTCGCCATGGCGGGACCCGGCGACCCCGCCTACACGCCGGGCACGGAGGCACTGGTCTCCGGCTGGGGCGACACGACCGGTACGGGCGCCTACGCGAGCCATCTCCACGCCGCACGGGTGCGCGTGCTCGCCGACGATCTCTGCGCGCGCGCCTACCCGGGCGGCCCGCAGGGCACCTACCGCGCCGGCACCATGCTCTGCGCCGGAGAGCCCGCCGGGGGCCCGGACGCCTGTCAGGGCGACAGCGGCGGCCCGCTGGTGGCCGGGGGGCGGCTGATCGGGCTCGTGTCGTGGGGGAGTGGCTGTGGGCAACCGGGCAGTCCCGGCGTCTACACGCGCGTCTCCGAGGTCGTACGAGCGCTGGAACCAGCCCCAGGAAGCCCGCAGCGGCCCCGCACGCGCTCCTGAGGGCCGCTGAGGGCGATCCGGAGACACGAGCACGGGCGGCCGCTCCCAGAGGGGAGCGGCCGCCCGTTCACCGGCCTGGGCCGGGGCTGGCTCGTCGTGTATGCGAGATTCAGCGCTCTTCTTCGGAAGCGGTGTTCGGCACAGCCGTGAGCCGCTCCGTCTCGTCCTGTATCTCAGCGGCGATCTTCTTGAGTTCCGGCTCGAACTTGCGACCGTGGTGGGCGCAGAAGAGCAGCTCTCCGCCGCTGAGCAAGACGACGCGCAGGTACGCCTGGGCGCCGCAGCGGTCGCATCGATCAGCGGCCGTCAGCGGGCTCGCGGGGGTCAGAACAGTAGTCACGTCGCCTCTTCTCTAGCTCGACGAGCTGTCGTACCAGGGTCAACATCCAACCAGCCCGAAAACGTTCCCGCTCGGGGCTCTTTCTCGAAAAAATCTTTCCGGGTCGACTGTCTGCTGCCGGTTGGCGGCGAATGTGCCGTAGTGCGTCTCTTGTGTGCTTACGGTTTCGCGCGGTCTTGGTCTCGGTCCTCCCGGCCGGGTTGCCGGTTGTTCATGAGGACGTGCCCGGAGCCTAATTGGTTCATGCCTCCCAGGGAACGTGATATGTACTTCACTCCAACGAGGGATCGAACATGCATGCGAGGCTGGACTAGTCTGAGTTCTCGACGAGGGTGGCGTTACACCGGCTCTACCAGGCCTCGGTACCCTCTGAGCGGCAACCGAAGCCACCCCCTTACCCAGAAGGGGCCCACCTGAAATTCAGCGAGGAGCGAACCGCGTGACCGCCGAGACGTCCGTCCCGTCCACAGCGCTGCTGACAGGAGCAGACCGGGACGGTTCCAACTACACCGCGCGGCACCTGCTCGTCCTCGAGGGCCTCGAGGCCGTGCGCAAGCGCCCGGGTATGTACATCGGATCGACCGACAGCCGCGGGCTGATGCACTGCCTGTGGGAGATCATCGACAACTCCGTGGACGAGGCCCTCGGCGGATACTGCGACCACATCGAGGTGATCCTCCACGACGACGGGTCCGTGGAGGTGCGGGACAACGGCCGCGGTATCCCCGTGGACGTGGAGCCGAAGACCGGGCTGTCCGGCGTGGAGGTCGTCATGACCAAGCTCCACGCGGGCGGCAAGTTCGGCGGCGGTTCCTACGCCGCCTCCGGCGGTCTGCACGGCGTCGGCGCCTCCGTGGTCAACGCCCTGTCCGCCCGGCTCGACGTCGAGGTGGACCGCGGTGGCCACACGCACGCGATCAGCTTCCGGCGCGGTGTGCCGGGCGCCTTCGCGGCGGACGGCGCCGATGCGAAGTTCGAGGCCAAGAGCGGACTGCGCAAGGCCAAGAAGATCCCCAAGACCCGCACCGGCACGCGCGTGCGGTACTGGGCCGACCGGCAGATCTTCCTCAGGGACGCCAAGCTCTCCCTGGAGAACCTGCACCAGCGTGCCCGGCAGACCGCGTTCCTCGTGCCCGGCCTGACCATCGTCGTCCGTGACGAGTTCGGCCTGGGCGAGGGGGGCAGCAAGGGCGAGGAATCCTTCCGCTTCGACGGCGGCATCAGCGAGTTCTGTGAGTACCTCGCGGCCGACAAGCCGATCTGCGACGTCCTCCGCTTCTCGGGCCAGGGCACCTTCAAGGAGACCGTCCCGGTCCTGGACGAGCACGGCCAGATGACCCCCACCGAGGTCACCCGCGAGCTGGGTGTCGACGTCGCGATGCGCTGGGGCACGGGGTACGACACCACCGTCCGGTCCTTCGTGAACATCATCGCCACCCCCAAGGGCGGCACCCACGTGGCCGGTTTCGAGCAGGCCCTCACCCAGACGCTGAACGACGTGCTGCGCGCGAAGAAGCTGCTGCGCGTGGCCGAGGACAACATCGTCAAGGACGACGCCCTGGAGGGTCTGACCGCGGTCGTCACCGTGCGTTTGGCCGAGCCCCAGTTCGAGGGGCAGACCAAGGAGGTCCTCGGCACCTCCGCGGCCCGCCGCATCGTGAACAACGTGGTGTCCAGGGAGCTGAAGGCGTTCCTGACCGCCACCAAGCGGGATGCCGCCGCCCAGTCCCGGGTCGTCATGGAGAAGGTGGTCGCCGCCGCCCGTACCCGTGTCGCCGCCCGCCAGCACAAGGACGCCCAGCGGCGCAAGACCGCCCTGGAGTCCTCGTCCCTGCCGGCCAAGCTCGCCGACTGTCGCAGCGACGACGTCGACCGCAGCGAGCTGTTCATCGTCGAGGGCGACTCCGCGCTGGGCACCGCCAAGCTGGCCCGCAACTCGGAGTTCCAGGCCCTGCTGCCGATCCGCGGCAAGATCCTCAATGTCCAGCGCTCGTCGGTGACGGACATGCTGAAGAACGCCGAGTGCGGCGCGATCATCCAGGTCATAGGGGCAGGCTCCGGCCGTACCTTCGACATCGACCAGGCGCGCTACGGCAAGATCATCATGATGACCGACGCCGATGTGGACGGCTCCCACATCCGGTGCCTGCTGCTCACGCTGTTCCAGCGCTACATGCGGCCGATGGTCGAGGCCGGCCGGGTCTTCGCCGCGGTGCCTCCGCTGCACCGCATCGAGATCGTCCAGCCGAAGAAGGGCCAGGACAAGTACGTCTACACGTACTCGGACCGGGAGCTGCGCGACAAGCTCATGGAGTTCCAGAGCAAGGGCATCCGGTACAAGGACTCCATCCAGCGCTACAAGGGTCTGGGCGAGATGGACGCCGACCAGCTGGCCGAGACCACGATGGACCCGCGTCACCGCACCCTGCGCCGCATCAACCTCTCCGACCTGGAGGCCGCCGAACAGGTCTTCGACCTGCTCATGGGCAACGATGTGGCGCCGCGCAAGGAGTTCATCTCCAGCTCCGCGGCGACGCTGGACCGGTCCCGCATCGACGCGTAGTCGCGGGCGGAGCCGACCGGGATCCGCCCGACGGGCCCGACCGGGACGACGACCGCGAGCCGACCGGGCGCAGCTGATCGAGGATTCGGCTGCGCCCCGGCTCGCGGACGTCTGCTTTCCCCCGCCTCCGCTGGGGTGGTCCGGCGCCCGCAGCCCGGGCGTCTCCACCCGGGGGTGGAGACACGGCGCTGCGGGAATCCACCCGTGATCCACCCGTGCGCCGATCTGCCGACCAGCGCATTTCCGTAGCTTCGAAGGGTCGGCGGCGCTCGCTTCCGGCACCGCTCTTCTCGCTCACGGAGGATCTGATGTCCGGGCTCGCCAACGCATTGGTGATCGTGGCCGTGGTCGCCCTGGTGATCGTGCGGCAGTTCCGTGCCCGCGCGATCGACACCGACCGGCGCTGGTGGATAGTGCCCCTCGTCCTCGCCGCGCTCTCGCTGAGCCACTCCGGCATCCTCGACCCCCACCATCGGATCGAATCCGGCGCGCTGCTCGTCGTGGAGCTGCTCCTCGGCGTGGCCATCGGCGCCGGCTGGGCCTGGACCAGCCGTGTCTGGACGGCGCCGGACGGCGTCGTATGGGCCAAGAGCTCCACGGCGAGCGCCGCCGTGTGGGGCGTGGGCATCGCCCTGCGCATCGGTCTCTTCGCCGTCGGGACCGCGCTCGGTCTGCACCAGGACAGCTCGGTCCTGATGCTCGGCTTCGCCGCCACCCTGCTGGTCCGCGGGGCGGTCCTGGCCTGGCGGGCGCAGTCCCTGGGCCCGGTGGCCCGCCCTGTCCCGGCGTACGGTGACGGTGTGTGGTCGGCCGGGAAGGAGCGCGTGTGACGGGGAACGTCTGGACCCGCTGGCCATCGCGCGAGGCGCTCGGCCACGCCGGCATCAGCAGGCCCCGGAGGGTGCTCGGCTGGGGTTCGCGCGGGCTCGCACTGGGCCTGCTGCTCTGGAGCGCCTTCACCAGCGGTCAGGTCCACGGCTGGGGCACCGTGGCGGCCGTCGCGGTGGTCATCGTGGCCGCTGCCGCCGCCGTGGCGTTCTTCCGCACCACCCTCGAGCACCGGCTTGTGCCGTCGGTGGTCCTGGCTCTGCTCCTGGTGGCGCTGGCGGTCGTCGCCCAGGTCGCCGGCTTCCGGGTCCCGGCGCTGGTCATCTGGTGCGGCTGCGGTGTCGTGTCGCTGGAGCGGCTCCCGATGGCCGCCGCGCTGCCGGTGACCTGGATCTCCTTCCAGGCGTACGCCACGGTGAACAACGACGCGTGGCTGACCACCGCCGCCACCATGGTCGGTCTCGGACTGGCCGGATACGTCCTCCGGCTGGACGCCGAAGCCCGCGGCAACGCACAGCGGCTGCTCGCCCAGGAGCGGGCCGCCCGGGCGGCCGAGGCGGAGTCGGCGGCGCTGGCGGAGCGGGCCCGGATCGCCCGGGAGATCCACGACGTGCTGGCGCACAGCCTCTCGGCGCAGCTCGTGCACCTGGAGGCGGCCCGGCTGCTGATCGAGCGGGGCGCGGACCGAGAACAGATCCTGGAGCGGGTGGTGGCGGCCCGGGGCATGGCCCGCGACGGCCTCGCCGAGACCCGGCAGGCGCTGTCCGCGCTGCGCGGCGAACTGACTCCGCTCGAGGACTTCCTGAGCGAGCTGGTCAGCGGCACCGACGGCGCGGAGGTCACCGTCACGGGTGAGCGCAGAGCACTGACGGCCGAGGCGTCCCAGGCGGTGCGCCGGGTCGCGCAGGAAGCTCTGACCAACGTCCGCAAGCACGCCCACGGCGCCAAGGTGGAGGTCCGCCTCGACTACGGCGAGCACGAAGTGAGGCTGAACGTCCGGGACTCGGGCGGCCGGCCGGGTGAACTCACCGCAGCCGGTGGTGGGTACGGTCTGCTGGGGATGCGCGAGCGCGCGGAACTGCTGGGCGGCTCGCTGGACGCGGGGCCGGACGAGGAGGGGTTCATGGTGACGCTGAAGGTGCCCGTATGACGGAGCAGGAGGGGGAGAGGAAGCCGGCCCGCGTGGTGGTCGCGGACGACCAGACGGTGGTCCGGGAGGGCATCGTCATGCTGCTCGGGCTGCTGCCCGGGGTCGAGGTCGTCGGTGCCGCGGGAGACGGTGAGGAGGCGGTGCGGCTGGTCGGGGAACTCGGTCCGGACGTCGTCCTGATGGACCTGCGGATGCCGCGTTGCGACGGCGTGGAGGCCACCCGGAGAATCCGGGCCCAGTACCCGGGAACCCAGGTCGTGGTGCTCACCACCTACGCGGACGACGAGTCGTTGTTCCCGGCGCTGCGCGCGGGAGCGCGGGGGTACCTGACCAAGGACGCGGGCGGCGACGAGATCGTGCGGGCCGTGCAGAGCGTGCTGTCGGGGGAAGCGGGGCTCTCGCCGAGCGTGCAAGCCCGGTTGCTGGAGCGGCTGTCACAGCCCGGACCCGAGCCCGCCCCGGCGACCGCCGACGCGCCCGACGGACTGACCGCGCGGGAGACCGAGGTGCTGACGCTGATCGCCGAGGGCCTCTCCAACCAGGAGATCGCCCGCAGACTCCATGTCTCGACCGCGACCGTGAAGACACACATCAACAACCTCTTCACCAAGACGGGTCTCAAGGACCGGGCGCAGGCGGTGCGTTACGCGTATGCGAAGGGACTGGTGCGGCCGCCCACCCGGTGAATCACCTGATGGGGTGAAGAGCCGGGGAAGAATAGTCGGAACTCCTCCGGGTCTGTCCACACTTGGGCATGCAGCCAAGCAACGGTGGTTCCCGCGGAGCCGGGGACGGCCAGGGGAGATCGGCCGAGCACCGGGAGAACGAGGGTGTCCCCGCCCGCGACATGACGTACGAGGACCCCTGGTACGACGCGCTGGCCACCGGCTGGGGTGAGCTGGACGGCACCGGGATGCCGGCAGCGGCCGTACCGTCGGCCCGTGGGGAGGGGAGCGGGACGGCGGCCCGCGCACGCGAGGTGTACCTCGAAGTGCAGCGCAGCGCCGCCTTCCAGGAAGTGCGCGGCAGATACCGGCGGTTCGTGGTGCCGGGAGTCGTGGCCTTCCTCACCTGGTACGTGGGTTACGTGGTCGCCGCGACCACCGCTCCCGGGCTCATGGCCCGGCCCGTGGCGGGAGCGGTGAACGTGGCGCTGCTCGCGGGACTCGGGCAGTTCCTCACCACATTCCTGCTCACCTGGGCCTACGCCCGGCATGCGCGGCTGCGCCGCGACCGGGCCGCGCTGGAGCTGCGCTGGGACACCCAGGAACTGACCCGGGAAGCACAGGGCGGAGCGCGGGGAGGCGCCTCATGACCGGTGATCACCAGACCTTGGCGCTGCTGATGTTCAGCGGCTTCGTGGCCGTCACCCTGGCCATCACCACCTGGGTGAGCCGGCGGCGGCAGGGGTCGGCGGACGAGTTCTACGCCGGAGGCCGGTTGTTCTCGCCGATGGAGAATGGTTTTGCCATCGCGGGCGACTACATGTCAGCGGCCTCCTTCCTCGGCGTCACCGGGCTGATCGCGCTGTACGGGTACGACGGGATGCTGTACGTGGTGGGCTTCCTGGTGGCGTGGCTGGTCGTGCTGTTCCTGGTCGCCGAACTGGTGCGCAACTGCGGACGGTTCACGCTCGCCGACGTGATCGCCGCCCGGATGAGCGAGCGGCCGGTGCGGATCGCCGCGGGAACCGCCTCCGTCACCGTGTCCGTTGTGTATCTGGTGGCGCAGATGGTCGGCGCGGGCAGCCTGGTGGCGCTGCTGCTGGGGCGGACCAGCGGGGCGGCCGAGGCATGGACGGTCATCGGGGTCGGCGCGCTCATGGTCGTCTATGTGTCGTTGGGGGGCATGCGGGCCACCACCTGGATCCAGATCGTGAAGGCGGTCCTGCTGCTGTGCGGGACGGTCGCCCTGACCGTGCTGGTCCTGCTGCGCTTCCACGGCGACGTGGACCGGCTGCTGGTCGCCGCCGCGCAGCGCAGCGGCCACGGCAGAGCCTTTCTGGCGCCGGGGCTGAAGTACGGCGGGAGCTGGACCGCCCGCCTCGACTTCATCAGCCTGGGACTCGCGCTGGTGCTGGGCACGGCGGGGCTGCCGCACATCCTGTCCCGCTTCTACACCGTGCCGACCGCGCGGGCCGCCCGGCGCTCCGCGGTGTGGTCGATCGGGCTGATCGGCGGCTTCTACCTGATGACGATCGTCCTCGGCTTCGCGGCCGCGGCGGTGGTGGGGACGAACGCGGTGCGCGCGTCGAACCCGGCCGGGAACACCGCGGTGGCCCTGCTCGCCCGCGACCTGGGCGGCGGAGCGGGCTCCACCGGTGGCACGGTGCTGTTCGCGATCGTCGCGGCGGTCGCGTTCGCCACGATCCTCGCGGTGGTCGCCGGCATCACGCTCGCCTCCTCGGCCTCGGTCGCCCATGACCTGTACGCGTCGCTGCGGCGCTCACGCGGCACCCGGCGCAGCGAGGTGACGGTGGCCCGGCTGGCGGCGGTCGCGATCGGCGTCGTGGCCATCGCGCTCGGTCTGCTCGCCCGTGACCTCAACGTCGCCTTCCTGGTCGGTCTCGCCTTCGCGGTCGCCGCGTCCGCAAACCTTCCGGTGCTGCTGTACTCGCTGTTCTGGCGCGGCTTCACCACCCGCGGCGCCGTGTGGGCCGTATACGGCGGACTGGTCCCGGCGCTCGGGCTGGTGCTGCTCTCCCCGGTGGTCTCCGGCAGTCCGGGCTCGCTCTTCCCGGGGGTCGACTTCCAGTACTTCCCGTTGCAGAACCCGGGTCTCGTCTCCATCCCGCTGGGCTTCCTCGCCGGCTGGCTGGGCACGATCACCTCGGACGAGGTCGCCGACGAGGCCAAGTACGCCGAGACGGAGGTGCGGTCGCTGACCGGGGCCGGAGCCGTGTAGCTCACCAAGCACCCCAGGCGATCCCACGCCGGGTCTACGGGGCCACCCAGGCGTAGCGGTGCTCGGGGCGGCCGGTGTCGCCGTACTTCAGGGAGAGGCGGAGGCGGCCGGCCTGTTCCAGGTGGCGGAGGTAGCGCTGGGCCGTGGAGCGGCTCAGGCCGGTGCGGGCGGCGACCTCGTGGGCCGACAGCGGATGGCCGGCGCGGTGCAGGATGCCGCAGATGAGGTCTGTCGTGGGCTCCGAGTGGCCGCTGGGCAGGCCGGGCGCGGAGGGGGCGGGGGCGGTGCGCAGCGCGCCGAAGATGCGGTCCACCTGCTCCTGGCCGGTCAGGCCCCGGCCGCCCACGCGGTCGACCGTGCGGCGTAGTGCGGCGTAGGAGTCCAGGCGGGTGCGCAGCGCCGCGAAGGTGAACGGTTTGACCAGGTAGTGCAGGGCGCCCAGCCGCATCGCCTGCTGGACGGTCGCCACATCACTGGCCGCCGTGATCATGATGACATCCGTGCCGTGGCCCTGCTCACGCATGCGGTGGACGAGTTCGAGGCCGGTCCCGTCCGGCAGGTAGTGGTCGAGCAGGACCAGGTCGATGGCGCCGCGCTCGACGGCGGCCAGCGCCTGGGCGGCGCTGTGCGCGCGGGCGGCCACCCGGAAGCCGGGAACCTTCCCCACGTATTTTGCGTTTATCTCAGCGACGCGGAAGTCGTCGTCCACCACCAGGACGTCAATCATCAGGCCTCTCCTTCAAGGCCGGCGAGCGTTAAGCCCGTGTTTCGTGCTCCGCAGTTGTAGCGCGAGCAAAATGAGCACAACAGGTTCTTGCGAGCAAAAGAACAGCTTGTGCTCACAAGACTGCTGTCGTGGCCGCGCTCACACCTACCGTCCCGGGCCATGAGCGCACACACCAGCCCCGCCATCGAGCTGCGGGGCGCTAGCAAGACCTTCAGAACCCCGTCCGGGGGACTGCACACGGCGGTGCGCGGTCTGGACCTCACCGTCGAGCGCGGCGAGTTCGTGGCCGTCGTAGGCCCGACCGGCTGCGGCAAGTCCACCACGCTGACGCTGGTCAGCGGTCTGGAGGAGCCCAGCGAAGGCGAGGTGCTGGTGGCCGGGGAGCCGGTCGACGGCGTCGGCGACAAGGTCGGCTTCGTCTTCCAGCAGGACGCCACCTTCCCCTGGCGTACGGTCCTGTCCAATGTCATGGCAGGCCTGCGCTTCCGCGGGGTGCCCAAGGCGGAGGCGAAGGAGAAGGCACGCGACTGGCTGGCCCGGGTCGGGCTCGCCGGCTTCGAGGACCGCTATCCGCACCAGCTCTCCGGCGGTCAGCGCAAGCGCGTCGCCCTCGCCGCCACCTTTGTCAACGACCCCGAGATCCTGCTGATGGACGAGCCCTTCTCGGCGCTCGACGTGCAGACCCGGGCGCTGATGTCGGACGAGCTGCTGGAGCTGTGGGAGGGCACGGGCGCCTCCGTCGTCTTCGTCACCCACGACCTGGAGGAGTCCATCGCGCTGGCCGACAAGGTCGTCGTGATGACCGCTGGGCCCGCGACCGTCAAGCAGGTCTTCTCCATCGACCTGCCCCGGCCGCGCAAGGTTGAGTCGGTGCGGCTGGAGCCGCGGTTCATCGAGATCTACCGCGAGATCTGGGAGTCGCTCGGCGAAGAGGTCCGCATCACCCGTGAGAGGGGTGCCGCCCGTGTCGCCTGAGGTTCTCAAGCCCGCGGTCGTCGAAACGGCCAAGGTCCCCGACCGGGCACAGACCCGCGCCCAGGCCGCCCGCCGCCGCAAGGCGCTCGTCACCGTGGTACGCGTGCTGCTCCTGGTGGCCGGCCTCGGACTGTGGGAGGGGCTGTCCCGGGCGAAGGTCATCGACCCGTTCAACTTCTCGATGCCCACGAAGATCTGGGACCAGATCTGGACCTGGGTGATGCACGGCACCGCCCTCGGCTCCCTGGGCGAGCAGGTCTGGTACACGCTCTACGAGGCACTGCTCGGCTGGGTCATCGGTGTGATCGCGGGTGTACTGCTCGGCATTGCGCTCGGGCGGATCAGATTGCTCGCCGAGGTCCTTGGTCCGTACATCAAGGTGCTCAACTCGATCCCCAGGATCGTCCTTGCACCCATCTTCCTGATCTGGTTCGGGCTCGGTCCCTCCTCCAAGGTCGCCTCCGCCGTGGTGCTGGTCTTCTTCCCGGTGTTCTTCAACGCCTTCCAGGGCGCCCGCGAGGTGGACCGCAACCTGGTGGCCAACGCCCGCATCCTGGGCGCCAGCGACCGCCGGGTGACCCTTCAGGTGGTCATCCCGTCGGCCACCTCCTGGATCTTCACCAGCCTCCACGTCAGCTTCGGCTTCGCGCTCATCGGCGCCATCGTCGGCGAGTACATCGGCGCGACCAAGGGCATCGGCCTGCTCGTCTCGCAGTCGCAGAACACCTTCAACGCGGCCGGCGTCTACGCCGCCATGGTCATCCTCGCGGTCGTCGCCCTCGTCGCCGAGGGACTGCTGACCTTCGCCGAGCGCCGCATCTTCCGCTGGAAGCCCGCCCGTTCCGGCGACTGACCGGCTCCCATCGCCGCCCCCACCTCCTCCCCGCACCGCCCTCTCACAAGGACGTGAACCGCATGCGCAAGACCGCCAGACACGCCTCGCTGGCCGCCGGCCTGCTCGCCCTCACCACGCTCACCGCCTGCGCCAACGACGCGGCCGGCACCACGGCCGACACCGGCGGCGGCAAGGGCGAGACCGTCAAGATCATGGTCGGCGGCCTGGACAAGGTCATCTACCTGCCGGCGATGCTCACCCAGCAGCTCGGCTACTTCAAGGCCGAGGGCCTGAACGTCCAGCTCCTCAGCGAGCCCGCCGGCGTCCAGGCCGAGACCGCGCTCGTCTCCGGCCAGGTCCAGGGGGCGGTCGGCTTCTACGACCACACCCTCGACCTCCAGACGAAGGGCAAGTCGGTCGAGTCCGTGGTGCAGTTCTCCCACGCGCCCGGCGAGGTCGAGGTGGTCTCCGGCAAGGCGGCCGGCGAGCTGAAGGGCCCCAAGGACTTCAAGGGCCGCAAGCTGGGCGTGACGGGGCTCGGCTCCTCGACCGACTTCCTCACCAAGTACCTGGCCGTGAAGAACGGCGTGAAGGTCAGCGAGTTCACCCCGGTCGCGGTGGGCGCCGGTCCGACCTTCATCGCCGCCCTCCAGAACGGGGCGATCGACGGCGGTATGACCACCGACCCGACCGTCGCCACCATCCTGGACAAGAAGGCGGGCAAGGTCCTCATCGACATGCGCACCCCCGAGGGGTCGCAGGAGGCGCTCGGCGGACCGTATCCGTCGTCAAGTCTGTACATGCAGACGGACTGGGTGAACGGACACAAGGACACCGTCCAGAAGTTGGCCAATGCATTCGTCAAGACGCTCAAGTGGATGTCCACCCACAGCGCCGACGAGATCGCCGCCAAGATGCCCGCCGACTACTCCCAGGGCAACAAGACGCTCTACGCACAGGCCATCAAGAGCACCCTGCCGATGTTCACCGACGACGGCGTGATGCCCCAGAACGGCCCCGAGACCGTCGAGAAGGTCCTCAAGGCGTTCAACACGAACATCCAGAACGCCAAGGTGGACCTGAGCAAGACGTACACGACCGAGTTCGTCAAGGCCGCCAAGTAGTCGGATCCTGAGCCGCGCTCAGACGCGGGCCGCCCACACGTAACGGTGTTCCGGGCGGCCCGCGTCGCCGTACTTGAGGGTCAGCCGGGCCCGTCCGGTGCGCTCCAGGAGCTTGAGATAGCGCTGGGCGGTCTGCCGGCTCACCCCCGTCCGCGCGGCGATCTCCTGCGCGGACAGCGGCCCGGAGGCATGGATCAGCGCCTGGCGCACCAGATCGGCCGTCGTGGGGGAGTGCCCCGGGGGCAGGTCGGGCTCCGCCGGCGCGGACAGCGCCCCGAAGATCCGGTCCACCTGCGCCTGTTCCGCCTCGCCGCCCCGGTCGAGGGTGCGCCGCAGCCCGGCGTACGCCTCCAGCTTGGCCCGCAGGCCGGCGAAGGCGAACGGCTTCACCAGGTACTGCACCGCCCCGTGCCGCATCGCCGCCTGCACGGTGGACATGTCCCGCGCCGCCGTCACCATGATCACGTCGGTCTGGTGGCCCCGCCGGCGCATCTCCTGGACGACCGCGAGACCGGTCTCGTCGGGCAGATAGTGGTCCATGAGCACCAGGTCGAGCCGTGGCAGTGTCTCCACCTGGCGCAGCGCCTCGGCCGCGTTGTGCGCCTCGCCGGCCACATGGAAGCCGGGCACCTTCTCCACATAGGCGGCGTTCACCTGGGCGACCCGGGTGTCGTCGTCCACGACCAGGACCTCGATCATCACGCCTCCTCCTCGGCGACGGCGGCACTCTTGAGGGGTTCGTCGAGCCCCGCGGGTGCCAGTTCCGGTTCGGCCAGTGCCTCGGGCAGGACCACGGTGAACTCCGCGCCGCCGCCGTCCGCCGTGCCCACCACCGCGCTCCCGCCCTGCCGCTCGGCGAGCCGGTGCACCAGGGAGAGCCCGATGCCCCGCTTGCCGTGGGCCGGCGGCTGCTTGGTCGACCAGCCCTCCGTGAAGACGAGTTCCCGCTGTTCGGGCGGGATGCCGGGGCCCGTGTCGCGCACCCGGAGGACGACCGTCCGGCCCTGTGCGCGCAGTTCGACCTCCACGCGCGCGTGCAGGGTGCCCGCGACCGCGTCGAGGGCGTTGTCCACGAGGTTGCCCACGACGGTGACCAGGCCCCGCGGATCGATCAGCCGGTCCGGCAGCCGGGTCCGGTCGGTCACCCAGAGGGCGACACCGCGCTCGGCGGCCACGGTGGCCTTGCCGACCAGCAGTGCGGCCAGCAGCGGGTCCTGGATCTTCTCGGTGACCTGCTCCGCCGTGACCCGGTGGTCGCCGACCACCTCGCCGACGAACTCCACGGCGTCGTCGTACATCTCGAGTTCCAGCAGCCCGAGCAGGGTGTGCATCCGGTTGGCGTGCTCGTGGTCCTGCGCGCGCAGGGCGTCGATCAGCCCGCGCGTGGAGTCGAGTTCACGCCCGAGCTGTTCCAGCTCCGTGCGGTCGCGCAGGGTGGCCACGGCGCCGCCGTCGCCGGTGGGCATGCGGTTGGCGATCAGCACGCGCTGGCCGCGCACGGTGACCAGGTCGGTGCCGGTGACCCGGCCGGCCAGCACATCCGTCGTACGGCCCGCGCCCAGCGCCTCGTCGGGGGTCCGCCCGACCGCCTCGTCACCGATGCCCAGCAGCCGTCCGGCCTCGTCGTTCAGCAGCCGGATACGGCCGCCGCGGTCCAGGGCGACCACGCCCTCCCGGATGCCGTGCAGCATCGCCTCGCGCTCCGCGAGCAGCGCGGAGATGTCGGAGAAGGCCAGGTCCCGGGTCTGCCGTTGGACCCTGCGGGAGATCAGCCAGGCGGCCAGCGCGCCCACCGCCAGCGCACCGCCGGCGTAGGCGAACAGCCCCGGTATCGCGCTGATCAGCCGGGCTCGGACGCTGTCGTAGGCGATGCCGACCGACACGGCGCCGACGATGCGGTGCCGGGCGTCGTACAGCGGCACCTTGCCGCGTGCCGAGCGGCCGAGGGTGCCCTTGTCGATCTCCATGACCTCCTGGCCGGCCAGGGCGTCATGCGGGCTCGTGGAGACGTGGTGGCCGATCTGCCCCGGGGTCGGGTGCGACCAGCGCACCCCGTGGTGGTCCATCACCACGATGTACTCGGCGTGCGTGGCATGCCGGATCCGCTCGGCCTCCCGCTGCACAGGACCGTTTCTGCTCGGCGGGGTGGTCAGTACGCCGGCGGCGATCTGCGGGTCCTGGGCGGTCGTCTGCGCGATGGCCAGCGCGCGGCGCATCGCCTCGTGGTCGAGCTGTTTGCTCAGCGGCGCGAGGAACAGCCCGGTCGCGAGCACCGCCACCCCCGCCGCGATCGCCACCTGCATCAGCAGCACCTGCGAGAACACCCGCCGGGGCAGACCGAGACGCAGCCGGCGTACGGGGGGAGTGGGGCTCATGGAACGACGGTACGTGGCAAGCCCCGACGCACCCAGAGGGTGTGGCGTGGATCTCCTGCCCCATGCCGGGAAGAGCCGGCCTGTCAGCTCGCCAGCGCGGTCGGCCGCAGTTCGCGTACCGCCATCACGTCCATCCGCGCGGGAGCGCCGAGCACCGCCGCTCCGCAGCTCTCCGGACGGGGCGGCAGCGCGGCGCCCTGTGCCACGGTGACCCGCCACCGGCGCCCGTCCGCGTGCTCGACGGTGACCTCCCAGTGCGGGGCGGTGCCCTCGGTCCGTACGACGCTCAGCACGCCCGCCCGGTACTCGTCCGCCGCCGACCGGACGGCCAGCTCGGCCGCCTGGCCGGGCCGCTCCCAGGCGGAGCACCCGCGACACCCCTCGAGGACCACGCGCCCGTCCCGGGCGCCGTGCAGCGCCGCCTTGACGGTGTGCGCCTCGGCGCGGCCGTAGGCGTAGCCGTACGGCAGGACGAGCACCGTCGGCGCGAAGCGATGTCCACCCAGATGGGTGACCTCCCAGACCCCGCGGACACCCGAGGCGGCCAGTTCGGCGGCGAGCGGACGTCCCAGCAGGGCGCAGCAGCGGTCGCGCTTGCCATTGGTGCACACGAGCGCGAGCGGGTCGCCGGTGTACGGCCGTCCGCCGAGCGCCGCTCCGAAGGAACGGTGGTCGCCCGCCCCGAGCGCGCGGAAGTCGAGGCCGAGCAGCCGGCCCGGATCACGGGTGGTGGCGCTCTGCACCCACACCCGACCCGGGACGGTGTGCGCGGCGAACACCTGCCGCACCGGGGGAGTGCCGGGGTCGGCGTGCCGCCCCGGGTGCCGGATCAGGGCGACACGCACGCCCGTTCCCTCGGCCGCGGCCTCCAGCGCCCGGCCCAGCGCGGGGTCCAGATGGCTCGAAGTGAGTGCTTTGGCACCCCACGGGCCCGGCTGTTCCAGCAGCAGCCACGTCGTCGCCGTGGCCGCCGTTCCGGACACCGGCTCGTCAAGGCTCCGGGAGACGGTCGCACACCTACTCACACAGGTGAGCCTAACCTGACTTTCCCCGCGGTGACTTCCGGCCGTGCCCGTGTCCTGCGCGAGCGGCTCCCGCGGGCGCGGAGACGCCTACTCCGGCAGGGGCTGCGGCGGGCGGTGCCCGACGTAGTGACCGACGGGGCGCATGCGCAGCGGGCGCTCGCCGTACTCCTCCAGCGCATGCGCGATCCAGCCTGCCGTGCGGGCGACCGCGAAGATCGTCTCGCCGGCCGTGGCGGGCATGCCGGAGGAGGCGGTGAAGACGGCCAGGGCCAGGTCGACATTGGCGTGCAGCGGCCGGTGGCGGGCGGTGGTGGCGACGATGTCGCGGGCCGCGAGCAGGGCCGGCTCCGCGCGCGGGAGCTGCTCCAGAAGGCCGAACAGCACCCGCGCGCGCGGGTCCTCGCCCGCGTACAGCCGGTGGCCGAGACCGGGGACGCGGCGGCCGGCGCGCAGCTCGTCGGCGATCACCGGCACGGCGGTGCCCTGGTCGAGCACGTCGAGCAGCAGCCGGTGGGCGAGCCCGCTCGCGGCGCCGTGCAGCGGGCCCTCCAGGACGCCGAACCCGGCCGAGACGGCCGCGTAGGCATGCGCCCGGGCGGAGGCGGCGACCCGTACGGCGAGCGTGGAGGCGGCCAGGTCGTGGTCGATGAGCAGGGCGAGCGCGGTGTCCAGCACGCGCAGCGAGGCCTCGTCGGGGGCGTGGCCGGTGAGCCGGCTCCACAGGCGGTGGGCCAGCGGGGCGCCGTCCGCGTGGTCGCGCAGCACCGGCGGCAGCGCGGCGACGAGCGTGGGAATGAGGGTCCGCGCGGTGTTCAGCACGGCGTCCTCGGAGAGGTCGAAGCGCAGCGGGTCCTCGGCAGCCGCCGCGATCGCCGCCACCCGCAGCCGGTCGATGGGGGAGGCGTGCTCGGACAGGGCGTTCACCGCGCGGCGGGCGACCCTGACGGTCGCCTCGGGCGCGGAGAAGGCCACCCCGGGGGTGAGCCGGCCCGTCCAGACCCACTCCGCGACCTCTTCGTAGGTGTGGTGTGCGGCCAGCTCCGTGGCGTCGACGCCACGGAAGTAGTACCGGTCCTGGTCGATCAGCGTGATCCGGGTCCGGACGGAGAGGTCGCCGCCCGAGCCCGGGGTGCCCGCGCTCTCCCGCCGGTGGCGCCGGGCGAGGGCCTCGACCTCCGCGGGCTCGAAGGTGCTGGCGCGGCCGCCCGGTTCGCGTCTGCTGCTGAGCAGCCCGCGGCTCACGTACGCGTACACCGTCTCGGGCTTCACGCCGAGCAGTTCGGCGGTCTCCTTGGTGGTCAGCCGGCGGCCGACGCGGCCGGGAGCGGTTTCGTGATCGCGCATGGGGGTCACCGTAGTCGCCTCTGCACGGGTTGATAGTCGTACGTTGATTAAATCAACATTGACAGAAAAAGCGTCAAGCGTGGACAGTCGAATCAACTTCAGGGAGGAGAATCATGGCCATCAACAGGGCTGCAACCCCTCTTGTCGACGTACCGCGCGGCCTCGCCGGCGTCGTCGTCACCGACACCGAGATCGGTGACGTCCGCGGACGCGAGGGCTTCTACCACTACCGCCAGTACTCGGCCGTCGAACTCGCGCAGAGCCGCGGCTTCGAGGACGTCTGGCATCTCCTGGTCCACGGCCGGCTCCCGGACGCCGAGGGCCGCGCCGCCTTCGCGGCCGAGACCGCGGCACTGCGCCGGCTGCCCGACGAGGTCGGGGCGGCGCTGCCCGCGATCGCGGCGGCGAGCCGCCTCTCCGGCCCGCTGGCGGGCCTGCGCACCGCGCTGTCCCTGCTGGGCGCGGCACACGGCTTCCGGCCTGTCTACGACCTCGACGCCGACCGGCGCCGGGCCGACACCCTGGTCGCGTGCGCGGCCGTACCCACGCTCCTCACCGCGCTGTACCGCCTCGGCCAGGGCCTCGAACCGGTAGACCCGCGGGCGGACCTCTCGTACGCGGCCAACTACCTGTACATGTTGACGGGGACGGAACCCAAGCCGCGACGGGCCCGTGCGGTCGAGCAATACCTCATCTCAACCATTGACCACGGATTCAATGCATCAACCTTCACCGCCCGTGTCATCGCGTCCACCGGCGCCGATGTGGCGGCCTGCCTGACCGGTGCCGTCGGCGCCCTGTCCGGACCGTTGCACGGAGGCGCGCCCAGCCGGGCCCTGGACACCCTGGACGCCATCGGCACCCCGGACCGGATCGACCCCTGGATCCGCGAGCGGGTGCTCGCCGGAGACCGGATCATGGGCTTCGGCCACGCCGTCTACCGGACCGAGGACCCCCGCTCCCGGATGCTCCGCGAGATCGCCCTGGGCTTCGGCGGGCCGCGGGTGGAGTTCGCCGTCGAGGTCGAGCACCGGGTCGAGGCGATCCTCGCCGAGCTGAAGCCGGGCCGCGAACTCCACACCAACGTCGAGTTCTACGCCGGCGTCGTCATGGAGCTGTGCGGCCTGCCACGGGAGATGTTCACCCCCACCTTCGCGGCGGGTCGCGTCGTGGGCTGGAGCGCCAACATCCTGGAACAGGCCGCCGACCCGAAGATCATCCGCCCGGTGGCGCGGTATGTGGGCCCGGAGCCGCCGGTCGCGGTCCCCGCCGCAGGCTGACGCCCAGGGTACTCAGGCCCCTTCCGGGTGCACAGGCCCCACGTGCCCCACCGCCCTCCTATCCTGGACCGGCAGCCGGTCCGCAGGAGACAGGAGAGAGGTCGCCCGTTGGGGAACAGGTTGGCGCACAGTCCGGACAGCACGTACAGCCTGGACAGCAGCCGCAGCCCGGAGCAGAGCCGTAGCCCGCAGCAGATCCCGGTCGTCGTTCTCGCCGGTTTCCTCGGCTCCGGCAAGACCACCCTCCTCAACCATCTGCTGCACCGCAGCGGAGGCAGCCGGATCGGGGCGATCGTCAACGACTTCGGAGCCATCGAGATCGACGCGATGGCCGTCGCGGGCGCGCTCGGCGACTCGACCGTCTCGCTCGGCAACGGCTGCCTGTGCTGTGCCGTCGACGCGAGTGAACTCGACGTCTACCTGGACCGGCTCGCCGCGCCCGCGGCCGGTATCGACGTGATCGTCATCGAGGCGAGCGGGCTCGCCGAGCCCCAGGAACTCGTGCGGATGGTGCTGGCCAGCGAGCACCCCAGGGTGGTCTACGGCGGCCTGGTCGAGGTCGTCGACGCCGCCGAGTTCGACGGCACGCGCGCGCAGCACCCCGAGATCGACCGGCATCTCGCCCTCGCCGACCTGGTCGTGGTCAACAAGCTCGACCGGGCCACCGATCCCGACCGCGTCCTCGGCCTCGTCCGCTCGCTCACCGACCGTGCCGCCGTCGTGCCCGCCACCTATGGGCGCATCGACCCCGAGTTCCTGTTCGACTGCCGGCCCAGTGAGGAGCGGATCGGGCAGCTGTCCTTCGACGACCTGCACGAACACACCGGTGACGAGGAGCACGCAGGTCATCTCCACACCGGCTACGACAGCCTGTCCTTCGCCTCCGAGCAGCCGATGGAGCCGCGCCGGCTCATGCGCTTCCTGGACAGCCGGCCCGACGGGCTGTACCGGATCAAGGGCTATGTCGACTTCGGGCCGTACGACACCCGCAACCGGTACGCCGTACACGCCGTCGGCCGGTTCCTGCGCTTCTACCCCGAGCCCTGGCCGGCCGGGGACGCCCGGGGCAGCAAGCTCGTGCTGATCGGCTCCGGCATCGAGACGGACGCCCTCGGCAAGGAGCTTAAGGGGTGCGTGAACGACGCCCCACACGCCGACGAGCACGGCATGTGGGGCGTCCTGCGCTATGTGCAGGGCTCCGAGGAGGAGCCAGGCGCCGACGCGTACCAGAACGCCGGCGCCGAGGCGTACTAGAACACCGGCCCCGCCACCACCGACACCGTCTTCGGCAGCGAGGTGCCCGAGCCGTCGCGGCGCGGGTCCAGCTCCGGCAGCTCCGCCGGGGAACCGTTCTTCTGCGCCGCGCGCGCGGGAGCCGGGCCGGCCCAGGCCAGCGCCAGACAGTCCTCGCCCTTCAGGAACCGCTGGCAGCGCACGCCACCCGTGGCCCGGCCCTTGCGCGGGAACTGGTCGAACGGGGTCAGCTTGGCCGTCGTCTGCACCGAGTCGTCCAGCGTGCCGCGCGAGCCCGCCACGGTGAACACCACCGCGTCGGCGGCCGGGTCGACCGCCGTGAAGGAGATGACCTTCGCGCCCTCGGTGAGCTTGACGCCCGCCATACCGCCCGCCGGGCGGCCCTGCGGACGGACGATGGAGGCCTGGAAGCGCAGCAGCTGGGCGTCGTCCGTGATGAAGACCAGGTCCTCCTCGCCGGTGCGCAGCTCCACCGCGCCGACGATCCGGTCACCCTCCTTGAGCGTGATGACCTCCAACTCGTCCTTGTTGGACGGATAGTCGGGCACCACCCGCTTGACCACACCCTGCTCGGTGCCGAGCGCGAGGCCCGGGGAGGACTCGTCCAGCGTGGTCAGGCAGACCACCGTCTCGTCGTCCTCCAGGGAGACGAACTCCGCCAGCGGCGCACCGCCCGAGAGGTTCGGCGCGGCCGCGGTGTCCGGCAGCTGCGGCAGGTCGACCACGTTGATCCGCAGCAGCCGGCCCGCCGAGGTCACGGCGCCGATCTCGCCCCGCGCGGTCGCCGGGACCGCCGAGACGATCACATCGTGCTTGACCCGCCTGGCGCCCTCCTCCTGCGCGAACGGCTCGGCGGTCGACGTACGGGCCAGCAGACCCGTCGAGGACAGCAGCACCCGGCACGGGTCGTCGGCCACCTGGAGCGGCACCGTGGCCGTCGGGGCACCCGCGGACTCCAGCAGCACCGTACGCCGGTCGGTGCCGAACTTCTTCGCCACCGCGGCCAGTTCGGCCGAGACCAGCTTGCGCAGCTCCGCGTCGGAATCCAGGATCCGGGTCAGCTCCGCGATCTCCGCGGTGAGCTTGTCCTTCTCCGCCTCCAGCTCGATGCGGTCGTACTTGGTGAGCCGGCGCAGCGGCGTGTCGAGGATGTACTGCGTCTGCACCTCGCTCAGCGAGAACCGCTGCATCAGGCGCTCCTTGGCCTGCGCGGAGTTGTCGCTGGACCGGATCAGCCGGATGACCTCGTCGATGTCGACGAGCGCGGTCAGCAGGCCCTCGACCAGGTGCAGCCGGTCCCGCTTCTTGCCGCGGCGGAACTCGCTGCGCCGGCGGACCACGTCGAAGCGGTGGTCGAGGTAGACCTCCAGCAGCTCCTTCAGGCCCAGGGTGAGCGGCTGGCCGTCCACCAGGGCGACGTTGTTGATGCCGAAGGACTCCTCCATGGGGGTCAGCTTGTACAGCTGCTCCAGGATCGCCTCGGGCACGAAGCCGTTCTTGATCTCGATGACCAGGCGCAGCCCGTGCTCGCGGTCGGTGAGGTCCTTGACGTCCGCGATGCCCTGGATCTTCTTCGCGTTGACCAGGTCCTTGATCTTCGCGATGACCTTCTCGGGGCCGACCGCGAAGGGCAGTTCGGTGATCACCAGGCCCTTGCGGCGGGCGGTGACCGCCTCGACCGAGACGGTCGCGCGCATCTTGAAGGTGCCACGGCCGGTCGCGTACGCGTCGCGGATGCCGGCCAGCCCGACGATCCGGCCGCCGGTGGGCAGGTCCGGGCCGGGGACGTGCCGCATCAGCGCGTCCAGGTCCGCGTTCGGGTACTTGATCAGATGCCGGGCGGCGGCGATGACCTCGCGCAGGTTGTGCGGCGGCATGTTCGTCGCCATGCCGACCGCGATGCCGGAGGCGCCGTTGACCAGCAGGTTCGGGAAGGCGGCGGGCAGGGCCACCGGCTCCTGCTCCTGGCCGTCGTAGTTGGGCGTGAAGTCGACGGTGTCCTCGTCGATCGACTCCGTCATCAGGCCCGTCGCCTCGGCCATCCGGCACTCGGTGTACCGCATGGCGGCCGGCGGGTCGTCGTTGCCCAGCGAGCCGAAGTTGCCGTGGCCGTCGACGAGCGGCAGGCGCATGGAGAACGGCTGCGCCATGCGCACCAGGGCGTCGTAGATCGACGCGTCGCCGTGCGGGTGCAGCTTGCCCATGACCTCGCCGACCACGCGGGCGCACTTCACATAGCCGCGGTCGGGACGCACGCCCATCTCGTTCATCTGGTACACGATCCGGCGGTGCACCGGCTTGAGACCGTCACGGGCGTCCGGCAGGGCGCGCGAGTAGATGACCGAGTAGGCGTACTCGAGGTAGGAGCCACGCATCTCGTCCACGACGTCGATGTCGAGGATCTTCTCCTCGTACGAATCGTCGGGCGGCGGGGTCTTCGTGCTGCGGCGGGCCATCGCTGCCGGCTCCTCCTGATCGGTTCGCTCGCCTACGGGACGCGCACCCCTCGGCTCGCTCGTGCTGCTGAAGCGGTTGACGGATCTGTCGCGGACCATTGTGGACCGTGCCACCGACAACGCGGGCACGGCCCGGTCCGTGCGGTCCCGGCCGGTGCCGGTGAGCCGCTGCGCGGCGCGCGTGTCGCAGGCTACGTGATCCGCTGTGGGCGTACGTCCCGCGGGAACTTCGCCGGGCCCCCGCACGCTTTGCATACAGTGGCAGGACCGGCAGGAAAAGCGCGGTTTCCACAACCGCCTCCGCTCGCGAAGGGACGTACATGCCCATGGGTCACACGACCACAGCCGAGGCAGGCTCCGGGGGCCTGACAGCGACCGAGCACCGCCTGGCCAACGGTCTGCGCGTGGTGCTCTCCGAGGACCACCTGACCCCCGTGGCGGCGGTCTGCCTCTGGTACGACGTCGGCTCCCGCCACGAGGTCAAGGGGCGTACCGGCCTGGCTCACCTTTTCGAGCACCTGATGTTCCAGGGTTCGGCGCAGGTCAAGGGCAACGGTCACTTCGAGCTGGTGCAGGGCGCCGGCGGCTCGCTCAACGGCACCACCAGCTTCGAGCGCACCAACTACTTCGAGACCATGCCCGCCCACCAGCTGGAGCTGGCCCTGTGGTTGGAGGCCGACCGCATGGGCTCCCTGCTGGCCGCCCTGGACGACGAGTCCATGGAGAACCAGCGCGACGTCGTCAAGAACGAGCGCCGTCAGCGCTACGACAACGTGCCCTACGGCACCGCCTTCGAGAAGCTGACCGCCCTCTCCTACCCCGCGGGCCACCCCTACCACCACACGCCGATCGGCTCGATGGCGGACCTGGACGCGGCCACCCTGGAGGACGCCCGCCAGTTCTTCCGCACCTACTACGCGCCGAACAACGCGGTGCTCTCCGTGGTCGGCGACATCGACCCGGAGCAGACCCTGGCGTGGGTCGAGAAGTACTTCGGTTCGATCCCGTCCCACGACGGCAAGCCCGCCCCGCGCGACGGCTCGCTGCCGGACATCATCGGCGAGCAGCTGCGCGAGGTCGTCGTCGAGGAGGTCCCGGCGCGCGCCCTGATGGCCGCCTACCGCCTCCCGCACGACGGCACGCGCGCGTGCGACGCGGCCGACCTGGCCCTGACCGTGCTCGGCGGCGGCGAGTCCTCCCGGCTGTACAACCGTCTGGTGCGCCGCGACCGTACGGCCGTCGCGGCCGGCTTCGGCCTGCTGCGCCTGGCGGGCGCCCCCTCCCTGGGCTGGCTGGACGTGAAGACCTCCGGTGACGTCGAGGTGCCGGTCATCGAGGCCGCCATCGACGAGGAGCTGGCCCGGTTCGCCGAGGAGGGCCCCACGCCGGAGGAGATGGAGCGCGCCCAGGCCCAGCTGGAGCGCGAGTGGCTGGACCGGCTCGGCACGGTCGCCGGCCGCGCCGACGAACTGTGCCGGTACGCCGTCCTGTTCGGCGACCCGCAGCTCGCCCTCACCGCCGTCCAGCGCGTCCTGGAGGTGACCGCCGAGGAGGTCCAGGAGGTCGCCAAGGCCCGGCTGCGCCCCGACAACCGCGCGGTGCTGGTCTACGAGCCGCTGTCCGCCGAGTCCGCCGAGCACACCGAGGAGGCGGGGCGCGGCGAGGACCCGGAGCAGGAAGCCACCGTAGAGGCCGGTAACGAGAACGAGGAGACGGCCAAGTGACCGAGCTCGCCACCATGGAGTTCCACCCCCAGCCGCAGCCGGGCGAGGCCAGGCCGTGGGCGTTCCCGGCCCCGGAGCGCGCCACGCTGGGCAACGGCCTGACCGTGCTGCGCTGCCACCGCCCCGGACAGCAGGTCGTCGCCGTCGAGGTGCTGCTGGACGCGCCGCTGGACGCCGAGCCGGCCGGCCTGGACGGCGTGGCCACGATCATGGCGCGGGCCTTCTCCGAGGGCACCGACAAGCACTCCGCCGAGGAGTTCGCGGCCGAGCTGGAGCGCGCGGGTGCCACCCTCGACACGCACGCCGACCACCCGGGTGTCCGGCTCAGCCTGGAGGTCCCGGCCTCCCGTCTGGCCAAGGGCCTCGGCCTGCTCGCCGACGCGCTGCGCGCGCCCGCCTTCGCCGAGAGCGAGGTCGAGCGGCTGGTCCGCAACCGCCTGGACGAGATCCCGCACGAGCTGGCCAACCCCTCCCGGCGCGCCGCCAAGGAACTCTCCAAGGAGCTGTTCCCGGCGACCTCGCGCATGTCCCGGCCGCGACAGGGCACCGAGGAGACCGTCGAGAAGATCGACGCGGCGGCCGTGCGCGCTTTCTACGACCGCCATGTGCGCCCCGGTACGGCCACCGCGGTGGTGGTCGGCGACCTCACCGGTGTCGACCTGGACGCGCTGCTCGGCGACACCCTGGGCGCCTGGACCGGCACCCCGGGCGAGCCGCGCCCCGTGCCGCCGGTGAGCGCCGACGACACCGGGCGCGTGGTGATCGTGGACCGGCCCGGCGCCGTCCAGACCCAGCTGCTCATCGGCCGGGCCGGCTCCGACCGGCACGACCGGGTGTGGCCCGCGCAGGTGCTCGGCACCTACTGCCTGGGCGGCACCCTCACCTCCCGCCTGGACCGCGTCCTGCGTGAGGAGAAGGGCTACACCTACGGCGTGCGCGCCTTCGGACAGGTCCTCAGGTCGGCTCCGGACGGCACGGGCGTGTCGATGCTCGCGATCAGCGGCTCGGTGGACACCCCGAACACCGGCCCGGCCCTGGACGACCTGTGGAAGGTGCTGCGCACCCTCGCGGCGGAGGGCCTGACCGACGCCGAGCGGGACGTCGCCGTGCAGAACCTGGTCGGTGTGGCGCCGCTGAAGTACGAGACGGCGGCGGCCGTCGCGAGCACCCTGGCCGACCAGGTCGAGCAGCACCTGCCCGACGACTTCCAGGCCACGCTGTACCAGCAGCTGGCCGCGACGGGCACGGTGGAGGCCACGGCGGCCGTCGTGAACGCCTTCCCGGTGGACCGCCTGGTGACCGTGCTCGTCGGTGACGCTGCGCAGATCAAGGCGCCGGTCGAGGCGCTCGGCATCGGCGAAGTCACCGTGGTGGCGGCCGAGTAGCCGAACGCCGCGCGGCGGCCGGGCACGGCCCGGCGGCAGTGCACGGGCGTGGGGCCCTGACGACCTACGGGCCGTCAGGGCCCCACGGCATTCCCGGCTGTTGCACCGTGTTCCCCAGATGCCCGGTTTGGGACGGAGGTTGCCCGTCTGCCCTGTGGGATGCACTACAAAAACGGTGATCTGTTTGGGGTTTGACTTCGCCGCCCCTTAGCGTCGTCCGGGCTGTTCGTCGGTAGACAGTGCGCCGCGCCCGCGGCACCGGACAGCCATCGCCGAGTCCCCGTACGGCGCGAGCCAGGGGAGCCGGGGACCCACAGCAGTCCCTGGGGTGAATCGGACGCCCGCGCGTGAGCGAGGGGGTCCGTAGGAGACCTTCCTGCTCCGAACCCGTCAGCTAACCCGGTAGGCGAGAGGGAAGGAAAGGAACAGCCACTTCATGGCGTTCATGTGCGCCACCGGGAAGCACCGCAAGCCCGGCCGGGTCAAGCGCACCACCGCTCAGGCGGCCGGTGTCGCGGCCCTCACCACCACCGGGGTCATCGGCACCCTCGCGGCCTCTCCGGCGCTCGCCACGGAGAACTCCGTCGAGCAGACCGGCCTCACCCCGGTCCTCACCGTCAGCGACGACGTCGCCCGGCACATCGACGCGCAGGCGGCCGCCCAGAAGGAGGCCGCGCAGCAGCAGGCGGTCGAGCGGGCGGCGGCGCAGAAGGCCCAGCAGGAGCGCGTGGCCGCGGCCCGCGCCGCCCGCGCGGCCGAGCGCGCGCGGCTGAACGCCTTCGTCGCGCCGATAGCGCACTCCTACGTCTCCACGGGCTACAAGGCCAGCAGCTCCCTGTGGTCCTCCGGCTCGCACACCGGCATCGACTTCCACGCGGCGACCGGCACGCCCGTGCTCGCGGTCGGCTCCGGCACCGTCGTCTCCACCGGCTGGGGCGGCGCGTACGGCAACCAGATCGTGATCCGGATGGCTGACGGCATGTACACCCAGTACGGGCATCTGTCGTCCATCGGCGTCACGGTCGGTCAGAAGGTCACCCCGGGCCAGCACATCGGGCTGTCCGGCGCGACCGGCAACGTCACCGGACCGCACCTGCACTTCGAGGCCCGTACGACCCCGGAGTACGGCTCCGACATCGACCCCGTCGCCTACCTCCGCACGCACGGTGTGAACGTCTGACCCGGCCTCGCCCGGCATCGGCGGCCCCGGCCCATCGGCCGGGGCTTTCGCCGTTTTTCGCAGTGTCCGCCTGATCCGCTGTCCAAAAAATATCCCTGGATTCCGGCCCGCCGTCGGAAATTCCGGCTCATTGCAATAGAGTCACGGAACACACGTCCATCGTCGACGTTTCACGGGGATTAAGGCGGAGGTCGGTCATGCGTATTCCGGCGCACTCGGTGTGCACGGCCATCCGGGACGACATCGTCGCGGGTGTCTACGAGCGCGGCGGCCGCCTCACCGAGGATGTCCTGGCCCGCCGTTACGGCGTTTCCCGGGTCCCGGTCCGCGAGGCGCTGCGCACCCTGGAGGCCGAGGGCTTCGTGGTGACCCGCCGGCACGCGGGCGCGTGCGTGGCCGAGCCGACCGAGCAGGAGGCCGCCGACCTGCTGGAGATGCGGATGCTGCTGGAGCCGCTCGGGGCGGCGCGGGCCGCGCAGCGGCGCACCGAGGCCCATCTGAAGGTGCTGCGCGGCCTCGTCCGGCTGGGCCAGGAGCGGGCCCGGCGAGGTCACAGCGAGGATCTGCGCTCGCTGGGGGGCTGGTTCCACGAGACGCTCGCCCAGGCCTCCGGCAGCCCCTCGCTGACCTCGATGCTCACCCAGCTGCGGCACAAGATCGCCTGGATGTACACGGTGGACGCCACGCCGAGCCCGGTGGACTCCTGGGCGGAGCACGGCGCGATCGTGGACGCGGTGGCGCGTGGCGACGGCGAGCGCGCGCGTGCGCTCACCGCCCTGCACACCGAACGCACCACGGCCGCGCACCGCCTCCGTTTCTCCGCCGCGGCGGAACGTGTGAGGACTTCGCAACATGCCGTAAACACGCCGAGCCTGCGGCATTAACACGGACGCCGTATACAAAGAAGAGTAATTCGGTGGCAGTGGATTTCCGCTGCCCGAATTACGGTGTGCTCGCATCGTCGCGGAAAACGAAGGAGCCGCGCCGCCCGGGGGGCGGGGGGGGCGGGGGCGGGGGAGGTGGGGGGGGGGGGTGTCCGGGGTGGGGGGGGGGGGGGAGGGCCGAGCGGCCCCGCCTGGGCCGGCGGGGGC